>NZ_AP027291.1:2118936-2421641 GCF_030295745.1 Mycolicibacterium sp. TUM20985
GTCGTCGAAGTCCGCGATGTGGTCGCGCAGCTCGTTGGTGGTGGCGACGGTTTCCTTGGTCTTGGCCGTCAGGTCGTGAGTGACCTTGTTGAGTTGGTCCATCAGCACCAGCATGCGTTCGAGATTCTCGATCATGCCCTGCATCTCGTCGGCCTGCTTGAGCATGCTGGCGAACGAATCCTGTTGATACTTCAGGTTCATCTGCTGCGTGGTGCCCTGCATGCTGATCTGGAACGGGATCGAGGTGTGCTCGATCGGGGTGCCCAGCGGCCGGGTGATCGTCTGCACGCGCCCGATTCCCGGGGTCCGGAACACCGCCTTGGCGATCTTGTCCAGCACCAGGAAGTCGGCCGAGTTGCGGAGGTCGTGATCGCTCTCGATCATCATCAGCTCGGGGTTCATCCGGGCTTGAGAGAAGTGGCGATCGGCCGCCGCGTAACCCTCGTTGGCCGGGAGGTCGGCAGGCAGATAATCGCGGTCGTTGTAGTTCGTCTTGTATCCGGGCAGGGTCAGCAGGCCCACCAGGCTCAGCGCGATCGTCGCCACCAGGACCGGTCCCGGCCACCGCACGACGAGGGCGCCGATCTTGCGCCAGCCCCTGGTGCGCATGGCCCGCTTTGGTTCGAGCAACCCGAACTTGCTGGCGATCGTCACCACTGCGGGCCCGAGGGTCAACGCGCAGAGGACGACGACGATCATGCCGATGGCCAACGGAACGCCGAGGGTCTGGAAGTAGGGCAAGCGCGTGAAGCTCAAGCAGAACGTGGCGCCGGCGATCGTCAGGCCGGAGCCCAGCACGACGTGCGCCGTGCCGTTGAACATCGTGTGGTAGGCGTCTTCTCGGCTCTCACCCACACTTCGGGCCTCCTGATATCGACCTATCAGGAAGATCGCGTAGTCCGTTGCCGCGGCGATCGCCAACGTGACGAGCAGGTTGGTGGCGAAGGTCGACAGACCGATGACGTCGTGGAAGCCGAGGAAGGCGACGATGCCACGGGCCGCTGCCAGTTCGAGGACCACCATGACCAGCACGATCAACACCGTGACGATCGATCGGTACACCAGCAGCAGCATGACCAGGATGATGCCGATGGTCACCGTCTCGATGAGCCGAAGGCTTCGGTCACCGGCGATCGTCTGATCGGCCTGCAGGGCGGCGGGTCCCGTGACGTAGGCCTTGAGGCCTGGTGGCAACGGTGTGTCGGCGACGAGCTTCTGCACGGCCTCGACGGACTCGTTGGCCAAGGTCTCGCCCTGATTGCCCGCCAGGTAGACCTGGAAGTACATCGCCTTGCCGTCATTGCTCTGGGAGCCCGCCGCGGTCAGCGGGTCACTCCAGAAGTCCTGGACGTGTTCGACGTGCTTGGGATCGGCCTCGAGCTTGCGGACCAACCCGTCGTAGAACGCGTGCGCCTCGTCACCCAGCGGCTGGTCGCTCTCCAGCACGATCATGGCCGAGCTGTTGGACTTGAACTCCTCGAACGTGGCGCCGATGTGCTGCATCGAGATCACCGACGGCGCGTCGTTGGGGCTCATCGACACGGTCCGCATCTTGCCGACCTCTTCGAGCTGGGGTACCAGCACGTTGCCGAGGGCGATGATGACGATCCAGCCCAGGATGATGGGCAGCGCCAGGGTGCGGATCAGCCGGGGGAGGCGGTGGCGTACCTGCTCTGAGGGGGGCGTGGCGGTCGCGATGGCGTCCGTCGTGGGCTCGTAGTCGGGCGCGCGGTGATCGGGGGGCGTCATGCGTTCTTCACCAGGCAGAAGGTCTGGGCGTTGACGCCGTCGGTGGTCCTCTCGTCCTTGACCTCGTCATCGACGGTGATGCGGCACGAGATGGCGCTCCCGTCACCCTGCGCGACGATGTTCGGAAGGACCGAGGGCGCGGTCGTGCTCAGCGTCATCGACCAGGGCAGGGCGGCGCCGTCGACCCGGACCGGCTTGGAATCCAGGTCGAGGTAGTTGATGTCGGCGTAGCTGCCCGAACCGAAGATCTCGTACTTGACGACCTTGGGGTTGAACGGTTCGGCGTCGTCGGCGAAGTTCTTCGGCGTGACCAGGATTCCCTCGGCGCCGAAGAAGGTGCGGACGCGATGCACGGTGAACCCGGCGACCACCACCACGATGATGATCACGATGGGGATCCATGCTCTACGCAAAACCTTGGTCATAACCCCTACCCACAACGGCTACCTGAGATTGAAATGAGAGATTAGCCCATATAACTGTATTGTGGATAACCGCGACGTGTGACCAAATGACCGTTTGGGCGTGACGTCGAGCACAACCGCTCCGCCCTGTGACTCAGCTGGCTCCAAACAGCTACTCGCACAACATCTTCGAGATCGACGATAGGATCCGGACATGAAGGCTCTCTTGCGAAATGGACTCGCTGCGGCATTCGCCGCCGTCGCCCTTGGCGCGTTCGCAGCGGCGCCGGCCCAGGCGGACCCGGACACCGATTTCGCGAACGAACTCCACGTCTACGGCATCTACGGGCCCAAGGACTACAACGCGTGGATCGGCAAGATCCAGTGCAAGCGGTTGCGGACGGGGTTGGATGCCAACGCCGCCGAGGCTGCCGTGTTCCTGAAGACGAACCTTGCCCGGGGTACCTCCGAGCAGGCGATATACCAATTCCTCTCGGCGGGCATCAACTACTACTGCCCTGACCAGCGCCCGGTGGTGGACAACCTGGCCGGCGTGCCACAGGTGACGAACGCTCCCGTCGGCGCACCACTGCCCGCCGAACAGGGCTGACGCAGTCCGGCTAGCCGCCGCCGGTGTTGATGTTCGACGACAGGGTCAGGAACTGACCGTTCTTCCAGACCCCCCACCGGCCGCCCCACATCGAGGTCCACACCACGGGCTCGCCGTCCCAGAATTCGGCGGTCTTCCGCGGCGCATTGGGCGGCGGCACCTCACCTTGACCCGGTGCGGGTGGCGGAGGATCGGCGAGCGCCACCGAGGAGCCAACGCCGAGCACTGCTGCGGACAGACCGGCAGCGACCGCGACGACGGACAGAGCGGACTTGAACGAGGTCATCGGCATGGCTCCAGCGTTGGCGAAATCGAATACTTAGCAGACATAACCACGCTACTTCATCGCCAACCGGTTGGGGTACCGCGCGGGGTGCCGCACTCGCCATTCGCCGTCCCCGGCCACGCGGTCGCAGACCCGGCCGACGCCACCACCTACGCGATGGCGAAGTGCTTCATCGCCGGTGATGCGCCCGTGGCGCAGGGCACCCGGCTGCTCAACCCGATCGTGGTGCACGCCTGGAACCCGCGGCCACCCGTGGCGCCGGGATGTCCGGCCGGGGTGCGGTTCTACTCCGGGCTGACGCCGCTGTGCTCCTGACCGTCAGATCTCGACGGGCACCGGCCCCACGTTCCAGATGTCGTCGCAGTACTGGGTGATGGCCCGGTCGGAGGAGAACTTTCCACTGCGTGCGGTGTTGAGGATCGACATCCGCGACCAGGTGTCCCTGTCCTGCCACGCTGCGGCGACCTCGTCCTGGCAGTCCACGTACGCCCGGTAGTCCGCCAGGACGAGGAAGGGGTCGTCGTGCAGAAGGTTGTCCACCAGTGGGCGGAACACCTCCGTGTCCCCGTGGGAGAACTGCCCCGAGGAGATCAGTCCGAGGATGGCCTTCAGCTCGTCGTCACCGTCGACGTAGTCACCGGGCCGGTAGCCGTCGCGCTTGAGCTGTTCGACCTCTGATTCGGTCAAGCCGAACAGGAAGAAGTTCTCGGGTCCGGCCTCTTCGCGAATCTCGACGTTGGCGCCGTCGAGCGTGCCGATGGTCAGCGCGCCGTTGAGCATGAACTTCATGTTGCCGGTGCCCGACGCCTCCTTGCCCGCGGTCGAGATCTGCTCGGACAGATTCGCCGCGGGGTAGATCAGGTGGGCGTTCTGCACGTTGAAGTTCGGCACGAAGACGACCTTCATGAACTTGTTGACGTCCGGATCGTCGTTCACCATGTCGCCGACCGCGTTGATCAGCTTGATGATGCGCTTGGCCATGAAGTAGCCGGGCGCGGCCTTTCCGCCGAAGACGTACGCACGGGGCGCGACCTCGAGGGTGGGGTCCATCTTGAGCCGGAAGTACTGCCTGATGATGTGCAGGACCGACAGGTGTTGGCGCTTGTACTCGTGGATGCGCTTGACCTGGATGTCGAACATCCACGTCGGATCCAACTGCACCCCGGTCGACGCCAACAGGAAGTCCGAGAGTCGAGCCTTGTTGGCGCGCTTGACCTCTCGCCACTGCTGCCGGAACTCGGAGTCGTCGACAAAGGCTTCCAGTCCGCGCAACCGGTCCAGGTCGGTCAGCCAACCGTCACCGATCGTGCTGTCGAGCAACCCGCGCAGACCCGGGTTGGACAGCGCCAGGAACCGTCGCGGCGTGACGCCGTTGGTCTTGTTGGAGAAGCGCTCCGGCCACAGCTCGTAGAAGTCCTTGAGCACGCTGGCCTTCAGCAGATCCGAGTGCAGTGCCGCGACACCGTTGATCGCGTGGCTGCCGACGGTGGCGAGGTAGGCCATCCGCACCGTCTGGCCGCCGTCGTCGCCGATCAGCGACATCCGCCGCACCCGCTCGACGTCACCGGGGAAGCGGGCCCGCACCTCGTCGAGGAAGCGACTGTTGATCTCGTAGATGATCTCCAGGTGCCGCGGCAGCGATTCGCCGAACAGACCGAGCGGCCACTTCTCCAGCGCCTCGGGGAGCAGGGTGTGATTGGTGTAGCCGAAGGTCGCCACGGTGATGGCCCAGGCGTCGTTCCAGTCGAGCCGACGCTCGTCGACCAGGATCCGCATCAGCTCGGCGACGCCGATCGACGGATGAGTGTCGTTGAGCTGCAACGCGAATCGCTTGGGAAGCTCATGCAGAGAAACGTCGGCGAGGTCATCCATGATGTGCACCACGTGTTGCAGCGAGCACGACACGAAGAAGTACTGCTGCAGGAGCCGAAGCCGCTTGCCCGCCTCCGGTTCGTCGTTCGGGTACAGCACCTTGGTGACGGTCTCCGAGGTGACCTCCGATTCGACCGCCTTGTAGTAGTCACCGGTGTTGAAGGCGTCCAACGCGAACGACTCGACGGCCCGCGCGCTCCAGAGGGTCAGCACGTTGCAGGTGTGCACGCCATAGCCCTGGATCGGGGTGTCGTAGGCGACGCCCTTGATCACCTGCTTGGGCACCCAGCGAATGCGGTAGGCGCCGGTGTCGTCGATGTAGTGCTCGGTATGGCCACCCCAGTTGACGAGGTAGTTGACGTCGGGTTTGGCGATCTCCCAAGGGTTTCCGTTCGCCAGCCAGTTGTCGGTCAGCTCGACCTGCCAGCCGTCGTTGAAGTCCTGCTTGAAGATGCCGAACTCGTAGCGGATGCCGTAGCCGATCGCCGGCCGCTCGAGCGTGGCCAGCGAGTCCAGATAGCACGCGGCTAGCCGGCCGAGACCACCGTTGCCCAGCCCCGGTTCGGGCTCACAGGCGAGCACCTCGTCGTAGTCCTGGCCAAGTGAGCTCAGCGCCGTCCGGGCGGCATCCTCGATCTGCAGGTTCAGGAGGTTATTGCCCAGCTGCGGCCCCATCAGGAACTCCGCCGAGAGATAGCACGTGACCTTCGCCTGCTGGTCCAGGGACTGCTGGGTGGAGGCGACGCGGTTGTCCTGCATCCGGTCCCGCACGGCGAGCGCCAGCGCCCGGTAGTAGTGGTCGGGCCGCAGCGCAGCGGCCGGGCGGCCGATCGAGTACCGCAGGTGATCGGAGATGGCTTCGCGCAGGTCGTCCGCGTCCAATCCGGAGCGGAGATGAGAGGCTTCTGCGGCAGCTGAGTTCACGACGTCGGTCACCGCGCGATTGTGGCAGCTACGCGTGCACGGCGCATTCGCAGTGCACGACGGCGCGATGAACGCCCCGCCACCGAGGAGTTGCGGCGCCGGCCGATCACCCAGCACCCTTGCCGTTGTCCACGCGGATCACCGCGCCGTGGATCGCGGCGGCGTCGTCACCGGCCACGAACGCGATGGACCTGGCCACGTCCTCGGTCGCCATGAAGCCCCGGGGTGAGGCAATCCGCATGATCAGATCCCAGTCGGCGTTCTCCGGCGCCTCGAACTCGGTGGTCTGCGCCGTGGGCATGCCACCCGGGCAGATCACGTTGACCCGCAGCTCGTTCTTGGTGAACTCGACCGCCAGCGCGCGGGTCAGCCCGACCAGCCCGTGCTTGGCGGCGCAGTAGCCGGCCGAGTAGACCTCACCCTCGACGCCGGCGATGGAGGCGACGTTGACGATGTTGCCGCCCACCTCGAGCAGATGCGGCAACGCCGCGCGGCACAGGTAGAACGGGCCGTTCAGGTTCACCGCCAGGTCTCGGTCCCAGTCCTCATCCGACATGGTGGTGGTGTGCCGCATCTGGTGGAAGCCCGCCACGTTCACCAGCACGTCGAGCCGGCCGAACGCCGAAATGCATTCAGCCACAGCTGCTTTGCACGCCGCGGGCGTGGTGACGTCCACCGAGGCGTACCTTCCGCCGGGCACGTCGGCGAATACCTCGGCCATCCGCTCGGCGTCCCGGGCGATCCCGAACACCGAGGCGCCACGTTCGGCGAACAGCCGCGCCGTGGCGGCACCCAGCCCCGCCGACGCCCCGGTGATTAGCGCGACCTTGCCCTCGAGTGCATTCATCGATCGACCCTCTCACGCCACGGTGACTCCAGCGCCGCCGCGTCGGGCAAAGCCGTGACTCCGGTCGACGGCACTGCGATACTCGGGGCATGACGACCGCCCGAGTGCTCGCCGTCGCGACGATCATGATGGGTTCGGCCTTCGGGCTCGCCGGCCCGGCCCACGCGGACCAGGTCATGCAGGGCATCTATAGCTACGACCAGGGTGACGTGCACGAGGAGTGGACGATCTATCCGAGTTGCGTTCCCACCGTCGGCGACCTGCGCGACAACCTCGAGCTCCCGGTCGCGTGCCGGCTGCACGTCGCGCCGTCCTCGGCCAGGGTCAGCGGCGGGGACGCCCGGCTGACCGGCGGGCAGTGGATGTTCTCCACCAACATCAAGGACGGCATGACGTGTCCCGACGGCAGCACGGCGCCGATCCAGGAGACCTACGAATTCGACGACGTCACGCTGACCGGCACGCGCTCGGTGAGCAACAGCAACGTCTGCAACGGCCAGGTCACCGCGAAGGTCGTCAACTCGCCGTTCACGCTCGCGTTCGCCAGGCCGCTGCCCATCCCGGTCGAACGGTATCCGCTGTACTGCGAGCCCGGCGGCCTGAAGCGGTGCTTCTGACATGACCAAGCGCGTGGTGGTCTGGGGCACTGGTTTCGTCGGCCGGATGGTGATCGCCGAGATCGTGAAACACCCGTTGTTCGACCTCGTCGGGGTCGGTGTGAGCAACCCGGAGAAGGTGGGTCGCGACGTCGGTGAGATCTGCGGGCTCGGCGGCCCGATCGGCCTCGCCGCCACCGACGACGTCGACGCGCTCATCGCGCTGAAGCCCGACGCCGTCGTGCACTACGGGCCGACGGCCGCGCATGCCGACGACAACATCGCGCTCCTGACCCGGTTCCTGCGGGCGGGGATCGACGTCTGCTCGACGTCGATGACACCGTGGGTGTGGCCGGCGATGCATCTCAACCCACCGTCGTGGATCCAGCCGATCACCGACGCCTGCGAGGCGGGCGGGTCGTCGTGCTTCACGACGGGGATCGATCCCGGCTTCGCCAACGACCTGTTTCCGATGACGTTGATGGGCCTGTGTTCGGAGATCCGGACGGTCCGGGCGTCGGAATTGCTCGACTACACCAATTACGAGGGTGACTACGAGTTCGAGATGGGCATCGGCAGGCCGCCCGAGCACCGGCCGCTGCTGGAGACGCCGGACATCCTCATCTTCGCGTGGGGCGCAACGGTTCCGATGATCGCGCATGCCGCAGGCATCCAGCTCGACGAGATCACGACCACCTGGGACAAGTGGGTGACACCGGATGAGCGCAAGACGGTGAAGGGTGTCATCGCCCCCGGAAACGTCGCCGCCGTGCGCTTCACCATCAACGGTGTCTTCAAGGGCGAGACCCGCATCCAGCTGGAGCACGTCAACAGGATCGGTGCCGACGCCGCCCCGGACTGGCCGTCGGGCAACGACAACGACGTCTACCGGGTCGACATCGAGGGCACGCCGAGCATCTTCCAGGAGACCGCGTTCCGGTTCACCGACGGCTCCGGGCGCGACGCCGCCGCGGCCGGTTGCCTCGCCACGGGGTTGCGCGCGCTCAACGCGGTGCCCGCCGTCAACGACCTGCCGCCGGGCTGGGTGACCCCTCTGGATCTACCCCTGATTGCTGGGCAGGGCACAATTCGATGACGTGGCAGAAGGAATAGGTCTCTCGGTCGGCGCTACCGCTTTGCGGGCGGTGGCCGTCGGGCGGTCGGCGGTGACCCGGTCCCCGGTGCTCACCCTGTACCCGCACCGGCCCGCCGAGGTGGGCGTACCCAGCGAGAACCCGAACCTCGTCGAACGCGGGTTGATCCTCACCGACTTCGTCGACCGCGTCGGCGATCCAGTGGCCATCGTTGCCTCGGACGGGTCGTCGCACCGCGCCGAAGCGCTCCTCGCCGAGGCGCTTCGTTCGCTGCTGGACGCCCTGACCGGGGGTCGACCGCCCGCCGAGGCGGTCGCCGTCACCCATCCGGCCCATTGGCGGCCGGCCGCCGTCGACGCCCTGCGGGGCGCGCTCGCCACCCAGCCCGACCTTCGCGGGGCTCGGCTGTCGTCGGACGCGGTCGCGTCGCTCACCGCGTTGCAGGCCGATCCTGGCGTCCCGTCGCGGGGAATCATCGCGCTGTGCGACGTGGGTGGCACCGGCGCCAGCGTCACCCTCGCCGACGCCGCCCGCGGATTTCAGCCCGTCGGCCCGACCGTCCGCCACCCCGACTTCTCCGGTGACCTCGTCGACCAGGCCCTTCTGAGTCGGGTGGTCGGTGACCTGGCGACCTCCGACGCGGTCGATCTGACCGGGACGTCGGCCATCGGATCCCTGAGTCGCCTGCGCGGCCAGTGCCGGGTGGCCAAGGAGCGCCTGTCGACGTCGTCGGTCACCTCGTTCGCCGTTGAAGTGCCGGGTCATCGCACCGAGGTGCGCGTCACCCGCACCGAACTCGACGACGCGATCCGGCCGGCACTGGACGGCCTGATCGCCGGTGTGCGAGAAGCATTGCAGCGTAATGGTATTCGTGCTGGTGACCTCGCCGCGGTGGCCGCAGTCGGGGGCGGGGCGCGCATTCCGCTGCTCGTGACGTCGTTGTCGGAGCATCTGCGGGTCCCCGTCATCACCTCCGCGCAGCCGGAGTTGGCGGCCGATCGCGACGACGACGCCGAGACCGAGGCGCCCGTGCCGTGGTACCGCCGCCCCGTCGGGATGGTCGCCATCGGCGCGCTCGCCCTGTTGCTGGTGGTGTGCGCAGCCCTCTTCTACCTGCTCCGCAACGACGAATCCCCAACTCCGGCAACGACACCACCGCCGACGACGACCGCGGAGTCGGCGCCGCCGCCTGCTCCCGAGCCCAGTTCGGAGGCACCGCCGGTTCCCACGCAGGACGGCCCGCCCGTCGTCCAGCAGGCCCCGCCGCCCGTCGTGACGGTGACCCAGCAACCACCACCACCAGCCGCCTCGGAAGCGCCGCCACCCCCGGCGACGACCACGGAGCCACCGCCGACCATGACCGTGACCGAGACGCCGCCGCCGCCGAGCACGCAGGCGCCGCCGAGCACGCAGGCGCCGATCATCCCGACGCTGCCGTACCAAACCATCCCCGGTCTGCCGTTCGTTCCGGCACCGATCCAACCGGCCCAGCCCTAGGCTGCAAGCCATGACTTCCGTACCAACCGGGGACGGCCTCCTCTTCGATCCGAACACCTACGACCCTCGGGAGTTCGACGCCGAGACCCGCAGACTGCTGCGCGCCACCATCGACTTCTTCGAGGGTCAAGGGAAGAAACGCATCCTCGACGACGACCTCAAGGCGCAGTGGCCGGGAGAGTTCGTCGACTTCGTCAAGCGGGAGAAGGTGTTCGCCACCTTCCTCACCCCGTCGGAGTTCGCCGATGGCAACCCCGACAAGCGCTGGGACGGCGCGCGCAACGCCGCGCTCGCCGAGATTCTCGGCTTCTACGGACTGACGTACTGGTACACCGAGCAGGTCACCATCCTCGGTCTTGGGCCGGTCTGGCAGAGCGAGAACAAGGACGCCAAGCTCAGGGCGGCGGACGACCTCGAGGCCGGGGAAGTGATGGCGTTCGGGCTGTCCGAGCGCGAGCACGGCGCCGACGTCTACAGCACCGACATGGTGCTGACACCCGCCAGCCCGGAGGACCAGGCCGACGGCATCCTGTACCGCGCCTCGGGGGAGAAGTACTACATCGGCAACGGCAACGTCGCCAGCCTGGTGTCGGTCTTCGGCCGCCGCGGCGACGTCGACGGCCACGACGGATACGTCTTCTTCGCCGCCGACAGCCGCCATGAGAACTACCACCTGATCGACAACGTCGTGCACATGCAGATCTACGTGAGCACGTTCCGGCTGGAGAACTACCCGGTGCGGGCGGAGGACATCCTGCACACCGGTGTCGAAGCCTTCAGTGCCGCGCTGAACACGGTCAACGTCGGGAAGTTCAACCTGTGCTCCTCGTCGATCGGCATGTGCGAACACGCCTTCTACGAGGCAATCACCCACGCGCAGAACCGCATTCTGTACGGCAACCCGGTCACCGACTTCGGACACGTCCGGGTCAACTTCGTCGACGCCTACTCACGGATGATCGCCATGAAGGCGTTCAGTCGACGCGCCGTCGACTACTTCCGCAGCGCCAGCCTGGAGGACCGGCGCTACCTGCTGTTCAATCCGATGACCAAGGCCAAGGTCACGATGGAGGGCGAGACCGTGATGCGCTCGCTGCACGACGTGATCGCCGCCAAGGGCTACGAGAAGAACACCATGTTCCGCGAGGTCGCCCAGCTCATCGGATGCCTGCCCCGCTTGGAGGGCACGGTGCACGTCAACGTTGGTCTGGTGTTGAAGTTCATGCCGAACTACATGCTCAATCCCACCGAGTATCCGGAGCTCCCGACCCGCAACGACGCCGCCGACGACACGTTCTTCTGGAATCAGGGACCGACCCGCGGCGCGGGTGCCATCCAGTTCGCCGACTGGACTCCCGCCTACGAGAGCCACACCCGGATTCCGAACGTCGCGCGGTTCTACGAACAGGCGCAGTCGTTCCGGGACTTGCTGCTGACGGCTGCGCCGGACGCCGACCAGGCCAAGGACCTGGACTTCCTGCTCAACGTGGGGCACCTCTTCTCGCTGATCGTGTACGGCCAGCTGATCCTCGAGCAGGCCGCCCTCACCGGCCTCGACGACGATATCGTCGACCAGATCTTCGGCTTTCAGATCAACGACTTCAACGCCTATGCCATTGCGCTGCAAGGCAAGCCGACCTCGACGCAGGCGCAACAGGATTGGGCACTGGCGGCGGTCCGCAAGCCGGTGCCCGACGCCGCCCGCTTCGATCGGGTGTGGGAACGCGTCAAGGCCTACGACGGCGCCTACGAGATGGCGCCCTGACCGTCAGTTGGCGTGCGCCCGCTTCTCGATGATGACCTGGGCCAGCGGGATCTGCATGCGCTGGGGGTCGGCGGCCAACCTGGTCGCAATACCCGCCTCCAACGCGTCGAAGAACCGGCCCCGCCGTTCCTCGTCGCGACCACCGGCCAAGGCGGCGGCCAGCGTCGGGAACACCGACGCCCGGGAGAACTCCGCCCACCGCGCGCCGAAGGCCTCCGCGTCCTTGTCCACCCGGTACTGGTCGTAGAAGCGGTCCTCGGCGTCGAACACGTCGAGGTGAGCGATCGACGACTTCTCGAAGGTCCCCGACGGCGCGAACGGCGCAAGGAAGTCACCGGCCCGACGCCCGACGGTCGGAATGGACATCCCGCGCCGTTCGTCGGCGGTCACCAGCCCCGTGGCGACCAATTCGCCCAGCGTCGCCACCATCGCGGCGAGCAGTGGGCGGTAACCGAACTCGCCATCGTCGCCAATCGCCATCGTCATCACCACCAGCCGGCCCCCGGGAGCCAGTTCGCGGCCGCGGAACGCGACGAACTCGTGCCAGTCGCGGGCCGCCTGCCGCGCATAGGCCGCCCGGATCGCGTCGTCCCCGCTGTAGGCGACCTGGACATGGTCGGGCACCGGTCGCGGAGCCTCGGACAACCACTGGATGGCCCACGACGACCAGCCAAGGTTGACGCTGTCCGACGGCAGGATCTGAGAGTAGAACGACCGCCCGATGGCGGAGGCGAACGCCTTACCGTCCTTCCTCAAATAGGTGTCTGGGTCGTCGCTCAGCGTGCGGAACAGCGCGGTGAAGTCGTTGTCGGGGACATCGGTATGAGTCACCAGGATGGAGTGCTCGGTGCGAGTCCGACTGCGCAGCACGGCGATCGCCGCCCCAATCGGCAGCATCGAGTTGTGCCCCGTCGACGCGCCGTAGTCGGCGATGACGATCGGCCGCGGTGAGCGGGGGATGGGGACCACGGCGGCCGACTGTTCGAAAAGTGTTATCGCCGGACGTAATCCGGCTGCCTGCAGGCGCGACGCTGCGGTGTAGGAGGCACTGTCCATCGGCTCGGGCCGCACGACGATGCTCGATTCGGGCATACCGCAAACGGTAACCCCTCACGTCGATCGACGTGACAGACTGCGATCATGAAGAGCCGGACGGGGCCGCGGTTGCTGACGTTCTTCGCGGTGTTCACGATGATCGCCGCCGCGATCGGGTTCGTCGTCATGCTGATCCTCAACGCCTTCGTGTTCGACGAGTACGACGCCTACGGGGAGGTGCCCATCCCCGGCGCGAGCAGCGTCGAGCTCCCCGCGGGCGAGGTGACCGTCACCTTCCACACCGTGCTCATCGGCGGCAGCGGTAACAACCTGCCCGTGCCGCCCCTGAAGTACCGCATCACCGGGCCGGGTGGCGCCGACGTGCAGCTGACCGAGGACTACGGCACGACGACGACGGTGAACAACGACGCCCGGGTCCGCATCGGATATCTCGACGTCCCGGTCGCGGGTGCCTACGACGTCGACATCGACGGCAACGTCAGCGCGTATCTCAATCCGACGCTCGCGTTCGGCCACGGCAGCGGTTACGGACACCTGCCGTGGATCCTCGCGGCGGTCTTCGGATTCGCCGTCGTCGACCTGATCGTCGCCCGGGTCTGGGCATCGAGGGTCAGACGCACGGCGCGGACGGAACCGGCGTGGGCGGCGCCGACGTCGATCCAGGCGGTGCCCGACGGCGGGGGCATCCGGCTCGAACAGCTCAACAACCTTGCCCGACTTCGTGATTCGGGCGCGCTGACGCAGGACGAGTACGACGCCGAGAAGAAGCGGGTGCTCGACGAGCTCTAGCTGCCGCGCTTGACCCACTCGTCGTAGTGGACGATCTCGTCGCCGATGGTGGTGGTATCACCGTGGCCGGTGTAGACGACGGTCGGGCCCGGCAGGGTGCCGAGACGTCCGGAGATGGACTCCAGGATGGTGGGGAAGTCGGAGTAGGACCGCCCCGTCGCGCCGGGACCACCGCTGAACAGGGTGTCACCGCTGAAGACCGCACCGAGGTCGGGCGCGTACCAGCAGACCGACCCCGGGGAGTGGCCCGGGGTGTGCAGCGCCCGCAGTTCCACCTCGCCGGCGTGCAGCACCAGGCCGTCCTCGACATTGCGAAACTCGTCGTCGGGGTGGGTCATCCGCCACAGCACGTCGTCGGCCGCATGGAGCAGAACCGGTGCGTCGAGAGCCTTGCCGAGCTCGGGGGCGACGGTGACGTGGTCGTTGTGGCCGTGGGTGCACACGATGGCGACGACGTTGCGGCCCGCGACGGCCTCGATGATGGGTTCGGCGGTGTGGGCGGCGTCGAAGACCACGACGTCGGTGTCGTCGCCGACGATCCAGATGTTGTTGTCGACGTCCCAGCTGCCGCCGTCGAGTTCGAAGGTGCCGCTGGTGACGAGGCGCTGGATGTTGGTGGCGCTCATTACAGCATCACCACGGAGCGCAGGACCTCGCCGGCGTGCATCTTGTGGAACGCGTCCTCGATCCCGTCGAGGCCGATGCGCTCGGAGACGAACTTCTCCAGCGGCAGACGGCCCTCGCGGTAGAGGCTGATCAGGGTGGGGAAGTCGCGTTCGGGCAGGCAGTCGCCGTACCAGGAGGACTTCAGCGAGCCGCCGCGGGAGAAGAAGTCGACCAGCGGCATCTCCAGGGTCATGTCCGGGGTGGGGACCCCGACCAGGACGACGGTGCCTGCCAGATCGCGGGCGTAGAACGCCTGCTTCCAGGTTTCGGGTCGGCCGACCGCGTCGATGACGACGTCCACGCCGTTGCCGTCGGTGAGGTCCTGGATGGTCTCGACGACGTCGAACTCCTTGGCGTTGATCGTGTGGGTGGCGCCGAAGTCGCGCGCCCAGTTCAGCTTCTGGTCGTCGGTGTCGACGGCGATGATCTGCTTGGCGCCGACGAGGGCGGCGCCGGCGATCGCGGCGTCTCCGACCCCACCGCACCCGATGACCGCGACGGTGTCGTTGCGGCCGACGTTGCCGGTGTTGATCGCCGCGCCGATGCCGGCCATCACCCCGCAGCCGAGCAGGCCGGCGACGGCGGGGTCGGCTTCCGGGTCGACCTTGGTGCACTGGCCTTCGTGGACGAGCGTCTTGTCGGCGAACGCCCCGATGCCGAGGGCGGGGGTGAGCTCGGTGCCGTCGGTCAGGGTCATCTTCTGGGCGGCGTTGTGGGTGTCGAAGCAGTACCAGGGGCGGCCGCGTTTGCACGCCCGGCACTGTCCGCAAACCGCGCGCCAGTTGAGGATGACGAAGTCGCCGACTTCCACGTTGGTGACGCCGTCACCGACGGATTCGACGGTGCCCGCGGCCTCGTGCCCGAGCAGGAACGGGTACTCGTCGTTGATGCCGCCCTCGCGGTAGGTCAGGTCGGTGTGGCACACCCCGCACGCGATGACGTCGACGACCACCTCACCGGGCCCGGGGTCCGGGATGACGATGTCGACCAACTCGACAGGCTGCTTCTTGGACCGAGAGATGACACCACGCACCGTCTGACTCATGGGGTACAACCTAGCGGCCGGGGTGGGAAACTTGGTCGGTGATCCCCGCCCTCTTTCTGTCCCACGGTGCGCCACCGCTCGTCGAGGATGAGCGGTGGGTGTCCGAGTTGGCTGGCTGGTCGGCGCGGCTGCCGCGGCCGAAGGCGATTCTGGTGGTGTCAGCGCACTGGGACCCGACGCCGAACGCCGTCGCACCGGGCTGGTCGCGGGAATTCGACGCCTGGGCTGCGGAGTGTTTCGACGCAGGCGATCTCGACGCGCTGATCGACTTTCGCGGCAAGGCGCCCGGAATGCCGTACGCCCACCCGACCATCGAGCACTTCGCGCCGCTGTTCGTCGCGCTCGGTACCTCGGCCGATCCCGAGCAGGTGCCCAAGCAAGTCGTCGACGGGTTCTGGATGGGTCTGGCGAAGCGATCGGTCGAGTTGTCATGAACGCGCCGCAGCCGTTACCTCAACTCGCGGGCGACCAGATGTTCGTCACCGACGGAGGTCTGGAGACCGACCTGGTGTTCCACCACGGCATCGAACTCCCGTGTTTCGCGGCGTTCCCGCTTGTCGAGGAGCCTGCCACCCGCGATGTGCTGCG
Organism: Mycolicibacterium sp. TUM20985; assembly: GCF_030295745.1. Lineage (NCBI taxonomy): Bacteria > Bacillati > Actinomycetota > Actinomycetes > Mycobacteriales > Mycobacteriaceae > Mycobacterium > Mycobacterium antarcticum. The sequence goes on from NZ_AP027291.1 coordinate 2,134,725, forward strand.
CCGGTACTACGCGGGCTACCTCGACATCGCCCGCGAGCATGGAACGGGGTTCGTCGTCGAATCGCCGACCTGGCGAGCCAACCCCGATTGGGCTGAGCGGCTTGGGTTTTCGCCCGAGCGTCTCGACGGGGTCAACCGGGCGGCCATGGAGCTCGCCGAGGAGGTCCGCGCGGCCGCGGCCGCCGACGGCATCACCGCAGTCACCAGCGGCTGCATCGGACCACGCGAGCAGGCCATGACCGCCACCGAGGCCGAGGACTACCACGGTCCGCAGATCCGCACCTTCGCCGACACCGCCGCCGATCAGGTCACCGCCGTCACCATCGCCGACCCCGCGGAGGCCATCGGGATCGTGCGAGCCGCCGTCGCGATGGGCATTCCCGCGGTGGTCTCGTTCACCGTGGAGATCGACGGAAGGTTGGCGACCGGGCAGTCGCTGCGCGAGGCCGTCGGACTGGTCGACGACGCGACCGATGGTGGTGCCGCCTACTTCATGGTGAACTGCGCGCACCCCACCCATCTCGTGACGACCTTCGACGATGCGGGTCCGTGGCTTCGGCGGATCGTCGGCCTCCGGTTGAACGCCTCCGCGAGGAGCCATGCCGAGCTGGACGAGGCGGAGGACCTCGACGAGGGCGACGCCGACGACTTCGGTGCCGCGACCGCGGCTCTACGCGGGCGGCTGCCCGCCGCGACGGTGTTCGGTGGGTGTTGTGGCACCGACGCGCGTCACGTGGCGGCGGTCTGGCGCCGGCTCACCGCGCACTAGGCTCGGTCGGCATGTCTGCCCTCGAAGCCCTTGGCGACTGGCCGGTCCCGGTTGCTGCGGCCGCGGTGACCGGCCCGGCCGGCGTGCTCGCCGAGTTCGGTGACACCGGTCGGCGGTTCGCGCTCGCGTCGGTGACCAAGCCGTTGGTCGCTCGCGCGGTCCAGGTCGCGGTGGAGGAAGGCGTCGTCGACCTCGACACGCCGGCTGGGCCACCCGGGTCGACGGTGCGCCATCTGCTGGCTCACACGTCGGGCCTGTCGATGCGATCACCGGACGTCATCGCCGAACCGGGCAAGCGGCGCATCTACTCGAACGAGGGCTTCAGCGTCCTGGCCGCCGCGGTGGAGGAGGCCTCGGAGATTCCGTTCGACCGCTACCTCGCAGAGGCGGTCTTCGAACCGCTCGGCATGACCGCGTCGGCGCTGGCCGGCGGCGCGCCCGCCGCCGGATTCGGCGGCGAGTCGACGGTGACGGACCTGGCCCTCTTCGCGGCCGAGCTGTTGCGGCCCGCGCTGGTGTCACCGGACATGCACGCCGACGCCGTGTCGGTGCAATTCCCCGGTCTGCCGGGCGTGCTGCCGGGCTACGGTACGCAACGCCCGAACGACTGGGGGCTTGGTTTCGAGCTGCGTGACGGGAAGTCCCCGCATTGGACCGGGTCGCTGAACTCGGGCGACACGTTCGGCCACTTCGGCCAGTCGGGCACGTTCCTATGGGTCGATCCCGTGGCTGACCTGGCCTTGGTCGTGCTCACGGACCGTGACTTCGGCGAATGGGCGCTGCCCCGGTGGCCTGCTGTGTCTGATGGAGTGCTGAGAGAATTCGGGCCACACTAGCGCAACGCCTGCCCCACAGGGCACAATAGACACGCACGAAACAACTGCAACTTCTTGGCATCTAGTAGGTCGTCGGGGAAGACGTCCCTTTTGGAGCCGAAGGAGCAGATGATGCGTGCATCGAACCAGTTCGCCGACACGGCCACCGGTGTGGTGTATGTCCATGCCTCGCCCGCGGCGGTATGTCCACACGTGGAGTGGGCCCTTTCGTCGACCCTGTCGGCGAAGGCCAACCTCAAGTGGACGCCGCAGCCCGCGATGCCTGGACAGCTCCGTGCCGTCACCAACTGGGTGGGCCCGGTCGGTACCGGCGCCGCCCTGGCGAACGCGCTGCGGTCGTGGTCGGTGCTTCGCTTCGAGGTCACCGAGGACCCGAGCGAGGGCGTCGACGGCCATCGGTGGTGCCACACCCCGCAACTCGGGCTGTGGAGCGGCGTGATGAGCGCCAACGGCGACGTGATGGTGGGGGAGAACCGGCTGCGTGGGCTCATGTCCTCCGGCGCCGACGCCCTGGCCGCCGAACTCGACACCGTGCTCGGCACCGCCTGGGACGAGGCCCTCGAGGCCTATCGCGGTGGCGGCGATACGGGTGAACTCATCTGGTTGAACCGCGGCGTCGGCTAGCCGGTCACGCGGGCCGCAGGATCCTCAGCGCGCCGGGCACCGCGGTCACCTCGACCGGCAGCGGGCAGACGAACTCCCCGTCGGCGTAGGCCGTAATCTGCGGCGAAGCCGCGCACTCGAGGGTGATGACCTTCGCCCGCGCGGTGCGCACCTGGTCGAGCTCGACGTGCGTGCCCTTGAACACGGTGGGAAACAAGCGGATCAGCTTGGCGCGCGAGGCGGACTGCACCATCGTGACGTCGAGTTCGCCGTCGGAGTGGTCGGCGTCGGGACAGATCAGCATCCCGCCGCCATAGCTGCGGGTGTTGCCGACCGCCGCCAGCGTCAGATCCGTGACCAACTCCTCGCCGTCGAACGTCAACCGGAACGGCAGTAGCCGCAACTTCGAGATCTCCGCGACCATCGCGACGTTGTACCGCATCCGGCCGTGGGGCCACCGCATGCGGTTGGTTCGGTCGGTTACCAGGGAGTCGAAGCCCGCGGCCATGACGGTGCCGAACCAGCGGTCGGTGCCGTCGGCGCCACGGATGCGGCCGAGGTCGACCGTGTCGGCCACCCCGTCGACGACGACGTCCGCGGCGGCCTCGGGATCGTTCGTCGGAATGCCGAACTCGCGGGCGTGGTCGTTACCCGTGCCCGCCGGGACGATGCCGAGCGGGATGTCGGTCTGCGCCAGCACCTGAAGGGCGAGCGCGACGATGCCGTCACCGCCCACCACGACGAGGGCGTCCATCCCGCGCTCCAACGCACCCTCGACGAGCCGGCGCGCGTGGTTGGCGTCGGTGCCCGCGATGGCCACGACGTCGACTCCGCGCCGGTTCAGTTGCGCGATCGCCCGTTTCGCGGCGTGACTGGCGCTGCCGTGTCCCGACGCCGGATTGGTCAGCACGGTGACACGACCGACGGTCACGGAATCAGCTTGCCCGGGTTGAGGATTCCGGCGGGATCGAGGACCGCCTTCACCGCGCGCAGCACCTCGACGCCGAGATCGCCAATCTCCTCGCGCATCCATGGTCGGTGGTCGGCGCCTACCGCGTGGTGATGGGTGATAGTGCCGCCGTGACGGACCATTGCCTCCGACGCCGCGGCCTTGACCCTGCGCCACTGCGCGATCGGGTTGCCGCGCTGCCCGGCGACGACGGTGAAGTACAGCGAGGCGCCGGTCGGATACACATGGGAAATGTGGCACAGCACCAGTGCCGGAGTGCCGGTACCGGCGAGCTCGGTGGTGAGCGCGTCCGTCACCGCCGCCTTCAGCGTCGCGAGGTTCGACCAGTTCGTCGCCGTCTCCAGGGTCTCGCACAGGGCTCCGGCCGCGAGCAGCGAATTACGCAGGTACGGCGCGCCGAAGCGGCCGTGCTCCCACGCCTTCGCAGGCTCCTCGCCAAGGCTCGCACCCCCGTTGGCCGCCAGCACCGCCCGCGTCTCGAGGTGTCTGCTCTCGGCGTGGGCGGGCGTGCCCTCGAACGCGGTGATCGCCAGACACCCGCCGGTGACCGTCTGTTCCCCGATGTTCTCGGTGGTCGCGAGGTTGACGCCGGTCTCGGCTTCGTCCGACAACCGGATGACGGTGGGGCCCGTTCCGTTCTGCGCGACGGCCCGCAGTGCTGTGGCACCCGTGGCGAAGTCGGGAAAGGACCAGGCTTCGTAGCGGGTCGTCTCCGGGATGGGGTGGACCCGGACCCGCACCCGGGTGATCACGCCCAGCACACCTTCGGAGCCAACGATGAGCTGCCGCAGATCCGGGCCTGCCGCAGATGCCGGGGCCCGCCCGAGGTCCAGCACTCCCGCCGGGGTGACGGCGCGCAGTCCGCGGACCATGTCGTCGAATCGCCCGTAGCCCGCGGAATCCTGGCCCGACGACCGCGTGGCCGCGAAGCCGCCGATGGTGGCGAACTGAAAGCTCTGGGGGAAGTGACCGAGTGAGAACCCATGCGCGGCAAGCAGTTCCTCGGCATCCGGACCCGTGACCCCCGCGCCGAGTTCGGCTTCGCCGGAGACCTCGTCGAGGGAGTGCAGCTGGTCGAGACGCCGTAGGTCCAGCGACACCACGGCCCCGAACTCACCGCGGAGCGGATCGAGCCCACCGACCACGCTGGTGCCGCCACCGAAGGGGACGACGGCGATGCCTCGCTGACTGCAGCACTGCAGAATCTGGGCCACCTGTTCTTCGTCGGCGGGCAGCAGTACCGCATCGGGTGCATCCTGTACGTCCGAACCGTTACGCCGCAACAGGTCCAAGGTCGACTTGCCACCGGCGCGCAGCAGCCTGCCGTGGTCGTCGGTGGTGCACTGTGCGTCGCCGACGATCGCCGCCAACGCCGCGCGGTCGTCGTCGGAGAGCGCCGACGGCCGCAGGCGCACCTGATCGGCCTGGGGTTCGGGCGCCGCGACGGGGTCGACACCAAGGGCCTGGACCAGGAGCGTCCGAATCCCGTCGGAGAGCGGCTTGGCCGCCGCCGGGTCTCCCCAGGCGTTCCACTTCATCATGCGTTACAGTATTACAGATCATGTCAATCAGTAACGACGAACGGTCGCGTCCGGTCGAACACCGCATCCTCGAGGCGGCTGCCGAATGCGTGCTCGCCTTCGGCGTGGACCGCGTCACGCTCGCCGAGATCGCCCGCCGCGCCGCGGTCAGCAGGCCCACCGTCTACCGGCGCTTTCCGGATGCACGCTCGATCCTCGCTGCGCTCCTGACCAGCCGGATCACCCACGCACTCGACGCCGTGCCGAGCCGGGGCACCGGCCGCAAGCCGCTCGTGGCGCGCGTCGTCGCCGTGGCCCAGCGCGTGCGCCGCGACGACGTCATCATGTCGGTACTGCACCAGGCGCCCGACCTCGCGATGTTCTATCTCTCCGAACGGTTGGGTACCAGCCAGCAAATCCTGCTCGACACCGTCGCCGGCGAGATCAAGTCGGCGCAGGACGAGGGCAGCGTTCGGGCGGGCGACGCCAGGCAACTCGCGGCGATGAGCCTGCTGATCACCCAGTCGACGATCCTGTCCGCTCAGATGGTGGAGTCGATGCTGCCCGCCGAAGACCTGGTCACCGAGTTGGCCCTGGCACTGAACGGATACCTCAAGCCATGACCGTCAGCACCCCGTCGACGGCCCTCAACGCCGCCCGTCGCACCGCCGACCTGGCCGCACTCGGCGACGGCACGAACGTCGACGTCGTCGTCATCGGCGGTGGCATCACCGGCACCGGGATCGCGCTCGATGCGGCGACCCGCGGACTGTCGGTCGTCTTGGTGGAGAAGCACGACCTCGCCTTCGGAACCAGCCGGTGGAGTTCGAAGCTGGTGCACGGCGGCCTTCGGTACCTGGCCACGGGCAATGTCGGCATCGCCCGCCGCAGCGCCGTCGAACGTGGAATCCTCATGACGCGCAACGCTCCTCACCTCGTCACCGCGATGCCGCAGCTCATACCGCTGCTGCCGTCGATGAGCGGCCCCTCGCGGGCGCTGGTCCGCTTCGGCTTCAGCGCCGGGGACGGCCTGCGGAGACTGGCGGGCACTCCCGCGTCGACGTTGCCGCGGTCACGGCGCGTACCGGCCGCCCGCGCCATCGAGTTGGCGCCGACGGTGCGGCGCGACGGGCTCGACGGTGCCCTGCTGGCCTACGACGGACAGCTGATCGACGACGCGCGGTTGGTGGTTGCCGTCGCGCGCACTGCCGCCCAGCATGGGGCACGAATCCTGTTGCGCATGGCGGCATCGGAGGCCACGGGTACGTCGGTGCGTCTGACCGATCAGCTCACAGGGGAATCCTTCGAGTTGGGCGCGCGTGCGGTGATCAACGCGTCCGGAGTGTGGGCAGGCGAGGTCGACCCGTCGATCAGGCTACGACCCAGCCGCGGCACGCACCTGGTGTTCGATGCCGCCAGCTTCGGCAATCCGACTGCGGCACTGACGGTTCCGATCCCCGGCGAGACCAATCGCTTCGTGTTCGCCATGCCCGAACAACTTGGGCGGGTATACCTCGGGCTCACCGACGAGGACGCGCCGGGGCCCATCCCCGACGTACCCGAACCGACGCCCGAGGAGGTGACGTTCCTGCTGGACACCGTGAACACCGCACTGGACGTCGCCCTGACCGAAGCTGACGTCATCGGCGCCTATGCAGGGCTCCGGCCGCTGATCGACACCGGCAGTGGCAGGACGGCCGACGTGTCGCGCGAGCACGCCGTGGTGGAGTCGACGAACGGCGTCCTCAGCGTGATCGGCGGGAAGCTGACGGAGTACCGCTTCATGGCCGAGGACGTGCTCGACCGCGCGGTGGCCGTTCGGGACCTCGCGGCCGGCCCGTGCCGCACCCGCAACCTGCCGTTGGTCGGTGCGCCGGCGAACCCGGTGTCGACGCTGCGCTCACCCATCGACCTGCCGTCGTCACTCGTCGCGCGTTATGGCGCGGAGGCACCGAACGTCATCGCCCGCGCCACCTGCGAACGCCCCAATGCACCCGTGGCGGATGGAATCGACGTCATCCGTGCCGAATTCGAGTACGCCACGACTCACGAGGGGGCGCTGACCGTCGACGACGTGCTCGACCGCCGGACGCGCATCGGGCTGGTCGCCGGTGACCGCGAGCGAGCGGTCACCTCTGCCGAGGAATTCATCGCCACTCACGCGAACTAGCATTCCCTGTCATTGAGCCGCAGCGGTGATGACAGGGAATGCAGTTTCGGCGCAGGGGGGTAGCCTACAGCGGGATGTTCTTGTGGCGGCCGCGACGCGCGGGTGCCTCGGCCAGCGCCTGGGTCAGCACGCTTCGGGTGTGCGCGGGATCGATCTTCGCGTCCACCACGCCGATCTCGATGGCGCTGTCCACGCCGCCCGCGATTCGCTCGTGCTCGGCGGCCAGCTCCTCGTGCAGGGCCTCGCGGTCCTCGGGAGCGGCCGCGGCGAGCTTGCGCTTGTGCAGGATGCCGACCGCGGCCTTGGCGCCCATGACGGCGACCTCGGCGTCCGGCCACGCGAACACCTTGGTGGCGTTCAGCGATCGCGAGTTCATCGCGATGTAGGCGCCACCGTAGATCTTGCGGGTCACCAGCGTGACGCGGGGAACCGACGATTCGCCGAAGGCGTGCAGCAGCTTCGCGCCGCGGCGGACCACACCGCCCCACTCCTGATCCACGCCGGGCAGGTATCCGGGCACGTCGACGATCACGACGATCGGGATGCCGAACGCATCGCACAGGCGAACGAATCGCGCTGCCTTCTCGGCACTCTCGGAGTTCAGGCAGCCGCCGAGCCGCAGCGGATTGTTGGCCAGCACGCCCACCGACCGACCGGCCAGCCGACCGAGACCGACCACCATCGAGGGCGCCCACTTGGCCTGGAACTCGTCGAAGGGGGTCTCTTCGTCGAGCAGTGCGGAGACGAGCGGATGCACGTCGTACGCGCGGCGCGCCGAGTCCGGCAGCAGGGCGCGCAGGTCGGTATCGCCCGCCTCGGCCTTGGTGCGGTCGAAATGTCCCTGCTGGCAGAACAACCCGATGAGACGACGGCCGCGCTCGTAGGCGTCGACCTCGTCGTCGGCGACGATGTGGCACACGCCGGACTTCTTGTGGTGGGTGTCCGGGCCGCCGAGGGACGCCATGTCGACGTCCTCACCGGTGACACTGCGGACCACGTCGGGGCCGGTGACGAAGACGCGACCCTCGGGCGCCATGATCACGACGTCGGTCAGTGCGGGGCCGTAAGCCGCTCCGCCCGCAGCGAATCCGACGACCACGGAGATCTGGGGGATGAAGCCCGACGCCCGGATCATCGCCTCGAACACCAGACCGACGGCGTGCAGGGCCTTGACGCCCTCGGCCAGCCGCGCGCCACCCGAGTGCCAGATGCCGATGATCGGGCTCTGGTCCTCGATGGCGGTGTCATAGGCGTTGACGATGTGGCGGCACCCGTCGACGCCCATCGCGCCACCCATCACCGTGCCATCGGTGCAGAAGGCGATGGTCCGAACGCCGTTGACGGTGCCGGACGCCGCGAGCACGCCGGAGCGGTCGCGCTCGTGGAGCAGTTCCACGGTGCCGTCGTCGAAGAACGCGCGCAGGCGCAGGAGGGGATCGCGGGGATCCAGGGCTTCGTCGACCACTTCGGGGGCCTGCCGGTTCTCAACCGTCGTCATGAATATCTCCTTGGTCTCAATACTTCCCGAAGGCGATCGCAACGTTGTGCCCGCCGAATCCAAACGAATTGTTGATTGCGTACTTGTAATTTCCCTGCCGCGGTTGGCCGGCGACCACGTCCAAGTCGATCTCGGGGTCGAGGTTGCGCAGGTTGAGCGTGGGTGGGACGACGCCGTCCCGGAGGGCCAACACGGTCAGGATGGCCTCGACCGCTCCGACCGCGCCGACGGAGTGGCCCAGCGCCGACTTCGGTGCGTAGACCGCGGGCCGGTTGCTGCCGAGCGCGTTGTTGATGGCCTTGCCCTCGGCCACGTCGCCAACCGACGTCCCGGTGGCGTGAGCGTTGACGTGGTCGATGTCGCCCGGCTGCAGGCCGGCGAGCTGAATGGCGCGCGTGATCGCGTGCCCCGCCTGATCGCCACTCGGATCGGGCGCCACGATGTGATAGCCGTCGGAGGTGACACCCGCGCCCATCAGCCGGGCCAGGATGTTGGCTCCGCGGGCCCTGGCGTGCTCCTCGGTCTCGATGACCATCAGCCCGGCGCCCTCGCCGAACACGAAGCCGTTGCGATCCTTGTCGAACGGCCGGCACGCACCCGCGGGGTCGTCGTTGGTGGTGGACAACACGATTCGCATCTGGGCGAAGCCAGCGATCGGCACCGCTTCGATCCTGGTTTCCACGCCACCGCAGATGGCGACGTCGGCCTCACCGAGCACGATGTTTCGCCACGCGTTGGCGATCGCCTCACTGCCCGACGCGCACGCCGACACCGGGGTGACGACGCCTGCCTTGGCCCCGCGCTCCAGCGCCACGGCCGCAGCCGGCGAGTTCGGGATGTACATCTGCGCGGCCAGCGGTGCGACGGCCGCGTGGCCCTTCTCCCGCAGGGCGTCGTAGGCGTAGAGCAGTTCCTCACTCGAACCCATACCGGTGCCGATCGACACCATAAGGCGCCGGGTGTCGACGTCCGGCGCGCCGGCGTGCTCCCAGGCTCGTCGGCCGACGGTGGTCGCCATCTTCTGCAGATACGAGCTCCGACGGAGTTCGTCCGGCGTCAACTCGCTCTCGAAGTTCTCCAGCAGGTGTCCGCCGATGCGGACGGGCAGGTCGTACAGCTCGACGAAGTAGTCATCCAGCGTGCGGATGCCACTCTCCCCGTCGAGCAGCCGTTTCCAGGTGCCATCGGCGTCGGTCGCCAACGCGGTCGTCATCGCGAAACCAGTGACGACCACGTTGGGGAGACCGCTCCCCGCTAAGGGACGAGCCGAACGAGTCAAACGGGGCTACCTTTCAATCTCACAGCGCCGGAACGGCTGCTCAGTACCGCCCGAAGGCCAGGGCGACATTGTGTCCACCGAAGCCGAAGGAATTGTTGATGGCGTACTGGTAGTCGCCGTATCGAGGCTCACCCGCGACGACATCGAGATCGATCTCGGGGTCGGGCGTCTCGTAGTTCAGCGTCGGCGGGATGACGCCGTCACGCAGCGCCAGCACCGTCAGGATGGACTCCAGTGCGCCAACGGCGCCGATGGAGTGGCCCAGTGCCGACTTCGGCGCGTACACCGCGGCGTGCTCCACACCGGCGCACCGGATGGCGTTCGCCTCGGCGACGTCGCCGATCGAGGTGGACGTGGCGTGCGCGTTGACGTGGTCGATGTCCTTGGGGGACAGGCCCGCCGTCTCCATCGCCCGCTTCATCGCGTGGCCGGCCCGCAGACCGTCCGGCGCAGGAGCCACCATGTGGAAGGCGTCCGACGAGATGCCGGCACCCATGACCCGGGCCAGCGGCTTGGCGCCGCGGGCAAGGGCGTGCTCCTCGAGTTCGATGATCATCATCGCGCCGGCCTCACCGAAGACGAAGCCGTCCCGGTTCTTGTCGAACGGTCGCGACGCACCCTCGGGGTCGTCGTTCTTCGTCGACATGGCCCGCATCATCGAGAACGCCGCGATGGGCAGCGCCTCGATCATGCCTTCCACGCCACCGCAGACGGCGATGTCGGCGTCACCCATCACGATCTGACGCCACGCGTGAGCGATGGCCTCCGACCCCGACGAGCATGCCGACACCGGCGTGATGACACCGGCCCGGGCCCCGAGTTCGAGACCCACCACTGCGGCCGCGCCGTTGGGCATGACCATCTGAACGGCGAGCGGGGACACCTTGCGGGGCCCACCCTCGTTCATCGCGTCATACATCTCGACGATCTTCTCGCCACCGCCGAGGCCCGTGCCGATCACGACCGAGAAACGGTCGGGGTCGACCTCGGGCCGGCCGGCGGAGTCCCACAACTGATTGCCCACGTACTTCGACATGCGCTGGACGTACGACATGCGGCGGTGTTCCAGGCGAGACATCAGGGGATCGAGGGGCTCCGCGAGGTGCCCCCCGATCTTGACCTGAAGATCCCACTTGCCGACGAAATCGTCGTCAAGGACACGGATGCCGCTCTCGCCCGCCAGCAGACCCTTCCACGTGCTCTCGATGTCCGAAGCCAACGACGTGGTCGCCGTGACGGCGGTCACGACGACGTTCGGGAAACCGCCGTTAGCAGTGGAAGGGCGGGTCACGACGTGAACTTGTCGCGCAGTGCTGCGGCAGCTTCGGGGTTCTCTTCCTCGAGCTTCTGGATGTAGGCGACGACGTCACCCACGGTGCGCAGACCGGCGAGGTCCTCATCGGGGATCTTCACGCCGTACTTGTCCTCGGTCTGCACCGCGATCTCGACCATCGACAGCGAGTCGATGTCCAGGTCGTCGACGAACGACTTCTCGGGGGTCACTTCGGACGGCTCGATGCCGGTGACCTCTTCGATGATCTCTGCGAGACCCGAGATGATTTCTTCCTGGCTGGCGCCCACTGTGGCTCCTTCTATTTCTGTGTTTCTCGTGGCATCGGCACTCCCTGGTGGAGTGCCGATATGGAGTTGTCTTTCCCGGCGGGGCCGGGAAATTTGGCCTAGGCGAGCTCGGAGAGCCCGTCCAGGTCTGCGGGGGTCTTGACGGCGTACGTCGGTACACCCCGAAGTTCTCGTTTGGCGATGCCCACCAAGGTGCCCGCGGGCGGGAACTCGACGATCGCCGCGACGTCGTGCTGCCGCATGGTCTCGGTGCACAGGTCCCAGCGCACCGGCCGGGTCAGCTGGGCGACGAGCTTGGACATCGCGTCACCGGCCGTCGTGACGGGCTGGCCGTCGGCGTTCGACAGCAGGGTGGCCGTCGGCTCACCGGTGGTGACGGCGTCGACGGCGGCCGAGTAGCCCACCAACGCCGAGGACATGAAATGGGTGTGGAAGGCGCCTGCGGTCGCCAGCAGTCGGACGCGCGCCTTGGCGGGCGGATCCTCGGCGAGCTTCTCCAGCGCCGACACGGCGCCTGCGGCGACGATCTGTCCGGCGGCGTTGCGGTTGGCGGGCACCAGGTCGAATCGAGCCAGCGCTTCAAGTACAGCGGCCTCGTCGCCTCCGAGCACGGCGGCCATGCCGGTGGGTTCGATCGCGCAGGCCTTGGCCATCTCGGAACCGCGGGTGGCGGCCAACCTCACGGCGTCGTCCGCGGAGAGCACGCCAGCGATCGCGTAGGCGGCGATCTCACCGACCGAGTGTCCGGCGACCACCGTCTCGGCGTCGGCCAGCAGGCCGCGCTTGGCGACTTCCTGATGTGCCAGCAGCGTCGCGGCGACGACCAGAGGCTGCGTGACCGAGGTGTCGGTGATCTCGTCGGCGGTTGCGGTGGTGCCCAGCCGGGCCAGATCCAGGCCGATGGCCTCGGACCACGCGGCGATGCGCTCGTCGGCACCCGGCAGTTCCAGCCACGGGGAGAGCATGCCGGGCGTCTGCGATCCCTGTCCGGGAGCGAGCAGCGCAAGCACGGGTGTTTGGGGCACGAATTAAGAGAACACTGTGAAACCCGTTTTGCGTGGTGTAAGAGATTATGAACCTGGTCTTATGTTTTTGTGGAGAACCCACAAAACAGCATGTGATGGGACTGCAACGAGATCAGAAAGCGACGATCAAATCGAAGATTAAGCGGGTTCACCCCCGCTCCGAGCTGTCATCTGGGTCACGGAGGCGTTTGCCGTGCTGGTGGACGTCGGCTGCCGACCGAGCCGACCTACGGTCGTGGCCACCCGTAGAACATAGGCGTCGCGCGGCAGGGTGGGATCGCGACCCGTGAAGTCGGCGATCCGTTTGAGCCGGTAGCGGACGGTGTTTGGATGAACGAACAATTTGCGGGCGCAGGCCTCGATGGCGCCCCCCGAATCGAGGTAGGCGTCGAGGGTCTCGGTCAGCGCCGGACCTGCGTCGGCGAGCGGTCGCATGACGTCGGAGTCGAGTGCGGCGACCGCCGACGGATCGCCCAGGAGGGCTCGCTCCGGAAGGAGTTCGCGGGCGGACACCGGCCGTGGCGCGCCGCTCCAGCCCGCGACGGCGTTCATCCCCGCGATGGCCTCGGCGGCGCTGTAGTGCGCCGCCACCAGCGACGCCGCGAAGGGGCCGATCACCACCGGCGCGTCCGCGAAGACCTCGAGGAGCTCCGCAAGGAATTTATCGGTGGGGGACAGGTGCCCCGACACGATCGCGACCAGCCACGTCCCGTGCACGTCCGAGAGGGCTGCGCGACCGTGGCGGTTCACGATCTCGTGCACGTCCTCGCTCGCGTACTCGGCGCGGCCGGGCCGGGGAAAGCCGACGAGCACGGTCGCCGGAGCGGTTGCGTCCCAGTTCAGCGCGGCCGCCTGGGACTGCAGTTGCGGCCCGATGTCCCCGCGGACGACGGCGTCGACCACGTTGGCCTCCATCCGGGTGTCCCAGGCTCCCCGTGCCTCGGCGGCGTCGGCGTACCCCGACGCGGCCGCGAACGCGAGGTTGCGGCTGTAGCGCAGGATGCCGATGGTCAAGGCCGTCTTCTGGTCGGCGTTGCGGCCAAGCATCGGGACGGCGTCCTCGAAGTGCTCCATCGTCACCCGGACCATGTCGACCGTCTGTCGCAGGGCGATTCGCCGCGTGAGCTCCTGGGGAACGAGGGCGAACGCCTCCGCGGTGTAGCCGACGTCGCCGCGAGGGTCGCGCATCCACTCGGCGAAGTTCACCAACGCCGTCTGCACCACCAGCTGCACGCTTGCCCGCTGCGACGCCTCGAGTTCGGCGAAGAACGGCAATCGCTCGCCCATCACGTGCACGGCCTCGGTGGCCAGCCGCCCGGAGTACTGCTTGACCCGTCGCAGCAGTGCCTCCGGGACGGTGTCGAGAAGTTCCAGTGCCGCCGGGGTGAGATTGTCGGTCACCCCTAAAAGATACGCCCGATTTCTAGCGGTATCCTCCAAATTCGGGGTTCAGGCGCCGGGGCCCGGGTCGGAGGTCTGCACCGGCGCGGCCAGGACGTCGTCGATCTGGTACTGCTTGGCGGCGGCGATGGCCACCGACGGATCGATCTCGCCGTCGCGGGCCAGCGCCTCCAGCACCGCCACCGCGACCGACTCCGCGTCGGTGTTGAAGTACCGCCGGGCGGCGGGCCGAGTGTCGGAGAAGCCGAAGCCGTCGGTGCCCAGCGTGACGTAGGTGTTGGGCACCCAGGGCCGAATCTGCTCGGGGACGGCCCGCATCCAGTCGGACACCGCCACGACCGGTCCGGCGGTGGACTCCAGCACCTTCGTCACGTACGGGACGGCGGCGGGCTGGTCGGGGTGGCGCAGCCGTTCCTTCTCGACGGCCACGCCGTCGCGATTGAGCTCACCCCAGCTGGTCACCGACCACACGTCGGCGGCGACGTCCCAGTCCGCCGCAAGCAGGTCCGCAGCGCGCAGTGCCTCAGGCATCGCGACGCCCGAGGTGAGGATCTGCGCGACGTTGGTGCGTTTCTCCTTCGCCGCTCGATACCGGTACATCCCCTTCAGGACCCCGTCGGGATCGAAGTTCTCCGGCTCGGCGGGCTGGACGTAGGGCTCGTTGTAGATGGTGATGTAGAAGAAGACGTTCTCGGCGTCCTCGCCGAACATCCGCTTCAGTCCACTCTCGACGATGTAGGCGATCTCGAACGCGAACGCTGGGTCGTAGGCCACGACCGCCGGGTTGCTGGACGCCAGGAGAAGCGAGTGCCCGTCGGCGTGCTGCAGGCCCTCGCCGGTCAGCGTGGTGCGGCCCGCGGTGGCGCCGAGCGCGAAGCCGCGCGCCATCTGGTCCGCCGCCGCCCACAACCCGTCGCCGGTCCGCTGGAAGCCGAACATCGAGTAGAAGATGTAGACCGGGATCATCGGCTCGTCGTGTGTGGAGTACGACGTGCCGACCGCGGTGAACGATGCCGTCGAGCCGGCCTCGTTGATGCCCTCGTGGAGGATCTGGCCAATCTCGCTTTCCTTGTAGGCCAGCATCAGCTCCGCGTCGACGGCGGTGTACAGCTGTCCGTTGCGGTTGTAGATCTTCAGGCTCGGAAACCACGAGTCCATGCCGAACGTGCGTGCTTCATCCGGGATGATCGGCACGATGCGCTTGCCGATCTCCTTGTCGCGCAACAGTTCCTTGAAGGTTCGGACGACCGCCATGGTGGTGGCGACGGCCTGGGTGCCCGAACCCTTCTTCAGGGTCTTGTAGGCGTCGCTACCGGGCAGCGGCAGTGCCTTCGACTTGTTCCGCCGCGCGGGCAGGAAGCCACCGAGGGTCCGGCGCCGGTCGAGCAGATAGCGGATCTCGGGCGCGTCGGGCCCGGGGTGGTAGTACGGCGGGAGGTAGGGGTTCTCCTCGAGCTGGGCGTCGGTGATCGGGATGCGCTGGGCCTCGCGGAAGTCCTTGAGGTCCTGCAGCGCCAGCTTCTTCATCTGGTGGGTGGCGTTGCGGCCTTCGAAGTGCTTGCCGAGGGTGTAGCCCTTGATGGTGTGGGCCAGGATGACCGTCGGCTGCCCCTTGTGCTCCATGGCCGCCCGGTAGGCGGCGTAGACCTTGCGGTAGTCGTGGCCGCCGCGCTTGAGGTTCCAGATCTCGGCGTCGGTCATCGGTTCGACGAGCGCCTTCGTGCGCGGGTCGCGGCCGAAGAAGTGGTCGCGAACGTAGCCGCCGTCGTTGGCCTTGTAGGTCTGGAAGTCGCCGTCGGGGGTGGTGTTCATCAGGTTGACCAGCGCACCGTCGCGGTCCTTGTGCAGCAGCGCGTCCCACTCCCGGCCCCACACCACCTTGATGACGTTCCAGCCCGCGCCACGGAAGAACGACTCCAGCTCCTGGATGATCTTGCCGTTGCCGCGCACCGGTCCGTCGAGGCGTTGCAGGTTGCAGTTGATGACGAACGTCAGGTTGTCGAGGCCTTCGAGCGCGGCGACGTGCGCCAGCCCGCGGCTCTCCGGCTCGTCGGTCTCGCCGTCACCCAAGAACGCCCACACGTGCTGATTGGAGGTGTCCTTGATCCCGCGGTCTGTCAGGTAGTGATTGAACCGTGCCTGGTAGATGGCATTCATGGGGCCCAGCCCCATCGACACGGTGGGGAACTCCCAGAATTCCGGCATCAGCCGCGGGTGGGGGTACGACGGGATGCCGCC
The DNA here is from genome assembly GCF_030295745.1 of Mycolicibacterium sp. TUM20985. Lineage (NCBI taxonomy): Bacteria > Bacillati > Actinomycetota > Actinomycetes > Mycobacteriales > Mycobacteriaceae > Mycobacterium > Mycobacterium antarcticum. The sequence continues at coordinate 2,150,615 of NZ_AP027291.1, forward strand.
CCCGGGATGGGAGTGCTCCTGGCGGAACCCGTCGAGCTTGTCGGCGGTTAGCCGGCCCTCGAGGAACGCCCGCGCGTAGATGCCGGGCGAGGCATGGCCCTGGATGTAGATCTGGTCACCGCCGCCGGGGTGGGACTTGCCGCGGAAGAAGTGGTTGAAGCCGACCTCGTAAAGGGCCGCCGACGACGCGTACGTCGAAATATGGCCGCCGACACCGACTCCCGGCCGCTGAGCGCGGTGCACCATGATGGCGGCGTTCCACCGGATCCAGGCGCGGTAACGGCGCTCGACGTCCTCGTCGCCGGGAAACCACGGCTCGAGCTCGGTCGGAATGGTGTTCACGTAGTCCGTCGACGTCAGCGCCGGGATCGCGACACGCTGTTCGCCAGAACGCTCGAGTAGGCGCAACATCAGATAACGCGCCCGGGCCGGGCCGGACTGCTCCAGCAGAGCGTCGAACGACTCGAGCCACTCGTTGGTCTCGTCGGGGTCGATGTCCGGAAGGTAGGAGGCAACGCCGTCCCTGATGACGCGCACCCGATCGGGTTCGCTTGCGGTGCCGGAGTTTTGGGCCAGATCCTGGCGGGCGAACTCGGTGGTCAACTGCCGCTCCTTGATAGGCGTGATCGGGAGCTCGTGACCCCGTCGCACGTGACGTTCATCTTCTTCTTCAGCGTCCTGTCCATCGTGCCCCCATCGTGCCCGACGTGCTCGGCCGGGGTTGGCATAGGAGAAATGACCCGGCGACCGATCCGGCAAACCGGTACGGTCTGAAGACTGTGACGACTTTCCCCCGGGCACGTCGACGTCGCGTCGGCTGCCTCGTGACGGGGAGCGTCGCGGGCTTGGCGATGATCATCGTGGGGTGCACGTCCATCACCCAGGGGGCGGCCAGTCCCGACGCCGACGCAGCACCCGACTACCGCGCGTCGGTGGCGTCCTCGATCGCGGTGTCCGAGTCAGAGCGGCAGGTGGCCGTGACCAAGGCTGCGGTGCGCACGTCCTGCGATGCGCTCGGCTCCACGAGCGACGAATCTGTCCAGGCCGTGAACTCCTACGTCGATGCCTACAACAACGACGCGCCCGACGCGCCGGGAAGGATTGCGCCTGCGGTCGACGCGCTCAACCGCAGCGCCGACCTGGTGGCGGGCAGCCTGTCGCCGCTCCTGGCGGCCGACCTGACCAGCGCCTTGAACGGTTGGGTCGACTCCGCGCGACAGCTTGCCGGCGTCCTCTCGGGCAACCCGGGACCCGACGAGTTCAACGCCGCGATCCGTGCGCTCAACGATTCCAAGACGGCAGCGGGGACGGCCTGTGACGCCGCATATTGACTCTTCGGACCGCCAGGCGTCGGGCGAAGACCCAAGACGTGCGACGATAGGTCAAAGCTGACACGCAGGCTGAAGGAGGAAGCGGTGGTTGCGGCGGATTCGCCGAACTACGCCCGCAAACTGGGCATCGAGAAGAATCATCTCGTCCAGGAGTTGGGCTGGGACGAGGACACCGACGATGACATCCGGTTCGACGTCGAGGACGCATGCGGTGGCGATCTTCTCGATGAAGATGCGGACGAAGTCATCGACGTGGTGCTGCTGTGGTGGCGCGACGACGATGGCGATCTCGTCGATCGGCTGATGGACGCCATCACCCCCCTCGCCGAGGACGGTGTCGTGTGGGTGGTGACGCCCAAGACCGGTCACCCCGGCCACGTCCGCCCGTCCGACATCGCGGAGTCCGCGCCGACCGCAGGTCTGATGCAGACCTCGTCGGCGAACCTGGGCGACTGGATCGCCAGCAGGCTCGTCCAGCCCAAGTCGAAGTCCGCGGGCCGGCGCTGAGGCGTGCTGGACGTTGGCGCGCCGGCGCCCGACTTCACTCTGAAGGACCAGAACGGTCGACCCGTCACGCTCGGCTCCTTCCTAGGCGCCAAGGACGTGTTGCTGGTCTTCTTTCCGCTAGCCTTCACCGGCATCTGCCAGCGTGAGCTGGACGAGATTCAAGATCACCTCGTCGACTACGTGAACACCGACACCCAAACGCTCGCCGTTTCGGTGGGACCGCCCCCGACGCACAAGGTCTGGGCCACACAGAGCGGGTTCACGTTCCCCGTCCTGTCGGACTTCTGGCCGCACGGCGAGGTGGCGCGGACGTACGGGGTGTTCAACGACGAAGCCGGCTTCGCCAACCGCGGGACCTTCGTGATCGACCGCGCCGGCGTCGTCCGATCGGCGGAGATGAACGGCCCGGGAGAGCCGCGCGATCCAACGGTATGGGTGGCCGCACTCGGTGCCCTCCGTAGCGTCTGACGGGATTTCCTCCACCGCCTCGTGGCCGTGTAGCCTGCCCGAGCACGGGCGTGTAGCTCAGTGGTAGAGCTCTGGTTTTACACACCAGCGGTCGCAGGTTCGATACCTGTCGCGCCCACCATGGTCAGTCCAGGTCAAAGACTTGCGGGCCAAGGTTTCCGACGATTTTAAAACCCCCGTTGTGCCGAGAGTGTGCCAAGAGATTCGAACTAAAGTGTCGAGCGAGACGGGCCTGTTCCGACACACTGCACGCAGTCTTTGATTGCAGGGCCTAGCCGACGCGGTGTGAGATGCTGCCGCGGTGGCGGTGGAGCAGATGAAGGCTGTCAGGGACCGGGCGGTCGCCTTCAACTTCGGGCTGACGGCGCTGGCTGTTCTGACTGCTGCGGCGACCTTCGCAATCAGTCTCATTCCGCAGGGCAATTGGCTCGTCGGGGTCCGCGTTCTGGCCGGCTGCCTCGCCGTGACGACCGCTGTTGTCGGCTACTTCAAGTTCAGGAACGAGCGCGCGTTCAAGCGCCAACAGGAGGAGGAGCGGGTCTCGCTCGACCAAGCCCTCAAGGCAGAGTCTCGTCGCACTTCATTGCTGATCAATGGAGCCATGCTCGGCACTGCCGACAAGCTGCGCCGGCTATCCGTGTTGGATCAGGCATCCAAGGATGAGGAGATCAGCGGGTTTCGCACGTCGATCGTCAGCAAGGTCTGCGATCTCGTCCAGAGCGACGCGCCGCGGGCTGCCTACTTTCGGGTTCAGGACCTAGGTGCTCGATCCCGGGTGATGCAGTCTGGCACCTACAGTGACTCGAGAAATCGCGAAGACTCCTTCACCAGCGAGTTCATTGAGGGCCACGGCGGTGATCAGGGGGTATGGGACCTGATAGATAGTGGCGACGTCGCGTCGAGTAACGACACGAATGCCACGGTCCCCGACTCGTGGGACGTCTCCAGGAATCGGCAGTACAGGTCGTTTGTGTCTGTGGCTGTTCGCGCGGACAGGCTCGCTTTCGGGATGCTGACAGCCAACACGCTCGACGCTGACGGGTTCTCGCACTCGGATGTCGCATCCATCAAGGTGCTGGCACACCTGCTTGCCGCCGCTGAAGCAACAACAATGACTCCCGCCCGTATCACGAAGGCGTTCCAACAGCGAGGGAACTAGAATGTGCCTGACGCGTTTTGTCGGGGAGCGCAGCTATGCTGGCGTCGTCCGAAAGGGGTGAGTGATGGCGAAGACTGTGGAGTTCCACGACGCCGATATGCGTCGTGCCTGGAAAGAAGCCGATGCCGCCGAGCGGGATGCCGAGCAGAATCCCGAGCGCATCGCAGAAAGCCGTCGCCGCTTGATCAAATGGGTTGAGGCTCGCGCGAGCGCGTAGTTCGACGGATACTTTCCGACTGGCGGGAAGTGGCGCATCAAGTTTGGGCCTAGGTCACATCTACGGGGCCGATGTAGCGCCCTCCTCAATAACCGATGAACTAGCGATTCTCCTTTGCGATGGTGCGTGATCGCCCCATCAGCGCATCGCCCGCCGCGGCAAGCGCGTCGTCGTACACGTGTCCGTACACCCGCAGCGTGATCGCCGGGTCATGGCCCAGCCACTTGGCCGTGGCGGATGGTGTGGTTCCACCGTCGAGGAGCATGGTGGCGGCGGTATGGCGAACGTCGTGCAACCGGATCACCGCGACACCAGCATCTTTCGCGTGGCGAGAGAAGTCGTTGGAGTACGTCTCGGGCCGAATGGGAGAACCGTCGTCGTTCACCGCGACGAGGCCGGTGTCGGGATATCTCTCGCCCAGCGCGAGGCGTTCCTCAGCCTGGCGCACTTTGAACGCGCGCAGCGCACTGAGCACATCGAGTGGCATCGGCAACGCCCGGCGCGACCGCTTGGATTTCGGATCACCGGTGACAGTGCCGCATCCCTCGACCACAACGCGACCTTGGGCCACCGATACGGTGCCAGCTTCGAGGTCAACGTCCGACCACCGTAGTCCGAGAATTTCCGACCGCCGCAGGCCGGCTAAGGTCAGCAACCAGCAGGCGACCAGTCGCTCGTCGCGCACATGCTCGCGAAACCGTATGGCCTGTTCCGGTGTCCAGCTAGACATTTCGTGATGTTCTACCCCTGGGCGCTTTACTAGGCGCGCGACGTTTCGAGCCACCAAACCCGCTCTCATAGCGTCGTCCAACGCTGACGACAACACGACCAGCATTGTCACAACGGTCCGGGAGCTGACTTTTCCCGGGACCTTGGGACGGTCCGGCTCGTTCGGATCAGTAGCGATGTAGCGACCCCGCCCTGGGCGCGACACATTGCCCGACACTACTAACCGGTCGAGAGCTCGAATGCCAGGTTTCCCCAACTCGTCGAGGATCTCGCCGTACTGTCTGCCATTCGGATGCTGTCGCAAGAACGCCAACACTTCGGCGGCGCGGCGGCCCCGCTTGTCGCGCTGGCTGACCGAAGCGCCGTGAAGACGCAAGGTCACCAACGCGTCGATGTCGGAGGTTCGCAGCTGTTGCAGACCGATACCGCCGAGGCCGTCAATCACCGGCTTGAGTGAATGCCGATATCCCGCAAGCGTGTTGGGCCTGACATCACGCCTCCCTTGTAACCATTCGGTGAGGTAGTCGGCGACCGTTGTGCTATCTCGCTTAACAAATGATCCGGTCGCGACCTCGGTCGCGATCTTGCGGTACTCGCGTCGAGCTTCAGCGAGAGTCCGGTAGGAAAAGCGCTGCCGGTCACGCGAACCATCGGGCCGAACGCCGATGTCAATCTGAAATGTATAGCTGACGGCACCATTCTTCGCGTTTCGTCGCGTGATCGGCTCAACTCGCCGAGTGCGCTTCGAACGTGGTGGTTCCTCATTCGTGGCCATCTGGTCTCCTGGCAAGCCTGTGTGAGTGTCGTCGACAGTGTGTCCCAGGCGGAACGTTTCACTACATGTTGCAGCATGGGGCTGACATCGAGCCCAACAATCAGAGGCACTTGTGAAATGAGCCTGCGGCTCGACGTCGGCTCGCATCGAAGGATAACGACCGCATAGTTGCGATTGCTTAAACGGGCGCCTGACCCGGTCGGGCGTTTACGAGGCAATAAGGTGCTGAAGCTCGGCGGTGACGACGTAAACGCGTCCGCCAAGCCGGCGCACTGGTAGTTCGCCAGAAGCGGCGAGACGATAGGCTGCCGCACGGCTGATACCCAGAATTGCGGCAGCCCTGGGGACAGCCAGCAACAGCGGTAGTCCGTCAAAGATGTTGCTCTCCAATTGTTTCACCTCCTTCATCCTGAAGTCGGCGAGAAGTCTGCGGAAAGCGGTTGTGGTCGTGTGATGCAGTTCGATTATGTCGGATCAGCTGCTTCCAGGCGATTGCCAAGATGACGGTCGGCGCTATCTGGCCCCATGCCATGGGCTCGCGGCTTGAGGCCATCTCGTGGGCATGTTCCTGCATTGACTGAAAGTAGGCGGACGCGTGACACGCGGTCCACCACCAGAGCCATATTGGTCAGCTGGGTGCACGAATTCTTCGTCTGTCGCCGTTTGTCTTCATGGACGGCGATTTCAAAATCGTCGGCGACGAATGGCGTGAGCTGAGAACGCCATTGAAAGCTACCTGACGTCGGGGTGAGCGTCGTGCACCGGCGTCCGCGTGTCGTTTACCCCGCGGCCAAAGAGCTAGGCGTCAGTAGTGATCTGTTCATAGAGTTCCGTGTTCAGGACATAGGTGATGGCCTGGATGCGGGCCTCGGCCATCAAGGTGCCCCGAACAGCACGGTCTGGGGCACGGCCGCCCGATCTGCGGGTCCAATCCTGAATGCTGCGCTCGCCGGTCGTCCCCGCTTCAGCCCACACCATCCAGGTGATCTTCTCAGCTTCGTCGGCGATGAACTCGGCTCGCTGTGGGGCGGTCCAGTCATCGGGCAGTCCGAGGTCCGTGGTGTAGACCTCGTGGACGGCGCTCAGGATCTTAGGGTCGGTTTCCAAGGGCATGGACTCAAAGGTGCAGGCGCGGACTCGCCTCAACTTGTCCGTCGCCCCGGTCCAGATTGACCTGCTCATCGAGAGGTTCGAAGGTGGGCATGTGGGCAGGCTGAGCTGCGATCGGATGACGCTGGCATCATGGCCTCCTGGGGGACGCTTCGCAGATCGAATCCCTGCAGTTGAGAGTACTGTCGGCCGTCAGGTAATTCCGCCGGGTCGTCTGTCATGTAATTCCGCCACCGGTGGGCCTCGGGTGTAGGTCTACCGGGCTGGCTTGGTGTTGTCTACCGGCGCGTGAGCGCCGGGTCTTTTTCGGGGTCGGTAGCTGGGTCCGTCCATCAGGATTTGGTGGCTGGTGTTGATCAGGCGGTCGAGCAGGGATTCGGCCACGACGGGGTTGGGGAACAGGTTGTACCAGTCCTTGGGTGAGCGGTTGGAGGTCAGGATGAGCGGCTTGCCGTTGACGGCGCGGTCGGAGATCAACTCGTAGAGGTCGTCGGCGTGCATCGCGGTGTGCTCGCGCATCGCGAAGTCGTCGAGGATCAGCACCAGCGGTTTGGTGTATTCGCGGATACGTTGGCCCCAGGTGCGATCGGCGTGGCCGCCGGCCAGATCGGAGAGCACTCGGGAGGTCTTGGCGAAGCGGACGTCGCCGCCGCGGCGGGCTACGGCGTGTCCAAGTGCTTGTGCCATATGGGTTTTCCCGACTCCGACGGGTCCGTAGAGGATGACTGATTCGGCGGCGTCGAGCCAGCGTAGTGCCGCGAGATCGCGCAGCATCGCCGCGGGGAGCTTGGTGTTGGCGGTGAAGTCGAAGGATTCGAAGGTGGATTGTTCCTCGAACTTGGCGCGGCGGATGCGCCGTGTGAGTGCTGCTGATTCGCGGCGGGCGATCTCGTCTTCGCAGAGGACCTGCAGGAAGTCCAGGTGCCCGAGGGTGCCGTCGCGGGTTTGGGCCAACCGGGCATCGAGGGTCTCGAGCATGCCGGTGAGTTTGAGGGTGCGCAGCGCATTGCGAAGCGAAGGATCGAGGATGCTCATGGTGATGTTGTCCTATGTTCGGATCGAATGATGTTGGGTGACAGACGGATAGACGTTGGAAGTCATGCAGTCTCACCGGTGGTGGTGTCGAAGGCTTCGGGTCCGCGCAGATGTGCTGGGGCGTGCGGTGCCGTCGGCGGGATGGTTCCGTCGAGTTCGGTGCCGGCGGCGAGGATGCCCTTGACGGTGCGGTAGCTCGGATCGCCGACGGTGATGGCCCGCGCGCAGGCCGTCTCCAGGCGGACGTCGCCGACGGTCTTGCGCAGTGCCAGGACACCTTGAGCGCTGCGCAGACGGTGGATGGCGTTGACTTCCATGAACTCGGCGATGACCTGCGTGCAGGCCGGCCCGACCTCGGCGGCCGTCCGGCGACACCAGGTGGGGTTGCGCATCGTGAAGGCGATCTTCTCCGGCGGGTAGTGCTCGAAGTCGGTGGCCCGTCCCCGCGGATGGGTGACATGGGTGGCCACGACGTCCCCGCCGTGCACGATCTGCACGATGTCCCCGCACGTGCGGGCGTGGACCTGCTGGCCCATCAGCCGCCACGGCACCGAGTAGAGCGCCGCGCCGACCTTGACGTGACAGTCGGTGGCGACCTTGCCAGAGGACCACACCGCGAGCTGGAACGCATTGCGCGGCAACGGCAGCAGGGCGTGTTGTTCGACGGTGGAGAACACGAACCCGGGCTGCTCACCATCCAGCGCCCGCGACGCCCGGGCCCCGGCGACCTCACGGCACCACACCACTGCTGCGGCCTGCATCTGCTCCAGCGAGGTGAACTCCCGGCCCCGCCAGAACGAGTCCCGAACGTACTGCATCGGACGCTCGACGCGTGGTTTGTCCTTCGGTTTGTTCGCCCGCGCCGGGTCGATCAGGCAGCCGTAGTGCGAACCCAGTTCGGCGTAGGCCTTGTTGATCTTCGGGTCATACAGATCCGACCGGGTGACACCGGTCTTCAGGTTGTCCGGGACCAGCCGGGCGGGGACACCGCCGAAGAACTCGAACGCCGCCACATGCGATGCGCACCAGGAGGATTGGTGCATCCACAGGACGGGTTGGACGAACAGGTGCCGCGAGTGAGCCAGCACCATCACGAACGCCCACACCGTGACGCGTCGACCACTGACCGGGTCGAACCACATCCCGAGCTTGCCGTAGTCGATCTGGGCCTCACTGCCCGCCGGCACCGGCCCGCGTGCCACGGTCACCCTCTCCCGCGTCGACTCTTCGGAGAGATTGGCCGAAATCCATCTCCGCACCGAGGATTCCGACGCCGCAACACCATGGTCGTCGCGCAGCCGCTGCGCCACGGTCGCCGCACTCACCTCGGCCTTGAGCCAGTCGACGATCCGATCGCGGTGCACCTCGATCCCCGGCCACGTCGTGGCCCGCAGACCCGGGTCGGCGACCTCGGGGAACCACCGGCCGACGTGGGCGGCCCACGCCGCCTCCGTGACCGGCTCCCCGCCCGGGGTCAGCGACTCGGCAATCGCCGGCGCCAGATACTTCGCGATCGTCTTGCGGTCGATGCCAAGACTCTCCGAGAGCTGGCGCTGGGACCGACCCGCATGCCAATGGGTCAACAACTCGATCAGGTCGAACACGTCGAAACTTCTCCTCGCCATCGGCGCCCTTCCTCACGAGTCGATCCGTGAGTCGAGCGAACCTGTATGCGAAGCCCACAACCGGCTGCCACACCGCCCCGGGTGGGGGAATTACGTGACAGACAGGGTGGAGGAATTCCGTGACGGACAACCCCTCACGCTGGGGGAATTACCTGACCGCTGACAAGTACTCGCCAATCGGCCCCAAATACAGGGAGAACTCAGCTGCGACAACCTGTTCCGCGGCGTCGTACGGTACCGCGGTGCCGACACTAACGCGTCAATAGTCGATGCCAGCGTCAAGCGTTTTGTCGGTTGCGTCACGGCTGTGGGAGCGGGCGTTCCAGGTCAGGGTGAGGTGGAGTCGATGAGCGGATCGGATGGCACGGGCCGCAGTGTCGTACTGGGCAAGTACCTGACGCCATGGTTCGTTGAGGTGGGTGCGGCCGAGTCGGTCGGCCAGTGTGACGGCAGGAGATGGTGCGCTTAGGTGGTCTTCGATGCCGGTGTTGGTCAGGTTGGTGGTCCACGGCGTCGTCTGGGCCAGTAGCCGCAGTGCAGGGGTGCTGGGTCCGACTCGGCCGTCGCCGGGATCGAGGATGATGGCGCGGGCGTCGTGAGTTGTGCTGTAACCAGCGGCCGTGGTGAGTCGCTTGGGTTCGGCGTTGGCCGGGTCATCGATGATGACGATGGCGTTCGCGCCGAGTGACCACAGCTGTTCGGCGTAATCGTCATTGCCCAACACAGCGGCGATGTCGGCGACTCCGGTATCGCATGCGGCTGTGGCATCCTCCTCGGTACTGCTGAGCCACAGCACTTTTCGATGATCGGCGTTCGCCGCGGAGCGGAGTGTTTGAAGGGCTGCGATGGTGTCGGGGTCGGCACTGTCGGCGCGGGCGTAGCTGAGTCGGTAAGGCTGGGCAGCCAAGGCTTTGAGTCGTGCGGCCAGCGACGAGTCGTGTTTTGTCAGTGATGATTCGGCAATAGTCAGAGATGTGCCATTGAAATCGACGTGGCCAGCGGAGTGGAGTAGGTCGACCTCGTCGCGTGCCGAATCCAGAAGGTCGTCGAGGGTGGCTGTGGCGGCGGTTTGGGCGGTGGCGAAGGCGGTGGCGATGTCGCGTTCGGCGCGCTCGAGCTGGCGTCGCAGGGTGTGGCGTCGTGCGCGCAGTTCGTCGCGGGTGGCCAAGTCGGCGCGTTCGGCATCGCCGCGTGCGGCGGTGATGTCGCGTTCGGTGATGATGCGGCCGCCGGCGGCTGCGACGCGGGCAGCTTGGGCGTCGGCGAGGGCCTGCTTGAACTCCGATGAAGGCGGCTGCTCGGGGAGCAGGCCGGTGTAGAACGTGACCTGGTCGCGGGCGGAGGCGATGTCGAGTTCGTCGGCGTCGGGGGTGGCGAGTAGGAGGTCAAGCTCGGCGCGCGCGTGCTCGATCATCCGCAGGGTGTCGCTGTAGGCCCTATCGGCGTCGGACCACTGTTCCATCACGTCGGTGAGGGCGTGACTGTAGGGGCGGTCGGCCTCGACCTGGCGCCGCATCCGTAGGAGGTCCGAGGCGGCGGCACGCATGGCTGGGCCGTGGCCGGCGGGAATGTCGGCGTCGAGCTTGGCGATCTTGTCGCAGACAGTCCGGTATTCGTCGCGTAGATCGCTGAAGACGTCTCTGGTGATGAGTAATTCGCGCGGCGGGCGACTTGTCGAGAGATCTTCGAATCGCAACCCGTCGAGGGGGCCCGTCCCGTACTCGAAGACGTGGCCGGCTCCCGGCAGGGGCGCCTCGACGTCGACGGCCAGCAAGGAGGTATCCGGAGCCATGGAGGGGTCTTCTGGGTCTGGCGGGAACAGTGCCTCGTCGTCGGGATCGGGCGGGGCGTCCTCGGGGGTGGGGATGTCGCGGATGTCGGTGCCCAGGTGTGCCTGGAGGCGGTGGGTGAAGGCGTCGACGGTGTAGGTGATGAGTCGGGCGTAGTCACCGGGCGGGATGGAATGCGTGTCGTCAGCGTCGGCGAGGTGTTCGGCGGCGAGGTGTAACAGGTCGCGCGGGGTCCAGGTGTGTGGGTCGGCGGCGTTGATGGCGGTGACGAGAGCCGGCCAGTTGAGGTCGGCGGCGATGGTTTCGGCGAGCACGGTGCCGAACACGGCGTCGAGGTCGGCGATCCAGGTCGGGCGCAGCCGCGAATGGGTGGTGGCCAGGGTGGCGGTCGGTGAAAGCGCACCGATGATGCGCCACCACAGCGCCGCGGCGGGTAGCTCATCGGGCAATGGTGCACGGCGGGCGGCGGTAGTGATGATCTGGCGTAGATCGGTTGTGGCGCGGGCGGCTTCAGCCAGCTTGGCGGCGAGCTGGGGCCAGTAGGCATCGGAGCGCAGTCGTGGGTCGATGGTGTCGATGAGGTCGTTCCAGCGGGTGGTGTCGGCGCTGCGGCGTCCGATGGCGGCAGCGGCATGGCGTTGCAGCAAGGACTGCACGGCGCGGGTCTGCACCGGGTACTGACGCGGCCCGGTCAGGCGGGTGTCGGCCGCGGGAATGCCTGCGGCAGCTCGGAATACCGCGATCTCGGCGGTCAGGGCGCGGTTGACCGTGATCAGCGGGCGTGCCCAGACGGGGGCGGTCGCGTTGGTCCAGGCCGTTGCCCGGGCTCGGATGTCGTCGGCGAGCTTCTCGACGAGACGTTCGCGGTCAGTCAGGTAGTTGCCCCAAGTCGGATCGTCGTGCAGCGCGGTGGGGATGGCGGGCAGCCAGCGAAGGACACCGGTGCCGGAGGAATGGGCGCCGGTGGGGTCGATGCGGTGATCCAACACGGCGGCCGGGTCTATTGCGTCGTCGACGCTGCCCTTGGCCAGTGCGTCGACGAGCAGCTGGTGGGGTTGGCCTCCGTCGAGCGCTTGGACGGCGAGGTTGCGGCGCAGGACGGGCCAGGCTTCGCGTGTGCTCAGCTGGGGGATCACCTGGTCGGCCATCACGTCGAGGCGGTCGCGAGCACCGATGCCGAGGCGATTCTCCGCCGCCGCCCCGAGCGCGTCGTAGAACATGTCGGCTGCCGCCTGGAGCCGCGCGGCCGGATCAGCGGCCTGACGCGCGGCGGTAGTTGCCGAAATTTGGGCGCCGTCGCGGGCCAACGTCCGGGTGAGGACGTCGACGGCGGTATCGGGGTGGGTGGCCTTGGGGGAGAGCAGCCGGTGCGGATCGGCTTCGGCAGTCGACAGGTACAGGTGGTTTTCGTCGGTGCCGCGGGTCATCGCGACGTAGAGGTGCTGGCGGGTCATCGTGTCCGAGCCGACGATGTGGCAGGTGCCCCTGGTGGTGCGCCCGCCTGCGGTCAATCCCTGTGCGGAGTCGATGGTGGCTGCGTAGCCCAGCGTGACGTGTTCGGCGATATAAGCCGCGGGCAGCGTGACGACCAGCCCGCTGCGGACGTGCCGAGCCTTCACGGCGCCGGCGGGAAGGACCTCGGTGATGGTGTAGCGGTACCCGTTGCGCACGAAGTCGGTGCGGCCGATGGTGATGCGGCGGTTGTTCTTCCGGGTGCGGATGGTGTCTCCCACGCTGGCGAGCAGCTGATCTGCCAGCACCACGGTGGGCTTGGTGGCGGCCTCGGGATCGGCGGCCAGACGATCTATGCGGGCGCGGGCGTTGAGCGCGTTGATGACGTCGTTGGTCGGCGCGAGCAGGATGGAGTCCCCGCCGGCGGCCAGGTCGGCCCGCCACGCCTCGTAGGCCATGTCGGCGGCCGTCTCGTCGGTGCCGACGTGGATGCGGTGATGGTCGATGTAGAAGCCGATGCCGGCCGGGTCGGCGTCGTGCAACGCCAGTCCGGCGGCGGCCTCGGCCGGCGACTTAAAGCGGACGACTTCGGACAGGGTGAGCGCGTCGGTGGCCTCGGCGATGTCGCGCAGAACACCGCCGGCCGAGATCGATGACAGCTGTCCGTCATCACCGACGAGGCGCACGCTGGCGCCCTTGGTGAGTGCGTCGGCGATCAATGCGTCGAGCTGGGAAGTTGACGCCCGTCCGGCTTCGTCGACCACGATCAACGTGTCGGGACCTACACGGGTGAACCATTGCGGTCGGGCCGTGGTGGCGCTGGGGTCAGTGGACCAAACGTACTTGTCCAAGGTGTCGGTGGTGGCGCCCAGGTCTTCGCCGAGAACGATCGCGGCGTCGGCAGTCGGGGCCAGTCCGATGACGTGTCCGCCGGAGGTGCGCCACGCGTCGGCGAGCGCGGCCATCGCGGTGGTCTTGCCGGTTCCGGCCGGGGCCAACGCGAGGGCGACACGCCGCCCGGAGGTGGCCATGTCCGCTACCAGCGCGGCCTGGCCAGCGTTGAGGGTGTGACCGCGCGCCACCGAATTTGCCAGCGCGAGTTCGACGTCAAGCTCCGTCGCATACCGCCCATCATCACGACCGACCGCGACCAAGATCCGGCGTTCGGCGGCCAATGTTTCGCGGCTGGTGTAGACCTCGACTCCGTGGCGGCGGTAGACGCTGGCGCCATCGCGGCGACGCAATGCGACAGGTTCACCCAATTCGGCATCCGCGATACGGGCGTGCGGCACCGAAAACGTTTTGGACAGTGCAGTATCGGTAAGGCGGTCGGTGAGTGCGACATCGTGCGCCACGCCATGGGCGCGCACCATGCGCAGGGCTTCGGCACGCACATGATGACGTTGCCACGTCGACCGGGTTTGGCTGACGGTGGCGATGAGTTCGCCAGCGCGCGACGCTACCCACCGCTCATCGATGATGGGGACGCTCCGTGTTGGGCGGGGTCCGGCCAGAACGTCGGCCAGCGTCCGCTGCAGACCGTTGCGACCCAGCACCTGGGCAGCTTGGGTGCGCCAGGCTACGCGCTGCTCGGCCAGCGAGCGCGGCTCGTGCTTGGCCTCGCGCGTTTCCAGGGTCGCCTGTTGGGCCAGGGCGATGATCTCGACATGGGTGGGTTCGCGGCCGTGATCGGTGTGGAACTGTGTGGACAGTGTGGCGGTGCGAGCTTCGATGGCGGCGCGTCGGGTCGACCACTGCGACATCAGTTCGGCGGATAGACCGGCGATCTCGCGGACCGGGCGCTTACCGCGTCCGCGGGACTGTTCGACGAAGCGCACACCCAAGCTCGCGATCAGGTGGGCTTCCAGTCGGGTGTTGTACAACTCCGAGGCCGCGACGGTGACCCGGTGCAGCGGTTGACCATCTAGCGCTAGCCAGCGGCGCACGCCGTTGGTGTCGACGTGGGACACCTTGTTGGAGATCGCGACGTGGGTGTGCAGGTCGGGATCTCCGGCGCGGGAATCGCGGTGGGTGAACGCCGCGGCGATGAGCCCTTCGGTGTCGACTTGGGCGACTCCACCGGCGCCGGTGCGGGTGAAGGTGGCTTGATCCTGCAGCCACTCCAGGACGTCGGCCACTGCCGCGTCGTGGGCCGCCTCGATCTGTTCGGCCACGGTCAGCGGGGCGATGGCCCACAGTGCGGACACCGATTTCACCGGCGAGAAGGTCAGGTCGTACCCGGCGACGGCGGTGGTGCGGGCGCGGGTGTTGCGGGCGATGAAACCGGACAGTTCGCGGTCGTCGGCGGGCGGGCGGCCGTACTCCTCGGTGAATAGGTCTGTCGACACCCGAGTGCGGATCTGGGCGCGCACTTCCGGGGCGATGGTGGCGTTCCAATGGGCGCCGTTTTCGGCGTTGTGGTCCCGGAAAGCCACTGCGAGGCGACGGAGTAGTTTCGGCTCGCCGTCGCGGACCAGGAACTCCCGTCCCAGGCGGCTGGCTACCCGTTGGGTGGTGCCCATGCCGAGGCCGGCGACGTAGCTCTCGATGCGCTCGGCGTTGGGGTGCAAGCCCTCCCCGTAGAGGGCGCGCATCTGGGCCTCGCTGACGCCGGATTCCGCCTCGACGGTCCAAATATCCTCGCGTACTTGAGGGTTGACGTCGCAGCGACCGGTGTCGGAGAGGGCGGCCAGGCCGCGGCCCATCCAGCGGCCGGGGGCTTCGCCTTTGGCGGAGTAGTAGTCGGCCAGGCTGCTGCGGCCTCGTTCGGTGCTGTCAGCGGCAGCGACCTGCCGCACCAGGTAGAGATAGCCGTCCCCGGCGGTTAGCTTGTGCAGCGTCATCACCATGACGCGCTCCTTGGCTCCCACATACACCGGAGGCTACGAAGTCGACGGTCGGAAGAGCCACCACCAAACCGGTTGTTCTTAAACAACTCTCACGATTCGATACCTCGGTGCAAGAGGTGTGTGGTCCGTGGTGGGGCCGTGGGAGGCGGGGTTGAGCGGGGAGCTGGGCGGGCTCAGGAGCGGCGGCGGCGGGGACGGGTGCGGCGCGGTGAACGTGAGGCGATGCGCGCACGGTGGGAGGCGACGAAGAAAATTTGGTGGGGACGAATGTGGCTGGGGTGGTGGCGTGCTCGCCCCGGTCGCTCCTAATGTCGGCGACCATGACATCAGCGAGCACGTCCAAGGTCCAAGCGCGACGCCGGGCACGCGAAGCGACCCGACGCGCCAACGAGTCCCGCGCGGCGCGGGACAAGGCCAACATCGAGGACAGCGCGAACTACCTGGTGGCGGTCGGCAAGATCGCCGAGGTCGAAACCTGGAAGACCGATCGGCTCGCCCGGCTGCGCGAGCAGGTCGACGCCGAGGCCGCCAAGCGCGTCGCGGTGCACCGGGCCGAGGCCGGCGCGGCGATCGTGCGCATGCAGGACCGTGGTGAGACGTTGGCCACCATTGCCAGCCGGACGGAGGCGGGCGTCGGCGAGGTTCGGGCGATGCTGCGTCACGCACCGAAAGCCGAGAAACCCACGGCGACTGACGGTTCGCATGCACCAGGTGGTCAGGCGGTGCAGAACGGTCAACCGCCTAGACCCAATCACCCCGGCGCCAGCGAGCCAGCAGTGAACGCGACCGCTGTCTGACGGCACTGACAGTGCGGGGGAGAACGACGTGGCAGAACCAGCGCGTGAGATGACCGTCGCGCTCACGGCCAGAGTTACGTCGGCGTGCCCGAATCTTCAGCTGCGCTTACCAGTTGGCACCTCGTTGAAGTTGCAGCAGCCGTGGCGAGGACTGCGCCACCGCGGACCGCTTGGCGGGCATGATGAACGCAAGGTGCAGAGACGTCGGACCCTGTCCGGCGGAGCACCGAATGTCACCCCGCAGCTCTGCTCACCGACACGCGCGGCGGCGCTGCTGGTGAAGACGCCGGGGTTCGAGCACGGCCGCGCGGATGTCAGTGCAGGATCTAAGTCAGCGGACGTGAGAAGTGCGGGCCGACTAATTGTCGATCGGCGTCCGCACGCCTTGGAGATCGACCGTTTCCATAGCCACTCCGTTTAGGGGCAACGCATTCGGACCTCGACACCCAGACCGGTGCGATCGGAGCCGATGGTTACGGTCGTCGCTCCCTCGCCCGCGACGGTGTGGGGTTCTGCGTGCGGCCGCACCGTTACGCGTTGGCGATCGCAGGCGGAATTGTCTCGGCTGGGGTGGACGGGTTGTACGAATATCACAACCAGGTCGTGAAGATCGCAGCCGAGACAGACGTTGGACGACACGTCGTTTCCGTCTCCCAGGGCGACAGCATGGAGCGGATGGCGCGGATGCGTGCGGCGTTGGGCGCCATGCGGTGCGACGCTCGACAGTCGCGGGGCGCGGCTCGAACGATCGGTGGTTCCGCGTGATGCGGCGCTGCTTGGCGACCAGCCAGCGTTGTGGTGAGTACGCATGCCCGCAAGGGATCGACGACAGGGCTTCGCTGGGGCGTCTCATGGGCGCTGGGCACGCTGGCGGTGCGAGGTGTCGCAGCTGTTAACGACGGTCTAAACGTAGGCCAGGAGCGACGGTGAAAAGTAGGCCACGTGGTCGTGGTTTATTGTGCCGTGTTGTCGGCTCGGGCGGAGGGCAAGGTGTCTATTCCGGTGTCTTTGAGGCGGTAGCTGGATCCCTTCAGTGTGAGGACGTCGGCGTGGTGGACGATGCGGTCGATCATTGCCGCGGCGACGACCTGGTCGCCGAACACATCACCCCAGCGGGCGAACGGCAGGTTCGAGGTCAAGATCAGCGAGGCATGTTCGTAGCGGCTGGAGACCAGCTGGAAGAACAGGTTCGCGGCGTCCTGCTCGAATGGGATGTAGCCGACTTCGTCGACGACGAGCAGTCCGATGCGCCGCAGCTTGGCCAACTCGGCGGGCAAGCGACCCGCGTTGTGGGCGGCTTTGAGGCGGGCGACCCAGTCCACTGCGGTGGCGAACGCGATCCGGTGCCCGGTCTGGGCGGCTTTGATGGCCAGGCCGGTCGCGAGGTGAGTCTTGCCGGTGCCCGGCGGGCCGAGGAGCACTACGTTGCGGGCCTTGGCCAGAAAGACACCGGTACCGAGGTGGGCGATCATGTCACGGTTGAGAGCAGGTTGGTGATCGAAGTTGAAGTCCTCCAGTGACTTACGCGTCGGGAACCCTGCTGAGCGGATACGGGTCGCTGCACCGGAGGCTTCGCGGGCGGCGACTTCACGGGACAGCACCGCAGCGAGATACTCCTCATGACTCCAGCTGGCTTCACGGGCTTGCTCGGCCAACCGGGCTGCCGCATCCCTGATTCGTGGCGCCTTCAGCGCTTGCGCGTAGTGCAAGATGTCCTTGATCGGATCCTCCGCCATCTCAGGCCACCTCCCCGTCGAATCCGGTTGCACTGCTGGTGAAGTCGACACCGAAGGCACGGTCGTACTCGGCCAAGTCCCGCGCCAGATGCTCGCCTGCCAGTGGAGCCGGGCCCGTCTGGAATTGGCGGCGCATCGCCGCGGCGGTCGCGACGTGGGCCGGGTCGGTCAGGGTTTGACGTGCCGCCCAGCAGCGGTCATGAGCCGCCAGCAGATGCCCGGATCGGCTCACCGTCACCTGGGCCAGGGTGGTGCGAACGTCGACGAGTTGACCGATCGCCGTCGGATCCACCGAGTAGTCATTGCCGGCCACCCGGACGTAGTAGTCCCGTCCCAGCCGTTGGTGCGCCACGGTGTCGATCACCGGAGGCACGGGTGGCAGGACCAGCATCTGAGCTCGATCACGATCCAGGAAATCAACGGGACGCCCGTCGAGGACACGCACATGACGACTGTTGGCGGTCGGAAGCCATTGCCCCAGTTGACTATTGAAGTCGTGCGGGGAGTCGAAGCTGCGTCCGGGCAGGAACGAGGTCTCCAGGTAGCGGTTGGCTCGTTCCACCATTCCCTTCGATTCGGGGTCATAGGGTTTGAGTTGCACCATCCGCGATCCCAGCGTGCCCATCAACGCAGTCACCGGATCGGCCAACCGGCCCCGACGTCCGATCCCGGCTTCGTTGTCCCACCACAACTCGTGCGGCACCGCGGCGAAGCTGCTCGCCAGCAGCTGCCACATCCCGGCCACCAGATCCATCGTTTGGCGCGACGGCAGCATCACCGCGGCGATGAACCTTGAGAACGCCGCCACCATCACCAAGACCGGCAGCATCGCCTCCTGACCGAACCCCACCGCGATCTTGGGCGCCGGGAACCACAGATCGCACTGCGCCACCCGACCGGGCGGATGCTCGAGGCGATCCACCGGATCAGCGGGCAGGTACTCCGGGCGAACCGCCCGGACCCGCTCCCGAAACCACGAGATCGAACCCGTCCACCCAATCCGCTCCGCGATCACCGTCGCCGGCATCCCGGGATAGGCCGACAACAAAGCCCGAATCCGTGGCTCCACGGTATCGATCGCCGGCGTCACCGCCCGCCGCTCATATTTCGGTGGGACGTCGCTGGCCAACGCCCCAGCCACAGTGTCGCGCGCAATACCCATCTGCCGTGCGATAGCCCGCTGCGACAGACCCTCGCTGCGGTGAAGATGCCGAATCAAGGCCCAATCTTCCAAGGAGATCACCCATCCAATCTGTATGGGTGGCCTACTTTTCACCGTCGCGACTGGCCTAGATTTCAACCGTCGTCAACAGCAGCACAGTGCTGAGCCCAGTTTAGGGGCGAGCGTTGGGGTACCCCTGCCAGCACTCGGCCGCGCTGGAGCAGGACGGCGGTACGCGGCGGGTGTGCCGTGCTGTGGTGCTAAAGATCAGCCGTCACTCGTCATGGGGATGATCACCGTGAGCGTCGTCCAGCTGCTCCGCTGGAGGGAGCGAACCTTCGTCAGGTGTCGGTGCCGCGGGCGGGCCGATCGACTCGACATTCGGTGGGGACGTGGCTGGCTCTGAATGATCGTGATGGGCCTCTGCAGGTCCAACATTAGGGCCGTGGTGATCGGTTGCGGCGCCGGCCTGCTCGGGATGGCCGTGCCGAAGACCCGAGGCCACTCCTACCGTCGACGCCAGAGCGACGACAGCAGTTGCGCCGAGGAGCACGATCGCGTTCCCGAACGCTGGTATCGGTTCGCCGTGGTGGCCTCGGTACACCACCCAGCCGGCTGCCATCAAGACATAGATTTGAAGCAGCACCGCACAGAGGTCCGCGGCCTTGACGAGTTCTGGTTCTCCGGCGTGAGGGCCGAACGGCGCGCCCGACGTTCGTGAGAGTGCCCACAGCGCGATGGCCCCGACGTTGAGCATGATCCCCGCGGCGAGCACCGACGTCGTCATCCGAGCAAGGACCAGTCGCGCCCAAATCAGTTGGAACAGTGCGATCGAAAGAAAGAACAGGCCTGCCGGCACCCACTCTTGCCAGTGCGTTGGCACCACCGCGAAGTGGACGATAGCCGCGCCGAACGAAGCTAGTGCTGCAAGCTTCACAGCTAGCCTGCTGTCCGTCCTCGTCGCTGCTTTGGGTGCCACACGTCCGATGATGACAGCACTCGCTCGAACATCAACTGTGCGACACCGTATCTCAACCTGACCGAGATACCTCCGTCACCTGTCCGCCGTCGCAAGGCTGACGTGGGTGCACGGCTCTGCAGGCGGGCCGACTGCTCACTGCGCTTCGGCCGTGTCCGGCGTGGGGAGGCGAAGACGTTTGAGGGTCAACGCATTCACGGCGACGAGGATGCTGGAACCTGCCATCGTGATTGCGGCGATCTCTGGGCGCAGCACTAGACCGAACGCCGGCTCGAAGACCCCCGCGGCAATGGGTAGAGCGACGGAGTTGTAGCCAATCGCCCAGACGAGGTTCTGCTTCATCTTGCGGACCGTGCCCCGCCCGATCCGCAGCGCCACCGCCACATCAAGCGGGTCCGAACGCATCAGGACCACATCGGCGGTTTCCACCGCGACATCGGTGCCGGCGCCGATCGCAATTCCGAGGTCGGCCTGAGCCAACGCCGGCGCATCGTTGACACCGTCACCAACCATCGCCACCCGATGCCCGGCGTCCATCAACTCGGTGACCTTCGCGGCCTTGTCGCCGGGCAACACGTCGGCGATCACCTCGGTGACCCCGATCTGAGCGGCGATCCGCTGCGCGGTGGCCGCATTGTCTCCGGTGAGCATCACCACCTCGACGCCCATGGATCGCAGCTCCGCAACGGCGGCCGCGGACGTGGGTCGCACCGCGTCGGCGATGCCGATCACCGCTACCACCCGCCCATCGATCGCGGCGAGTACCGCCGTCCGCCCCCCTGCGGCGAGCTCCTGCTGCCGCGCAGCCAAGACACCCAGGTCGACGTTCTCCGAACTCATTAGTCGGGTGTTGCCCACCACGACCCGGTGACCATCCACGACCGCGACGGCACCCTGTCCCGCCACGTTGACGAAGTCGTGCGCATCGAGGCGGTGCGCTCCCGCTGCATCGGCGTGCCGAACCACCGCGGCCGCCAGCGGATGCTCGGAGTTGCGTTCGACCGCGGCGATCAGCGCCAGGGCCTCCGTCTCGGGCAGCCCGTCCACCAGTAGGTCGGTCACCTCCGGGGCGCCCAGGGTCAGGGTGCCGGTCTTGTCCATCACCACTACATCGATCTTCTTCGACGTCTCGATCGCGGTCGCGTTCTTGAACAACACTCCGCGGGCAGCGCCCAGACCGGTCCCGACCATGATCGCGGTAGGCGTGGCCAGCCCCAGCGCGTCGGGGCAGGTCACCACCACCACCGTGATCGCGAACAACAGGGCCTCGCTGACCGAGCGGCCCACCAGCAGCCACACCACAAAGGTGCCGACCCCGCCCAGAAGCGCCACCAGAACCAACCAGAACGCGGCCCGGTCCGCGAGGCGCTGACCGGGTGCCTTGGAGTTCTGCGCCTCCTGCACCAGCTTCACGATTTGGGCCAGCGCGGTGTCCGCGCCGACCTTGGTGGCTCGGACCCGAAGTGTCCCAGCGGTGTTGATGGTGGCCCCCACCACTTCATCGCCAAGACCCTTGTGAACCGGCAGGCTTTCTCCGGTCACCGTGGACTCGTCGACGTCGCTGTCTCCGTCCTCCACCACTCCGTCGACGGCGATCTTGGAACCGGGTCGAACCAACAACAGGTCACCCACCACGACCTGATCGGTGGGGATCTCCACCGACTCACCGTCGCGGAGCACGGTCGCCATGGGCGGGGCCAGCTTCAGCAGTGCACGGACGGCGTCGTTGGCGCCGCCCCGTGCCCGCATCTCGAAGTAGTGACCGAGCAGCACGAACGCGGTCAGGATGGTCGCCGCTTCGTAGAAGACGTCGCCGCCCCCAGTCAGGGTGACCCCGACGGAGTACACCCAGCCGGCACCGACGGCGACCGCGACGAGCACCATCATGTCCAACGTGCGGGCACGTAGCGCCCGGTATGCGCCGGCGAAGAACACCTGCGCCGAATAGAAGATCACCGGAACGCTCAGAATCAGCTGGAACACGTCGTCGCGCAGCCCGAACGGCGCGGCCACGGTGAACCCGAACACGTCGCGCCCGATCCGGGACCACAACGTGATCACCACACCGAACACCACCGCGACCAGGAAACGGTCCCGCATGTCGCGGATCATCGCGGCCATCGACATCTCACCGTGCCCGCCGTGCCCCATCACCTCGGTCGGCGTCCCCGTCCGACCCGCACCCGCCACGGCGCTGGCCTCATGGGCTGGGTGGCTTGCGTGGTCGGCAGCTTCGTCGGCGGTGCCGGGGGCCCGCTTCGCATCGGTGGCCGAAATCGGCATGGCACAGAGGTGATCCGGGACCGATTCACCCCGGCAGTGATATCGGCACTCTCGAACCCACCCAGCAAGGTCCTCCACCGTGGTGCGAGCCGGGTCGTAGCGCACCGTCACGGTCTGAGCCACCGGGTTGGCCTCCGCGCCAACAACTCCCGGTCGCCGACCGAGGACTGTCTCGACCACGTTCTTCTGAGTCGCCCACTGCACGCCGTCGAGTTCCAGCACCACGGTGTGCGTACCCGCGACTTCGACGTCTGTGTCCAACTCCTTCACCTGCGCCGACCCCCCATCTACCATGTCCCTGATTCGACTGACTCCCGCCCAGCTCGGCGCAAGCTGGTGCTCTCAGGGACAAGAGGGGCCAAATTCGGGCTGTCAAGGGAGATCATGATCTGCGCTGCGGATTTGTCAGTAGACCGTTCTGGGGTGTCGCACTCCATCTCGCCGCGTTGCTGGCTGCCGCCCATGCCGCGCATCATGACCAACATCGTCGCGGCGCAGGCGCCGAGCCCTACATACAGCGCCCATCCGCCGCTGTTCCCGGTGGAGAGCAGAAGAATCGCGGCAGCGCCAAGGCCGACCATCAAGTGAATGTGTGTCGCGTGTTTCATCACGAATTCTCCTCAGCCGGTTCTTGTCGGTGGGACGGCCACCACCGCTCTCGGAGAATTCTCCGCCGATGAGCCGTTGAGTCATAGGGACCTTGGACCCGAACTTGGACGACGGGAGCTGTTGAAACTGCTTCGATCCCAACGACTCTCGGCACCCGGACTGATGGCCGCAGCCGATACGCCTGAGCTTTGCGACGCCCCCTCGAAACCACGGTGAGTCGATTGGCCATCGAGGTTGGCGATCGACGCGCGCTCATGAGGAGTGGAGACCGAAATGCCGTCATCGTGCCGCCACCGCTAACACGATTCCGCACACCCAAATGCCGTCAAGGCCGACCAGCGCCCATCTGAAGTCCGAATGAATCATGAAGTTGACCAAGGACATCCAGCCGACCGAAGTAATTCCCGCCACTGCGACCATCACAACGGCACCAACGTTGCCGGCCCGCACGCCGGTGCTGGCGATGTACACGACCAGCACTCCCGTCGTGACGATGTAGCCACCCAGTACGCAGAACACGCGGCGCAGCCACGTGCCCAATCGGGGTATGTTGCGGTCGACGTTCTCGATGGTGACACCCATGTAGCGCGCATCCTCGGCCATCAGAGGTGGACGCAGCAGGAGGAAGAACCCACCGATAAGCACAAGTGCGACACCGCATCCTGTGAGAAGCCACGCTGCCAGCGATGTCACCGATCCGCCTTCCGCTGCCGGGGTCCCCGAGCTCCCCGGCACATGGTCGCCGCCCAGCGGCCAACCTACGTATCAACCTAGTAGATAGTCGGCTGCGGAGGTGTCGTATCACCGAGGTTGCGTGTCATCGATACCTGCCATCTTGACAGGACAGAGAACGCTTGTGACCGATTCCGCTACGGGCGCGGGGAGTTGGGAACGGCCGGCGTCGCTGTCGGGGACTGCTGCTGACCAGGGCCCATCATTCCGCCTGGCCCCATCGGTTGGCCGCCGGGCCCCATCTGACCAGGCCCCATCGGTTGGCCGCCGGGCCCCATCTGACCAGGCCCCATCATTCCGCCAGGCCCCATCTGACCGGGCCCCATCGGTTGGCCGCCGGGCCCCATCTGACCAGGCCCCATCATTCCGCCAGGCCCCATCTGACCGGGCCCCATCGGTTGGCCGCCGTACTGGTTCATCATGCCGAACTCGCCACCGTGATGATCGCGACCGAAGCTGCCAGAATGCACGCCGAGGACGAACCCCGAGAAGAAAATGACGGCGACGATGACGACGACACCGGCCACAATGCCCACCACTGCCGCGATCTGGTAGACCTTGTTGGGCCGGTCATGCCGAGGCGTTTCTTCCGTAGCCCGTCGATCCGGGGCCACGGCGGTCGGTTCAATTCGGGTTTCCAGTGGTTCTGTCATGCTTCACCATGCCTCTGTGAGTTGAGCGACGGGAGCGCTCCTACCAATGGATTGCCACGAACGTTGCTCAAACGGGCCAGCCGTGGGGATGCTTTGAATTCAACGCCAGCGACTACGTCGCACCTCGACGGGTGAATCTCTGTCGCTTGCCAGGGTGATGGGACCACCTGATTGCCAGGAGGATGGGACCACCGTGGCGCGTTATTGAGGATGCTCGGCGGGGTGGTCTGGGTCAAGCTGGCCGGGCCGGGCGCGTTGGCGGTAGGACGGTCCTTCGATGACCAGGGTGTGGGCCGCCGCGGTCAGTCGGTCGATGGCTGATTGAGCCAATAGCGTGTCGGCGGTCATGGTCAGCCATTCGGCGGGTTCCCGGTTGGAGGTCACGATGGTGGTCTTGGTGCGGTGACGTTCGACGACGATTTCGTAGAAGTCGCTGGTTTCGGTGGCATCGAGCGAGCGCAGCGCGAAGTCGTCGATGATGAGGACGTCAATCGCGGCCAGGCGGCGGATCTCGGTGTCGACGGTGTGGTCGAGTCGGGCTGCGCGTAGCCGGGTGAACAGTTTGTCGGCGCGACCGAATATGACGGTGTGCCGTCGGCGAATAGCCATGTGCCCCAACGCTGTTGCCAAATGCGTCTTGCCTACTCCGACGGGCCCGAGGACGATCGCGGACTGGCCGGCGTCGAGGAACCGCAGCGAGGTCAGATCCCCGAGCAGGGTGCGGTCATAGCGGAGGTCCTCTTGTGCGGTCCAGGTGTCGAAACGCATGCTCGGGTCGAGTCCGGCTTTGGTCGCCCGTAAGGCGGCTGAGCGGGATTCGCGTCGGGATACCTCATCAGCCAGCAGAGTTTCGAGGAACCCGATGTGGCTGAGTTTGTGTTGGCGGGCCAGGGCGGCACGTTCGGGCAGGGTGTCGGCCAACGCGCCGAGTTTGAGTGCTTTGAGCAGTCGGAGCAGATCAGCGCCGACCGGGTCGGCGGCTGCG
Organism: Mycolicibacterium sp. TUM20985; assembly: GCF_030295745.1. Taxonomy (NCBI): domain Bacteria; kingdom Bacillati; phylum Actinomycetota; class Actinomycetes; order Mycobacteriales; family Mycobacteriaceae; genus Mycobacterium; species Mycobacterium antarcticum. Next base: position 2,175,598 of record NZ_AP027291.1, read on the forward strand.
CGGTTGGTCGTGGTCATGTCAGCGGGTCTCCTCGGGTTGCGCATCGGCCACGACGGTCAATGATGCTGGGGTGTTGGTGAATTCGGATGGATCACGCGAGAACCGGGTAGCTGACTGCCCGACCGCCCGGGGCAATGCCGGAGTGGTGGTTTCGGTGGCGCGTTCCAGCATGGAAGCGATCTTGTTGACCGAGACGACGTCGAGGTCCAACGCGAGTGAACATGCTCGATCGACGCGCTCAGCGCCGTAACGGCGCACCAGACCCTGGAGCCGGTAGACGGTCCGCATCCGGGTCCAGGGCAGCGGGTCATCGAGGATGCGTTCGGCGTAGATCCCGACATTCGGCCCGTGGCTGGCACACGCCGCGATCAACGCCGCCAAGTCCCGCAGCGCATAGCTGGCCTTGTGCTCAGGCAGATCATTGCGGTCGGTGCTGCGCCCACCTGCCGGTTGGCGGGGATGGACCTTCACCAGCGTGCCGCGGTGATAGAACTTCACCAGCTCGCTATCGGCGCGCACGTCCACCGTGGTGCCGATCCACTGCTCGGGCAACGAGTACAGGGCTTTGCCGACCTCGGCGTGGAAGTCGCGGTGCACCTTGACCGCCTTGAACACCGGCACGTCGTAGGCCCCCGGCACCGGCAGCAGGAGTCGCTGTTCTTCGGCGGTGAACACCTCCACCGGCCGTGCGCAGGTGGTGCCGTGGATGCGCATACCGGCCGTCCGCTCACACCACGCGGTCGCCGCCTGCTGCGCCTGCTCGAGACTGGTGAATGTTTCACCGTCCCAGAAGTTTCCACGCACATACTGCACCGTGCGTTCGACCCGCGGCTTGTCCTTGGGCGAGCGCACCCGGGCCGGGTCGGTGAGGAACCCGCCATGACCGGCGTAATCGAGCCAGCCCGCGGTGAACCGGGGGTTGACCGCATCGGCAGCGGCGATCACCGGTTTCAAGTTATCCGGGATCAGCACCGCGAAGACGCCGCCGAAGAACTCCCACGCCGCCTGAGCGCCAGCGATCACCGCCGCCAAGGTCTGCGAATACGACAACCACACGAACATGTGCCGGCTGTAGACGGCGGTGAAGATCAACGCGTGCACCTTGCGGCGACGACCATCACCGGTGTCGGTGAGCATCCCCAGGTAGCCGAAATCGATCTGGCATTCCACCCCCGGGTCGCCGTCGGCGACTCGCACCGTGGTGTCCTTACGTCCGAAACCGCAACGTTCACTGGCGAATCGGTTCAACGTCCGATACGGAACCACACACCCTCGGCGGTCCAACAGCGTCGCGATCTTGGTGATCGTCAACGGCCGCGCCTCGCCCTCGCCGGCCACCCACGCGGTGATCTGCTCCTCGAATTCGAGCAGCCGATCCCAGGCCGCGCCGTGACCATCGGGGCGCACCGGGCGGACCGCTTCGGCGACCGCACCGATCAACCCGTCATCGAGCGCGCTGACATCGTCGTCTCGGCGCAGCCCCGCTGCCTGGGCGGCCTCCACGTAGCGGCGCACCGTTTTGCGGTCCACACCGCAATGCGCGGCGATCCTGCGGTACCCCGGCGCCGGTAACCCCACCACCCCGAGCCACACCCGCAGCACTTCCCTGATCTCGTTCACACTGACCTCCCGAAAAGCCATGCCCGTGCCTCCGTGACTTGAACTGTCACGGCGATCGAACGGGCAAACGAAGAGACCACCGACGCGGCGCGCCGGTGGTCCCATAACTGGCAATCCAGGTGGTCCCATCCCACTGGCAAAATCAGGTCACAGTGGTCCCATGCTCATGGCAAACGACAAATCTCTTTGTCTGACCGCCGACGGAGACACGGGCTCTGGGACTCGACCGCAGGTCTATTTCAAAGCCGTTGAGGCGCAACGTCATCATCAATGCTCACGAAGTAAGGCGTGACTCTGCCGAAATTCGTCGGCGTCTATCTCGCCGCGAGCAAACCGTTCGGAGAGCAGATCCTCCGCGCGCGACGCACCGGAACTGGGCACGTGCGAGGCAGTACTACGTGAATCCGTCAGATACCGGATGCCGACAACTATGGCGGTGATCAACACCGCCCAGAACAAGACCATCGCCACACTGATCAAGAGCCAGCCGCCCCAGCCCCATCCGCCACTGCCAAACCACATCATCGTTTTTCGCCCTTCTTCGGAACAGTCCAACCCGAGCATTTGCAAGCGACTGCGCGCGCCAGTCTGCCCGCGGCACGCCGATCAGATGTAGTGCCAATGGTCCCCGCCGCCGACTCCAAAGGACCTTGAAGACCTGGAAAGGCCGGTGGCTCGTCTGACCTTGGAAACGATTGAGTCATCCGTAGGAACAGTTACCGGGTTGAGCCGACGACGCGTATGGCTGTGAGCAGGGGGCTGCCGCCGCACGGATGATCCGGACCGTGCGGACGCAGTTGGATGCTGAGCTGGGACGCGTGGGTAGTTCCTGGATCTTGCTCGTCATCGCCGCCATCGCGAATCGTCAAACCCCGATCTACGTACCAAGGACGTAGGATCAACGTGGGCAACGGCTACGCAATGGGCACGTGCCCGAACACCACACGGACAAGGCAGCGCGGAGGTTCCAAGAATGCCAGTAATCGACAGCAAGGTCGGTGCCTCGGCCGTCGAAGCGCCCCCCACATTTCAGGCTTCTTCGACGCCCCGCGATGAGGTGACCAACGAGCACCCCAACTTTCGACCCGTCGGTTCTTCGCTGATCCGTCAACGATTTCGCTGCTGGCCCAGGTCAATTGTCGCGCTCGTTGTTGCCGTCTTGGCGCTCACCGCTTGCACCGGAAACGTTTCGCCGCCGCCACCGGCTGCGCAAGTCATCTCAGAGAAAGGCGACCCATACTCGACCCTCTTGGTGCCGAAACTTGATATCTCGACCACCGACGGCGCCGTCGGCGTCGAGGTGGACTCTCCGATCACCGTCAGTGCTAGCGCCGGGGTGTTGGGCGCGGTGAGTCTGACCAACGACAACGGCAAGGCAATAGCCGGCCAACTGAGCCCCGACGGGCTGACGTGGGCGACGGCGGATCAGCTGGGTTACAACAAGCGGTACACACTTCGAGCCGAAGCCCTCGGGTTGGGCGGCATCGCCCACGACACGATGACTTTCCGTACCAGCTCGCCGGAGAACCTGACGATGCCCTACGTGCTGCCCAACGACGGCGAGGTGGTCGGAGTCGGCCAGCCGGTGGCGATCCGGTTCGACGAGAAGATTCTCGACCGCACGGCAGCCGAGAAGGCCATCACCATCACCAGCCAACCTGCTGTCGACGGCGCGTTCTACTGGCTCAGTGATCGCGAAGTCCGTTGGCGACCAAGGGATTACTGGAAGCCAGGCACCGCCGTCGTCGTCGCGGTGAACACCTACGGGGTCGATCTCGGGGACGGCCTCTTCGGCCAGGACGACGTCACCACGCGCTTCACCGTCGGCGACGAGGTCATCGCCACTGCCGACGACACCACCAAGACGTTGACGGTCCGGGTCAACGGCGAGGTGGTCAAGACGATGCCAATCTCGATGGGCAAGAACAGCGCCCCTACCGACAACGGCACTTACCTCATCGGTGACCGCTACCGCGACCTCGTCATGGATTCCTCGACCTACGGTGTTCCGGTGAACTCGGCGGAGGGCTACCGACTCGAAGTCGAGTACGCCACCCAGATGTCCTACAGCGGCATCTACGTTCACGCCGCACCCTGGTCTGTAGGCAGCCAAGGCCGTAGCAACGTCAGCCACGGCTGCCTCAACGTCAGCACCAGCAATGCTCAGTGGTTCTACGACAACACGAAGCGGGGCGACATAGTCCAGGTCCTGAACACGGTGGGTCCGACGTTGCCGGGCACCGACGGCCTGGGCGATTGGAACATTCCCTGGGACCAGTGGCAGGCCGGGAACGCGGTCACCCCATGAGTCGGGGTTGAGCGTCAGGGCTTCATCGGGGCGTAACAGGCGGACCGGGTGTCCAACCGGTTCCGCGGGACCAGGGTGATGAGCTTTGGCGTCAGCCCGCAGTCGATCGCCCGTAACCAATTCGGCGATCCCGAATGTCGTCATGTTAGCCAGGTTTCGACGGTAATCGCGCCGATGACCGCGGGTAGAGGGTCCGCTGTGCGGTACTTCACCTGAATGAAGGCCATTCCACCGCTGACCAACAACTGCTCAGCGATCCGAACGATTCGGAACGCCGCCTCGGGCCCGCGGTGAGTTCGATGACATAGGGGCAGAGAAAGGTTTCGCAGGATTCCTCGCGACCCTCCACGGCCCGTTTGGGGTTCTCGATGTCGATGTGCACCGGTTCGACGAGGGTCTGGCAGACCGCCCGGACATGTCGTACGCACCCCGTGACACTCTCGGGTGGGACGTCGGCGGCGAGGAACGTCGAAGCGATGGGCGCGAACGCGACGACGTTCGCACCGAGAACGCAACCCCATTCGATCACCCGACCGGGACTGGACGGAAGGTCAAGTTCCTTGGCGAACCGTTCAAAGATGCTGAGGTGATCTCGACCAACGTCCAGCCACGCCTCGTCGCCGAGACCCGTTGCGCCAGTGGGAGTCCGACGACTACGCCTCGCCCGAGGATGCGGACCTTTAGTTGCGAACGTCGGCGATCCTGCGGGAGATCCCCTGTGCTGGAACGGCTCGAACGAGGGCCGTCAGCACCCTGTGGGCTGAGTGCACGTATTCCAGGTGTGCATTATTCGTCTGTTCGACCGTAGATCTCGTCTTTTCGACCGTAGATCGAACCATGCGTCAGCAGAGGGTGGATGTCATAGACGGCTGTGGCGGGGACAAGGCGCGGAGCAGCCGAGTACCCGCTGGGCAACGCCGTCGGCTCGCGAAACCGCAAACCTCAATCGGGTTTCGCCCACCCTAGCCAGCCGCAGCAGCACGCCCCCACCGCAACGCCGAACGACGCCTGCTGTTCAGCGGTAATGGTGGCCGCGCCAGGCGTCGCGGCCTTCCCTGAACGCGACGGCGGCGATGATCAGCGCGACGACAGGGTCAGCCCACGACCAGCCGAACAGGCTATTGAGCAACATCCCGACCAGTAAGACTCCCGACAGGTAGGTGCACAGCAGGGTCTGTCTGGAGTCGGCAACGGCACTGGCTGACCCGATCTCACGGCCGGCGCGACGCTGGGCATGGGACAGAAACGGCATCACCACAAGCGATACCGCGGCCAGCACGACTCCCACGGTCGATGGTGAGGCGTCGACCGACCCGAACAACGCCCAGACCACCTCGACGGTGACATAGCCGGCCAGGGCGAAGAACGACGGTGCAATGACGCGCAGCGCGGCGCCTCACGGGTCTCGGGGTCACGGCCAGAGAAGTGCCATGCCACCGCGGTGGCGGAGGCCACCTCGATGACCGAATCGAGTCCAAACCCGATCAGAGCAGCCGAGGACGCGACCGTGGCAGCGCCGATCGCGACGACCACCTCGATCACGTTGTAGGTGATCGTCGCCGCGACGAGCAATCGCACCCGCCGGGTGAGCTGTGCGCGACGATCCTCAGAGAGGGGGGTTCGCTTCGATGCAGGCCAGGGAACTACCGGCGCGCTGTCGTGGGCGCAGCAGTGGAAATGGTTTGGGCACATTCACTGAACTCGTCCAGAAGTATTCGGTGATGTGACATCCGTCCAACGGCCGGTTGTTCCGGAAGGGCGATGACTCGGGGGGCTGGGGCTGTCCTCGGCCCCGGTCAGTCCTGCACTGCAGTGAAGTCGACATCGCCGGCGGCCGACATTCCAATCACTAAGCGCCGCCGTCGTTCGAGGGATATGCGTGTACCAAGGCGCTGGACAGTTTAGGTACTGCGTGGGTCAGTGTGTATTCGGCCTCGTGCGCGATTCGATGGGCATCGGACAGGCTGGTGGCCGGGTCGATGTCGAGTTCGGCGTCGGCGTGCAGGCGGTGGCCGAGCCAGCGCATCTTGACGCTGCGGACGGCGGTCACGCCGGGTTCGGCGGCCAGGGCGGCCTCGGCGGTGTCGACGAGTGCCGGGTCGACGCCGTCCATGAGGCGGCGGAACACGTCTCTGACCGCGGTACGCAGGACCGCCAAGATGGCGGCGGTGATGAGCAGCCCGATGATGGGGTCGGCGAGCGGAAAGCCCAATGCGACACCCCCGGCACCGAAAAGCACGGCCAGCGAGGTGAATCCGTCGGTACGGGCGTGGAGACCGTCGGCGACGAGAGCGACCGAACCGATGCGACGCCCGACCCGGATGCGATAGACCGCGACGAGTTCGTTGCCGATGAAGCCGACCAGTCCTGCGACGGCGACCCAGCCGAGGTGCTGGACCGGGACCGGGTTGATCAGGCGCCTGACGGATTCGACCCCGGCGATGATGGCCGACAGGGTGATCATCGCGATGACGAACAGCCCGGCGAGGTCTTCGGCGCGGCCGAACCCGTAGGTGTAGCGCCGCGTGGCAGCTTTGGTGCCCAGTGCGAAGGCGATCCACAGCGGGATCGCGGTGAGGGCGTCGGAGAAGTTGTGGATGGTGTCGGCCAACAACGCGACCGATCCCGAGATCAGCACGATCACCAGTTGCGCGATCGAGGTGGCACCGAGCGCGAGAAGGCTGATCTTCACTGCCCGGATACCGGCAGCGCTGGATTCCAGTGCCCCGTCGATACTGTCCGATGCATCGTGGCTGTGCGGGGCGAAGACCTCGCGGATCGCGGCACCGAACCGGCCGCCGCGGCCCTGATGGCTATGCCCGTGGGTGTGCCCGTCTTCTGCACCGTGGTCGTGTCCTGAATGGTGGCCCTGGCCGGGTGCGCCCGGTATGCCCTCGTGGGTCATGCGCGGTGTTCCTCCGGTCGCTTCGAGATCGGTTCGGAGGGTGTGTCTGATTCGAAAGGCCTGTCGGAGTGCAGGATTCGTAGGTCATCACTGCTGCGATGATGGCCCGGGACGCCGGGTCCGGCGTGTTCGGCGTTGAAGACTGCGTCGGTGACGAGTTGTCCGACGTGGTCGTTGTCCAGGCTGTAGAAGATCGTGGTGCCCTCACGACGGGTGCGGACCAGGCGCGCCATCCGCAGCTTGGCGAGATGCTGTGACACCGATGGCGCTGGTTTGCCCACGTGGGTGGCGAGGTCGTTGACCGACATCTCCCGGTTGACCAACGCCCACAGCACCTGCACCCGGGTGGCGTCGGCCAGCATCCGGAACACCTCGACCACCAAGCCCACCTGATCGGGCGGCAGCTCCCGATGACATGCGCCGCTATCTGCATTCATACGCAAATAGTAGGCGGGATAGATGGCCGGTGCAATCTCGGGGATGGGTATCTGGTTGATCTCCCACCACAGCGCTGGCATTCGCACGGTCTAACGAGGGACACTCGTGCGATCCAACCATGTCACGAAATCGCTTGATGGAGCGTGCATTAGGTCGATGGCTGGACTTTTGCGGTCCATTTACTCCACAAGGTCAGGTGAGTTCGAAGGCGCGTCCAGGTAACCCATCACCAACCGAGCGATCTCGGCGCTCAGGGCGTCGGTGGATTCGCCGACGGGCGCGTCGTGCGCGACGCTATGTGTGAGGTGCTCGATGACGCGGGCAGCGAGCTCGGCCCGTAACAGCAGTTCGCGGTCGGGCATTGACCGTCGCGTGGCTCGAAGCCGGTTGACGATCGTGTCGGCGATGAGGCGCCGGGTTTCTGACAAGTGACCCTGGAGCAGGGTGCTGCGCGGTGCGTAGGCCTGCATGATGCTGCCCAGGTCGGGATGCGCGGTGTTGTGTGCCAGCGTGAAGTGCACGAGCTCGGCGATCACGGAGCGAAGGTCGGGTCCCGGCAGATCACGAAATGCCGTCGCGATTGCTTGCTGGGCGGCGGCGACGTGGTGCTCCAACAGGGCCATCAACAGGTCGTCCTTGTTCGCAAAGTACTGGTACAGCGTCCCGATCGATACGCCGGCGCGTTCGGCGACCGCGTTGGTGGTGACCGCGTCATAGCCGCTTTCGGCGAAAAGCTGAGCCGCCGCTTCGAGAACAAATGACACCGTCGCGCGCGAGCGATCCTGAAGCGGACGTCTGCGCTGCTCAACGACACCGCTTGGCGGCAATGTGGGCACCGTGGAACCTTCCTGACGCCGGTCGTGAAACGCGAGTTGTCAAATATGAGGATTCCTCAGATATTAGAGGCATGTCGAATCCGAACACCACCGTTGGCCCGGCGAACAGCGTGGGAACGCTGGCGATCACCGGCGCGACCGGCACCATCGGACGCGAAGTGCTGACGTCGTTGATCGCAGGAGGCCACGAGCGACGCGTGCGCGCAGTCGTGCGCAATCCCGCCGACATCACCGCCGACGTGCAGACCGTCCACGCCGACTTCAGCGATCCGGACACGCTGACCGCCGCGTTCGACGATGCCGAAGCGGTGCTGTTGCTCTGCGGGCATCACCCCGACCAGCTCACCTACGAACGCGCCGCGCTCGCTGCCGCCACCGCAGCCGGGGTGGAGCGGGTCGTCTACATCTCCGCCGCCGCAGCCGACCGCGACCCCCCGCCCACAATCGCGCTCGACCACCATCGCCTGGAACGCGAACTCCTCGCCAACACCGGGTTGGCTGGGACCGTGTTGCGCCCCACCGCGGTGTTCTCGTCGCTTCTCGGCGGGATCAGCCGTCTGATCCGGCCCGACGGGCAGGTGCCGTTGGCCTTCGGCGCTGCCCGAGTCAACCTCATCGATGCGCGCGACGTCGGCGACGCCGCAGCTACCGCTCTGACCGATCCCCGTCACGCCGGCTGCGCCTACACACTGACCGGTCCCCAAGCGCTGTCAGGCGACGAGATCGTGGCGGCCCTGGCAGATGCGCTCGCAGTGCCGCTGCAGCACACTGATCACACACCCGACGAGCTGCAGAACCTTCTCCTTCGCGCAGGCGCCCCCACCGAGATGGTGAATCATCTCTTCGATCTGTTCAGCTACTTCGGCAGCGGCGAGATGGACACCGTCACAACCGACTTCGCCTCCCTCACCGGTCACCAACCACGGTCGCTGGCGTCCTGGTTGCACTCCTCCCAGGGCAAGGCGCTCGTCGCACAAATGACACTCTGATCCAACCGGCCAGCGGCCATCACGACTGAGTGCTGCTTGACCGACATTTCCGTTACTCCCATTCGACGCCAGCTCAGATCCACGGAAGGTTCATCACCATGACGAAAGTCGTCATTGTCGGCGGTACGGGAATGATCGGTGCCAAGGTGGCCGCCCAGCTCATCGCGCGTGGCCACCACGCACTGCCGCCTCACCGAGTACTGGGGTCAACGCGGTCACCGGCGACGGCTCGCCCAGGCGCTCACCGACGCCCACGTCGTCGACGTATCCAACTCGCCATCGCTGGACGACGAGGCCGTCCTCGATTTCTTCACTACCTCCACCGGCAACCTTCTGTCTTCGGAGACCGCGGCTGGCGTCCGCCACCACGTTGCCCTTTCCATCGTGGGAGCCGACAAACTGCCGGACAGCGGATACATGCGGGACAAGATCGCGCAGGAGCAGCTGATCAAGGAGTCCGACGTCCCATACTCGATCGTTCGTGCAGCTCAGTTCTACGAGTTCATCGATGCCATAGCTGATTCCGCAACCAGTGACACCACGGTCCGTCTCCCGCACGCGCTCATCCGGGCCGTAGCGGCCGACGACGTCGCACGTGAGGTCACTCGCGTTGCGCTCGGCGAACCCGCCGACGGAACGATCGAAATCGTTGGCCCAGAACCCATCGGCCTCGATGACCCCGCACGAACGACCTTAGCTCACCGGTCGGATCCACGTGACGTCTTGACCGACCCCGAAGCCCGCTACTTCGGTGCACTGCTGAGCGAGCGAACACTGCTACCCGGTGTCGGCGCCTACGTCTCCGAAACCCTCTTCGCCGAATGGATTTCGAGCACGAAGTGCTGAACGTATTCTGCAGCGCAGAGGCCACCCGATAGCCCGCAGTCGCCGAGGAGGCGGCGGCGAAAATTGCCTAATTCACGAATTGATACCGCCGAGGTCGGGAACGATGTCGCCAAGGCTGAAGGTCAGCGGCTGTTCGAGTTGAGCGTAGGTGCACGAACCCGCGTGGCGGTCGGTACGCCAGCGGTTGAATTGGGCGGTGTGGCGGAATCGTCGCACTTGCATTTGGTCGTAGCGGACAGCGCCTAGTACCGACGGGCATTGTGGAATGGAGACGAATCTACCGGCGCTACGCGAACCGGGGTGCCGTAGGTCGAGGCGTGCACCATCATTCCGTCCCCGATGTAGATCCCCGCATGGGACACGTCGGAGTAGAAGGTCACGATGTCCCCGGGCTGCAGGTCGTCTCGCGAGACGGGCTGACCACCGGTGGCAAGCGACTGGCTCGAATGCGGCAGCGACTTGCCGGTTTGCTGGAACGCCCACATGATCAGACCCGAGCAGTCGAACGCGTTCGGCCCGGAGCCACCCCACGAGTAGGGGGAGCCGATGCGGGTCAGGGCAGCTTGGACGACGGCCGCGTTCCCAGACCCCCCACCCACCGGCGGCGCCGCGTCGGGGGCGGTGACCTCACCCGGCGGTACACCGTCGATGGGTGGCACGACCTCGCCGCCGGCCAGCACGTCAGGCCCTGCTGCCGGTGTATTGACGGGCGGCGGGAGGGCTGCCAGCGCGGCCTGCTGGTCGGGGGTCAGCGCGTCGTATCTGGACTTCACCGCCGCAATCTGCAACCGGAGTCGAGTTTGCTTGGCCTGCAGTTCGGTACGGACGGCGCTGGCCTGCTCGGCAGCGGTGCGCGCCTCGGATGCTGAAGTGGCCGAGGCCCTTTCAGCGGTGCCGGCTCGGGCGCGGGCCTCCCGGAAGCGGCGCATCGTCGTGGCCATCTCGGTGCCCATCGCGTTCTTGACGGCAAGTTGGTCGATCAGCTGCTGCGGCGAGTTCGCGGTCAGAATGCCCGTGAGTTCGTCGGTGGGTCCACCCATGTACTCGGCCGCAGCAACGTCATCGACGGCCCCCTGATAGGTGGTGAGGTTGGCCCGCGCGATCGTCACGACGGCGAGGTCGTCGATATTCCTTCGCTCGGCGACGTCCTCCGCCGCCGCGGCCGCATCGAGGCTGAGTTGTGCCGAATGCATGGCTTCGGTGGTCTGCTCGGCCTCCCGCGACAGTTCGTTGAGTTGGGCGAGCGCGTCGGCGGCGGGGTCGGCTCGCACATCGGCAGCGATGACACCGGTGGACAGGATAAGCATCGCCAGCAGGGCGGCGACGAGACGATGGGATGCCGCGGTCACGCCGTTGGCCAGGGCGCGGGCAGACAAGAAGAGGCGGCGTGTGTGGGCCTGCATCAGATTTGCCAGTCCTGGGCGCCGTCGTTCTGGTCGTAGAGGCCGACGGAGTTCTTGACGACGACGGGATCGCCACTGCCGAAGTTGTCGTAGAACCACTGGGCGTCGGCAGGGCTGAGGTTGGGGCAGCCGTGGCTGACGTTGCGCTTGCCCTGATCGGCCACCGACCATGGAGCGCCGTGGACGAAGATTCCGCTGTTGTCGATCCGAACGGCGTCCTGAACCTTCAATTTGTAGCCTTCCGGGCCGTCGATCGGTACGCCGTAGGTGGAGGAGTCCATCACCAGGTCGGCGAACCTCTCCAGGACGTAGTAGGTCCCGTTAGGCGTTTCGTAACCCTTCTTCCCCAACGACACGGGGAAGGTCTTCTCCAGCTTGCCGTTTCGCATGACCTGCATCTGGTGTGTCTTGTCATCGATGGTCGCGACGAGTGCATCTCCGGTCCTGAAACTCGACTTCGTGCCGGCGGCGTCGATGGTGACGTTCGTGTTGGCTGGCCAGAAGTCAGTGGGTCGCCACCGGACTTGGCTGTCGCTCATCCAGTAGAACTTGCCTGGCACCGGCGGTGTCGAGGACACGTGAATGGCCTGTTCGGCCATCGGCCGGTTGGCGATCGGGCGTTGGAAGTTGACGATGATCGGTTTGGCCACGCCCACCATCGAGCCGTTGACCGGGTTGAACGACGGCGGCAAAAACGGCGGCTGCCCGGTGAACGGTGCCGGGTTTTGCCCAGCCGGCGTGCCCAAGGGCACGACTGCCGCGGGAGCTGCGAAGGGATCGGCGGGCGGCAAGGCCAGAGGTGGCGGCGGTATCCTGCCCGGACCGGGCAGGACTGCGGGACCAGGAAGCATCGGGGTCGGTGCGGCCAAATCGACTGGCACGTCCAGCAGTGCCGGATCGTCGACGACGGGGTCGGGGTCAGCTGACGCGGGTGTGCCGCCCATGAAGACTGCGGCCACACCCATCGCGGCAGCTATTAGCGCCCGCATGAACCGCGGCATCCTCGTGACCTCCAGTTGACGACATCGATCCGGATCGGGCGCATCGACCCAGACTCACTGCCTACGAGTGGCTTTGTCCTACATCGGCGGCGGTGGCGGCATCGGCATCGCCATCGGCGGGCAGCAGCTCGTGGCAGCGGCGGCAGCCATCGCGTCACAACACGCGCACATTGCTGGATCCATGGTCGTGACCTCCGTTGCCGAACCGTGACCAAGAACCTACGCACTAAAGTAGTACGTCGCAACACAGTAGATGCGATACCGGCAACGAGCCGCGCGGAGAACTGCTCTGCTAGGTCGCCTGTGCCGGCCCGCGCGTGTCAGGTCGTGGCAAGTCGGTAGCCGCTGCCCCGCACCGTGGTCACGTATCGGGGGCTGCTGGGTCATCACCGAGCTTGCGGCGCAGCCCACCGATGTGCGCCTCGACGAGCGCCCGACTGACCGGACGCGAGTCGCCCCACACCTCGGCCACCAGCTGCCGACGGGTCAGAACGACACCGGGCCGTGCCGCCAGCGCCGCACCTCGGAGCGACGTCATACCTGCGGGAGCTGGCGGCGTCGGATTGCAGTCCACTCACAGTTCGAAGTTACGCGTTCGACCTGCTGCGGTGGGTCCGGTTCCTGCACGAGCGGCTGATTGGTTGGGAGCGAGCCGAGCGTGTCGACGTCCGCGCCTTCGTGGAGCATCTACGCGAAACGCCGAACCCGCAGCGTCTGCGCCGGCACCCGGACCGACCCCCTCCATTCGGTCAATGCGCTCACGGGTATGACCGAGCTGCCGGTGAAGTACGCAGCGCGGACCATCAACCATCAACTCTCGGTGTTGTTCGGCTTCTACGACCATGCCTGCGCCACCGATCTTTGACCTTTGGTCAACCCAGTACCAGCGCAGCGCACCCGGGGTGGTGGACGTCCGCATGCGCACCACAATCCCATGCAGGACTTCGTCATTCACAAGCGTGCGAACTACCGGCAGAAGACGCGACCTGGACGCCGGCCGGTACACCATCACGGTGACCAGCAAGGGCAGCCGGGCGCGTGAGACGGTTCCGGCGTCGGTGGACTCCTTCGTGTGGTTGGCGCTGTACCTTGCCGATCAGCGGCCGTCGATGAGTCCCGGCGGTCCGCTGTTGTGGACGCGGCGATCCACGCCAGCACCGCTGAGCTATCACGCGATGCGGGCGGTCCTACGACGGGCGAATGACGGCTTGGGGACCAACTGGTCCTGCACGATTTCCGTCACACCGCCGCCGCGCGGATGCTGGCCGATCCCGCGTTCGCGCTGGTCGACGTACAGACCGTACTGCGGCATACCAGCGTCACGACCACCCAGATCTACACCCAACCGCGGTTGGAAGACCTGGTCGGCAAGGTCCTGGAGCGCTACGCCCAATCGCCGGTACGGGGCCGACGATCGAGCCGAGCTACGACGCGGCCGCGGTTCGGGAGCTATTGGGGCTTCCGCCGAAGTGACGATCGAGGACGAGGACCCCCGGCCTCAGGCACGTCGACAGGCGGCCGCGACCCGCGCGGCGGCCGCACCGCCAGTAGCGCTGTTGTCACGGCCCGACTCCCCTCACCAGGCAGCGATCCCGCCGGACGATCGGTTCGGCCGGACCGGCAAATTGCGAATTCACTCGATCTTGTTCGCCATCCGCGGCTTCTACCGCGATCTGGCCCGCGCAAGAACGAAACCTCCCGCTGGAATGCGGGCAAGGATCTCTCGTTCGTGCCGTTGCGACCCGAGCGGGTAGTCGAGGTTCGCGACGACCACATGGAAGGCGAGCGTTTCCGTCACACCGCCCAATTCAATCGCTGGCGCGTCGACCGCGACCCGTTCTCATTCACCACCCAGCTCGAACAACCGCTCAGCTTTGAATTGAGCAACATCATCCCCGGCCTCATGTGAACTGAAAACTGATGCGCTTTAAGCGGCTTCGTGCACCGCAGGGGGCCTGACTTGGCCACTAGAAATGTCACGCCGGCCGTGCAGTATGAGGTTGTTTGCCCCTCATTTCGTTCCAATTGCCTCGACGCAAGAATCTCCGCCAATTGTTGACCGACTCAGTCAGTTATAATAACGTGGCGTCATGCCGCGCGTCATACCTCCAGACCGCTTCCCTGCTGTCGTTGCCGCTGCGGCGCGGGTCTTCGTCACGCACGGATATCAGCGCACACAGATGCAGGACGTGGCCGATGCGCTCGGTCTGGCCAAGGGCACGCTGTACGGCTACGCACAGGGGAAGGCTGCATTGTTCGCAGCGGCGGTGCGCTATGCCGACGGCTACGAGCCGATGCCCGGTCCGACGGACTTGCCGATACCGGCGCCGGGGGACGGCGAACTCGCCGCCCTCGTCGCCGGACGGCTAACGGCCGAAGTCGCCGAGACTTCGCTGGCGCGAACGCTTCTCGACCCGTTACCGGCCGGGGCCACACCGGCGGAGTGCCGCGCTGAGCTCGCCGGAATAGTCATCGACCTGTACACCCGGCTCGCCCGGCACCGCATCGCGATCAAACTCATCGACCGCTGCGCCCCCGAGCTGCCCGACTTGGCCGAGGTGTGGTTCGGGGCGGGTCGCGACGCGCAGATCAGCGGCATCGAGGCATACCTCGGTCGCGGCGTGCGAGCCGACACCATGAACTTGCCCGGGCCGGTGCCGGTGGTCGCCCGAACGATCGTGGAGCTGTGCGCGCTGTGGGCGGTGCACTTCCACTTCGACCCGGCACCCGGCCAACATTCGACCGCCCGACCCGGAGTGATCGACGACGCTGCAGTCGCCGCGACTCTCGCCGAACTGGTCGTGCGGGCCACCACGCCACCTTCCACCAACTGACCGGAGGTCAAATCATGCTGAGCCGCTCCTGCCCAATCCCCGCAGAACGCAAGCCGTCCTGGTCCGCCCGGTACCTGTCACGCCAGGCCGCCCAGCCCAGCGGGGCATTCGGTTGGCTACTCGGCCGGATCTGGCTCGCCGAGACCGCCGAGGTCAACGACGTGGCTCTCGAACTGCTTGCGCCGGCGCACGGCGAGCGCGTCTGCGAAATCGGGTTCGGTCCCGGCCGAACCCTGACACAGCTCGCCGCGGCCGGCGCCGACGTCGTCGGAGTCGAGGTTTCGGGACAGATGTTGGCTGTTGCCGGGCGCCGCAACGCCGACCCGATTGCCGCAGGCAATATGTCGCTACATTGCGGGGACGGCACGACCCTGCCGTTACCCGACGACAGCCTCGACGCCGTTCTGAGTGTGCACAACGTGTACTTCTGGCCACACCCCGGTGCCACCCTCGCCGACATAGCCCGGACTCTGCGCACCGGCGGCCGGCTCGTCCTCACCTCACTGGCCGACGACCACCCACTACCCGAACGTTTCGACCCGACCATCTACCGGGTGCCCACTATCGCCGACACCACTTCATGGCTGCACTCGGCGGGCTTCGTCGACGTCGGTATCCACCGCAGGCCACACATCCCCACGACGGTGTGGTTCACCGCAACGGCGACCTGACCGCTGGTTGCCCGCATCGTGAGCGTGTGCGAGGCTCGAGCGGGAAGGCGCCAATGACATCGAGTGACACGGGAATCCGGGTTGCGAAGCAGCCCGGCGGTGACCGCCTCGCGGTCCGAGTCGTCGTGCCCGCCATCCTGATCGCGATTGCCGGCGTCGGATGGTGGTGGTCGGCGCGGGTGGCCGCAGGGATGGCCGACGGCGGGATGGACGACATGGCCGCCATGCCAATGTCGCTGGGCGCGTTCGTCATAGCGTGGGCCGCGATGATGGCCGCAATGATGCTTCCGGCCATCCTGCCGGTCGTCAAGCTGTATGCCCGCGCAGCGGCCCGCCGCACCGTCGCGCCGCTACCGTTCTTCGTTGGCGGCTACCTGGCGCTGTGGACGGTGCTGGCAGTGCCGGCCTACTTCGCGTGGCGCCCGCTGGAGATGGCGGTGGCCGGCGGACGTCCCTGGGCCGGGCGGGTCGCGGGCATCACCCTGATCGTGGCGGCGCTGTGGCAGGTCAGCCCACTGAAATCAGCCTGTCTACGGCATTGTCGGTCGCCGGTCGGATTCTTCCTGCGCTACAGCGGACGGCTGCACAGACCCGCTGGCGCGGTGCGGATGGGTGTCGTTCACGGCGCGTTCTGCATCGGTTGCTGCTGGGCATTGTTCGCCGTTCTCATCGCCACCGTCAGCATGAGCGTGCTGTGGCTGGTCGTCTTCACCGTGTTGATCATCGTCGAGAAGAACTACAAGCACGGCGAGCGCGTCGCTCTCGCCGCCGCACCGGTCCTCGCCGCCCTCGGCGTGGCACTCCTGATCTCTCCATCCTTACTGCACACCATCGCCTAGGAGGGCACATGTCAGTCACCGAAACGATCACCAGCTGGCGTCTCAAGGGCATCGGCTACGAGTTCTGCAACTGCCAGGCGGGCTGCACCTGTAACTTCAACGGATTCCCGACCTCGCCGGACGGCAGCTGCAAAGCTGCGGTCGTCAGCCAGATCACCGAGGGCAGCTGCGGTGACGTCGACTTGTCCGGTGTGACGGCACTGGCGATCATCGACTGGCCCAAGGCAATTCAAGACGGCCACGGCAGAGCGGTCTTCGTCGTCCCGCCGGAGGTCGGCGACGACCAGGTCGACGCGCTGGCCCAGATTTACACCGGTCGGCTGGGCGGCATGCCCTGGGCAATACTGGGGACGACCTTCGAGGTCGCCGGCATGGTGCGCGCCGAAATCGAGCTCGACGACGACGGCATGCACAGCGGCTTCCGCGTGCCGGGGGTGGGGCAGGCGAAGGGCACCACGCTCAAGAATCCGGTGACCGGTGAGGATCATCTCGTCTCGATCGTGCTCGACACCGGCTTCATCTGGAAGCAGGGTGACTGCGGGCAAGGCAGCTTCGACGTCGAGGCGGCGGGGCTGCATCTGGCATTTCAGGACACCAACTGGATCCGCTACGAGTTCGACTGGACCAACGCCGAGTCGTGATCACAGCGTCACCGTTGTGAAGACTTACCCTTTGGTCGATGTGGGAGCGGGTGCGGAGCGTTGGCCAAGGGCGAGGGCGGGAATGATCGCGAGTGAGACAGCGGCCCCGGCCAGGGCCAGAGCGGGGTAGCTGGCAGTCGCGACGACCACTCCCGACGCCAGGCCGCCGCCCGCACCTGCGACGGCGATGCACACGTCTACTGCGCCTTGAGTTGTGGCACGGGTAGCCAGCGGTGTCGAGTCGGTGATGATCGTCGTTCCGGCGATGAGTCCCATACTCCAGCCCAGCCCGAGCAGTCCCAGTGCAAGGGCCAGAATGAACACGGAATCGACGGGTGCGAACGCTGCGGTCACCCCCGCTGAGAGGAGCACGATCGCTGCGGCGGCCGCAACGGGGTAGGCCCCGACGCGGTCCACCAGCAGCCCCGACAGCGGCGAGGGCAGGAACATCGCTGCCACGTGCACGGAGATGACGAGACCGGCGGCGGCCACGTCGTGGCCGTGCTGTTGCATGTGGATCGGTGTCATGGTCATGATCGCCACCATCACCAACTGCGTCAGCACCATGATCGTTGCGCCCACGCCGATCGAACGGTGCCAACCAAGGTTCAATCCCCGGACTCGTTGTGGCTCAGCGGTGTCGGATGTGGCGCACTCTGCCGCGCCGTCCGCCAATTCCTTGGCGAGTAGCAGCGGGTCGGGCCGCAGCATGCGCCACAGCACAACGCCGGCTGCGGCGTAGGCGACGGCAGCGAGCAGGAACGGTCCGGCGAGGCGTGGAATCCCGACGGTACCGGCCAGACCACCGAGGACCGAGACGAGGTTGGGGCCGACGACCGCGCCGACGGTGGTGGCCACCAGGACCGTGCTGACCGCCCGCCCGCGATGCGCCTCGTCGGCGAGATCGGCTCCGGCGTAACGTGCTTGGAGGTTGGTGGCCGTTCCCGCCCCGTAGACGAACAGAGCCACGAAGAGCAGCGGGACGTTGTCCAGGGTGGCAGCGGCGACGACCCCGAGGCTCCCGGCAGCGCCGGTGCCGTAGCCGACGGCGAGTCCGTTGCGTCGGCCGAACCGCTCGGAGAGTCGGCCCACGATGGCTGCTGCCGCGGCGGAGCCGATGGTGAACAGTGCGGCGGGAACTCCCGCGAGACTCGTCTGCCCGAGCATGTCCTGCGCGAGAAGCGCACCGACGGTGACGCCGGCGGCCAAGCCTGCGCCGCTAGATATTTGGGCGGCGAACAGGACTTGCAACACCCGACGTTGGGTGGCCGCAATGGTGGGTTCACGCGTCGTCATTTGCGATCAATCGGAGATCGGGGATGGGTTTCGTCCATGCGCACCGCGACGATGAGTCCGGAGAGCACCGTGATGGCGGCGGCAGCCCAGACGGCGGCGCGCAGTCCCCAGATGTCGGCGGTGACGCCGCCGATGACCGCGCCGGCCGCGTAGCCGCTGTCGCGCCACAAGCGGTACACGCCGACCGCGCGCGCACGCCACAGCGGGTGGCCGACATCGCCGATCGCGGCGAGCAGGGTGGGATACACCATGGCGGTCCCGGCGCCCAGCAGTGCGGATGCCATGATCCACCAGGTGAAGGTGTCGCCAACGGCGATCAGTGCCAGCGCGGCGGCTTGGGTGAGCATGCCTGCGGTGATGAAGTGCTTGCGACCCCACCGGTCCGACAGTGCTCCGCTGGCGATCTGGCCAAGACCCCAGACTGCCGGGTAGACGGCGATCAGGATGGCGATGCGGTCGATGGACATGCCGGTGGTGGCGAACAGGAGGGGAAAAAGACCCCAGGACAGGCCGAAGTTGAGGTTGTTGACCAGACCGGCCTGGCTCGCCGAGGACAGGGCCGGTTCGGTGAGGCTGGTGCGGATGAAGATGTCGCGGTTGGTCAGGCCCGCGGCGGTGTCGCGTTCGGAGCGGGTCGCGTCTTGTTGGGCGGCTTCCAGGCGGGCGAATCCGCGGGTTTCTCGCACGAAGGCAGCCGAGATGCCCAGGCCGATGACGGCATAGGAGAGGCCGAGCAGAAAGGGCGCGGGCCGGAGGCCGTAGTTCTGCGCAAGGTATCCGGCGAGCACGGCGGTGACGGCGACTGCACCGTAGCCGGCGGCTTCGTTGAAGCCCATGGCCAGGCCGCGTCGCCGCGGTCCGACGAGGTCGATCTTCATGATGACGGTGGTCGACCAGGTCAAGCCCTGGTTGATGCCGAGGAGCACGTTGGCGGCTATCACCCATCCCCACGACGGCGCCCAGATCAGCATCAGGGGGACCGGCAGGGCCATCAGCCAGCCGGCCACGAGGACTGGTTTGCGCCCGTAGCGGTCAGACCAGGTGCCGGCGAAGTAGTTGGTGGCGGCCTTGGTGATGCCGAAGGCGAGCACGTAAGTCAACAGGAAGGTGTATCCCGTGAGCCCGAACTCTTGCTCGGCGAGCAGTGGCAGCACAGTCTGTTCCTGGCCGACCATGCCGCCGACGAGGGCGTTGACGGCGACCAGCAGGCCGAACTGAGCGAGGTTTACCCGCAGCCCTAGCCGGGGTTCGCGGTGCGTTGCGCTCATGCGCCGGTGGCCGATTCGTCGCCGGTCGCGTGAGCGCAGTCGGTAGGCCCACACTCGACCTCGACGGCGACGACCACCAGAAGCGTGGTCTGGAGCCAGTTTTCCCGCAGCCCGAGCCAAAGCGGGCGGCTCCGCCGGTCGCCGATGGTGGTGGTCATTGGTGTGCGGCGAGGTAGTCGTCGGGTCCACCGTCGAGTACGGCCAGATCGGTGCGGCCGTGGCGGGCCAGCACGCTGGCCGCCGTCATCGCCCGCTCTCCGTGCCCGCAGGCCACCACCACCCCGTCGGGAACCTCGCCGGCGTGTTCACCGAGGACGCCGAGTTCGACGTGCAGGGAGCCGGGAACGTGGCCGGCCTGGTACTCGGTGTCTTGGCGCACGTCGAGATAGGGGCGATCACCGAGCCGCTCGGCGGTGGCGAAGGTCAGATAGCTTTGCGGCCGGGTGGCCGCCTGCCACGCCTTCATGCCGCCGGTCAGTCGGCCGGCAAGCCGTTCGTAGCCGATCTTGGTAGCCTGCCAACCGATTTCGGACAGGTCCTGGTCGTCGTCGGTGATGAACACCAGCGGCGACTGGTCGTCGACGAGCCAGCCCAGCCAGGTGGCGAATTGGTCGCGCAGCGGGATGGACAACGCTGCGGGGATGTGTCCGGCGGCGAACGCTGCCGCGGGGCGGACGTCGATGACCACACCACCGTCGGCCAGCACCCCGTCGAACTGCTCGACGGTCAACGCGGGCAGCACGGGTGCGCCACTCATGATGGTCGGGCCGCGGCGGTTGACCTCGCCGAGACGACGGAAGTAGTCCGGGTAGCTACCCAGACTCGCCACCAGATCACGGACGAAGCCGTCCTCGTCGGGGGCCGACATCAGCGGATTGTGGTGTTTCTGGTCGCCGATCGTCGAGATCCGTTCCGTGCCAGGGGGTGCCGAGCAGAACGAGCCCGCCCCGTGTGTCGGCCATACCGCCACGTCGTCGGGCAGCGTCGCCAGCCGCCGCAGCGACCGGTACTGAAAGCGGGCGAGTTCTTCGGTGCGGTCGGCCCCCATCAGGTCGGTGCGAGCCGCGGAGTTCACGATCAGCGAGCCACCGGTGAACACCCCGAGGTGGCGGTCGCCGTCGAGCAGCAAGAATGACACGTGTTCGTCGGTATGCCCAGGCGTCGCCCACGCCCGCAGCACCAACCCACCCAGGTCGATCTCGTCGCCGTCAGCCATCCCGACGTGCTCGAACGCGCGCCGACCGTCGGCCGAGGCCAGGATCTGGGCGCCAGTGTCGTGGTGCAATTGCACCGCGCCGGACAGAAAGTCGGCGTGCAGATGGGTGTCGGCGGCGAACGCGACGGTCAACCCGAGCCGGTTCGCTACCGCCCGCAGCGCACGCAGGTCTCGGCTGGCGTCCACGGCCAGTGCACGTCCATCACCGAGGTCGACCAGGTAGGCGCTGTTGCCCAAACCCTCGTCGACCAGCGGGATCAGGTACTCGTCGGCGAATGCCATCCCCCAACCTTTCGGCGTGCTGCGGGGCGCTGGTGGTCATCGCCCAAAAGCAAAGCTACAGTAATCTATGGAAAGGTGGAACATGATGTTCGTGGAGAAGTCGCCTGCCAAGGCGCGGCTGTATGAGGCGTTCGCCGTCAGCGGGAAGGCAATGTCGAACGCCAGTCGACTCGAATTGTTGGACTTGCTCGGCCAGAGCGAACGCACGGTCGACGCACTGGCCAGAGCGGCCGGTTTGAATCTGACGACAGCCTCGGCCCATCTGCAGACCCTCAAGGCCGCCGGGTTCGTCGCCACTCGTCGCGAGGGGGTGCGGATCTACTACCGCCTCGCCGGAGATGACGTGGCTCAGGTGTTTGCGCTACTGCGCACAGTGGCCGAGGCCCATCAGGCTGAGGTGTCCGTCGCCCGCGACGAGTACCTGCTGGCCGGCGGTGACGTTCCGGCAGCGCTAGTCCGTGACGAACTGGCCGCCCGAGTAGGTGACGGAGTCACGGTCGTGCTTGATGTGCGTCCCCGCGAGGAGTACGAGGCCGGCCATGTCCCCGGGGCGGTGTCGATCCCGATCGATGAACTAGCCGAACGGATCGGCGACCTGCCCGTCGACACCGACATCGTGGTCTACTGCCGCGGCGAATACTGCGTCTTCGCCTACGACGCCGTGCGGATGCTCACCGACCACGGCCGCAACGCCATCCGCCTGAACGACGGCATGCTCGAATGGCGCCTCGCCGACCTGCCCGTCGCCACCGACCGTCCCGTCGACATATGACGGCATGCTGCTCAGTCCGACGACGGCGATGACCTTCTGGCAATCAGTGGGGCGAGTGCAAACGAGCCGCTCCATTGGACGAAAGGCCCTCCTTGTCGGAGGAGCCATCGGATGTTCAGGGTCGAAGAGCTTGGTCGAGTGCGGCGGTGAGATCCTCGTAACTGCGGGGCTGGATCCGTTCGCCGGTGAGGAAGAAGGTGGGGGTTCCTTGCACCCCTAGGGCGGTGCCGTCGGCGATGTCGACTTCGATCCGTTCCAGGGTCGCGGGGTCGTTGTAGGTGGTCTCGAACGCGCTCATGTCCAGGCCGAGTTGCTCGGCGAACCCGTGGAATACGTCGTCGGCGGGAATCTGTTGCTCGCCCCACTCTGCTTGTGTCTCATACATCTTCTGACACATGGCTTCGAGCTGGCCTTGTTGGGCGGCGGCTTCAACAGCGCGTGCGGCGCGTTCGGCGTTGAAGTGCGAGCGCAGCGGGAAGTAGCGCACCACGAAATTCACCCGGTCGCCATAATCGGCTCGGAGCTGCTCGATCGCGGGATAGACCGCCCGGCAGCCTTCGCATTCGAAGTCGAGGAACTCGACGAAATAGACATCGCTGTCAGGGACCGAGTTGAGCCGGTGGCTGTTCTCTCGGACAGTCTGCCCGGCCCGCGACCCGTCAAGTTCAATGTTGTTCGCCGAGTTGGTATCTCGGATGGAGAGAAACACAACGGTCCCCACGGTGGCCACTGGTATGACGAAAATCGTGAGGAGCACGCGGGTGTTGGTCAGGATCGCCCCGAACCCTTTCACGTTCATATCAACGTACTTTAGTATATGGATATGACTGAGCCGGTAGATACCTGCGATCTCCTTTGCTTGGACCTGCCCCATGCGGAGTCGATCCGGGCCACGGTGCCCAACAGTGCCACCGTGCAAACGGCCGCCGCGGCGGCACGCGGCTTGGCAGATGCGACCCGGCTGTCCATCGCGGCCGCGTTGGCCGCCGGAGATGAATTGTGCGTCTGCGATATGGCCTGGGTGGTCGGGTCGTCCCAGGGTTTGGTCTCTCATCATCTGCGCCAGCTCAAGAATGCCTCGCTGGTGTCCTCGCGTCGCCAGGGCAAGTTGGTGATGTATCAGCTGACCGAGCGTGGGCGTGAGCTGACCGCCGCGGTCTTGCCGAGCGTGGGCGCAGCGGCCGGGAAGGGGACTGATCGTGTCTGATGCCTGCTGCGGGCCCCAAGACGCCGCCGAACTCGATACGGGTCCGGAAAAGCTCTGGCAGGTCAGGGAATTGCAGCTAGCCGTGCTGGCCGCGGTCTTGCTGGCCGCCGGGTGGGTCCTTCGGAAGTACGGCTATGAGGGTGTCGCGGCAGCGGTGGAGTTGGCTGCCGTCGGTGCTGCGGCGATCACGTTCGTGCCGGATGCGGTGCGCAATCTGCGGCACGGCCGTATCGGTGTGGGCACGTTGATGACGATCGCCGCGATCGGCGCTGTGGCGCTGGGGCAGTTCGCCGAGGCCGCCCTGCTGGGCATCTTGTTCTCGATCGCAGAAGGTCTGGAACACTACGCCGTCAGCCGGACCCGCCGTGGCCTGCGTTCGCTGCTGTCGCTGGTGCCGCCGACGGCCTCGGTGCTGCGCGCCGGCGTTGAAATCAATGTGGCGCCCGATGATCTCGTCATCGGCGACGTCATGGTGCTCCGTCCGGGCGAGCGGGCCGCCACCGATGGCACGATCCTAACCGGTCAGACCAGTCTGGATCTGTCGGCGATCACCGGGGAATCCGTGCCGGTCGAGGCGCGACCGGGTAGCGACGTGTATGCCGGTTCGATCAATGGCGGCGGGGCCATCGAGGTGGAGGTCACTGCCGTCGCTGCGGACAGCTCGCTGGCGCGGATCGTCCATATCGTCGAGGAAGCCCAGGAACGCAAAGGCGCCGGCCAACGACTGGCCGACCGTATCGCCCGCCCACTAGTGCCAGCGATCATGGTTTTGGCCGCGCTCATCGCAGGGGTGGGCGCGGCAGTCGCTGATCCGATGCTGTGGCTGGAGCGCGCCCTGGTGGTGCTCGTAGCTGCCTCGCCATGTGCGCTGGCGATCGCCGTTCCGCTGACGGTGGTCGCGGCCATCGGCGCCGCTAGCCGCCAGGGCGCCCTCGTCAAGGGTGGCGCCGCAGTCGAAGAACTGGGCCGCATCAAAGTCGTCGCCCTGGATAAGACCGGCACCCTCACCCGCAATCAGCCGCAGGTCGTCGAGGTCATCACCGTCGCCGGTGTGAGCGAGGCTGACGCGTTGAGGCTTGCTGCGGCGCTGGAGGCGCGCAGCGAACATCCACTCGCGCAAGCAATTCTGGCTGCCGCCGGTCACGCAGCAGCTGGCAACGACGTGACCGCGGTGCCCGGTCACGGCCTGCACGGCCAACTCGATGGCCGACGGCTGCGCCTGGGTAAACCATCTTGGGTGTCGCCCGGAATCCTCGCCGCTGACGTCGAGCGGTTGCAGGCGGCGGGCGCCACTGTGGTCGTGCTGGCCCGCGATGAGGCCCCGGTGGGCGCGATCGCGGTCCGCGATGAACTTCGGCCCGAGGCCGCTGAGGCGGTCGGACTGTTGCAGCGTCTGGGCATCACGGTGGCGATGCTCACCGGCGATAACGCCCGCACTGCTGAGGCGGTAGCCGCCGAAGCCGGCATCACCATAGTGCATTCAGAATTGCTGCCCGAGGACAAGGCCGCGTTGTTGCCATCCCTGGCGAAGGGCCGGCCTATCGCCATGGTCGGCGACGGGGTCAACGACGCCCCCGCATTGGCGACCGCTGACATCGGAATTGCCATGGGCGCCATGGGTACTGACATCGCCATCGAAACCGCTGACGTCGCCCTCATGGGAGAAGACCTGCGGCACCTGCCCCAAGTGCTGGCGCATGCGCGGCGTGCCCGGCGGATCATGGTGCAGAACATCGCGTTCTCGCTGGCGATCATCGCTGTCTTGATTCCGCTGGCCGCGTTCGGTGTGCTCGGCCTGGCCACGGTGGTCTTCATTCACGAATCCGCCGAAGTACTGGTCATCCTCAACGCCATCCGCGCCGCCCGCATCAGCACCTTGCCCGGCGTG
The DNA here is from genome assembly GCF_030295745.1 of Mycolicibacterium sp. TUM20985. Taxonomy (NCBI): domain Bacteria; kingdom Bacillati; phylum Actinomycetota; class Actinomycetes; order Mycobacteriales; family Mycobacteriaceae; genus Mycobacterium; species Mycobacterium antarcticum. The sequence goes on from NZ_AP027291.1 coordinate 2,200,858, forward strand.
GCGGCGACGTCACTGCGCTTCACCGGTCACGCCATCAACGTCGGCCCCGCACCGGCACTCTCAGACCCGTGTTGCGGGCCCACCCCGTCCGCAACCAAGCCAGCGACCAGGATCGACCTCCCTGTAGCCGCATCCATGACGTCCCAAGCCGAGCGCGGGTGCGACTGCTGCACCCCCGCCGAGTCAACCCCGGAGTTCAGCGACTCGGCGGCACCGACGAGGCCCCGGACTAACCTTCTCTGACCAGGCGCGTGACCGCCAGACAGGAGCTAAGTCGATGTCAGCACTCAGTGCGCAGGCTCACCGGGTGTACCGCCGCGAGATGGCGGCCGCCAACGCCGCCGGCGACCCGCTGACGCGGTGGCAGCATCTGGAGCGGGCTCACATTGTGTCGCAACCGGATCCGTGGCTGCATACCTGCAATCACGCCGCAATGCTAGTGCTGGCTTTACGCCAGCACGACCGCCGCGAAGCACTCGGCCAAATGCTGCGCCTGATCGTCGCCGCCCCCGGATCGATGACCGGTCGGTATCCCGTCGGCAACACCGGGCGCGTCGCCGCAGGGCTGATGACACCAATGCGCATCCCCGATGACCTCGCCGCGGCCCTCGCCCGCCGAGGTCGGACCTAACGAGTTGATCGGGTCGGCCGCGACCCTTGACAAGTCCAGTGAATCCCGGTGCATGGAGTAAGCGAGGCTTCCCACCACGGGCCGGCGGTCGTCGACGACCAACGGCCGAAGACGACCCGATCCCGGGATCGGCTCCGCCGAAGGACACTGCGCCTCCTGAGTCACACCGTCTGCCATTCCTTGGCCGCCCCACCACGTTCGGGCAGCCACCGCGACGATGACGGCGCAGCGGTCAGGCTCACTGGGGACCGCCCGGGTTCTGGTTCGGAATGTCGGTGATCGGCAGGTTGCGCGCAGGCGCCGGTGACGGCGTTGGCGGAAGGGCGGGGATCTGGTCGGCAGGGATGTCGGCGAGGTAGTGGGCCGGCGGGCCGTTGACCCGGCTGCCGTAGCTGCCCCCGGGCTCACGGGGGCCGAGCAGATGGCCGACGGTGACCAGGTGATAGCCGTTGCTCGCCGGATCGGCGGCGACCTTGTTGCCGACGAGGAAGAACGCGGCCTTCGCGTCGTCGGCTGTCAGGACCCGAAGGAGCCGGTCGGTGAGCGGGGTCGGTCCGTCGTCGAAGGTCAACGCCACGCACTTGGCGCGGGTGCAGTCCACCGTGTCCGGATCTACGGATCGGTTCTGGAAGGCCACGACCATCACCGCCCCGGTCAGCGCGACGACCGCGACCAACGCGGCCAACGGAAGCCACCGGATCCGATGCGACCCGATGTACCAGAGCCCGTCGTCACGCCGTTTCATCGGATTCCTTCCTGTCCGTGGATCGCCGCGAGGCATTCGAATGTGTTGGCGTTGGGGTTGACACCCGAGGTGGGTCTGCTCACATCGTCATGATTCAGACTCACTGGCGCCGGGGTCACGTCGTGTAGTCGACACTGGTCATCATGCCGGCTTCTTGGTGATAGGTGTTGTGGCAGTGCATCATCCACACGCCAGGGTTGTCCGCGATGAACGTCGTACTCACCGTTTGCTTCGGTAGCACGAGCGCGGTGTCCTTGCGGGCACCCAGGCTGCCGTCGGGTCGAACGATCTGGAACGTGTGTCCGTGCAGGTGCATCGGATGCCACATCGTCGTGGAATTGCGGAAGGTCAGGCTGACTCGTTGACCCTGCTGAACCGTCATGGGTCGGGCGTCGGGGAACGTGACCCCGTTGATCGACCAGTCGTAGGTCATCATGGACCCGGTCAGTTCCGCGGTCAGGGAAGTGTCGGCCGCACCGGCGGGAAACGATGCGGCTTCCGTGGCGACGAACATCGCCGCTGTGCCGACGCGGCCCGCCATCTCCGGTGGCTGAAATCCGGCGTCGGGTCCAGTGCCCGCACCGGTGGACAGTAGAGCCCGCGCCAGGCCGTTCTTCCCCTCGGGCATGGCCACGAGCGCGAAGACGCCGTCGCCGGCGGTGAGGATCGCGTCGTAGCGCTCACCCATCCCCAGCAGCAACGCGTCGACCTCGGCAGGGACGACCGGGTATCTGTCGGTGTGCGTGACCGTCATGGAGTGATCGGTCAGCGCGACGCGAAACGCCGTGTCCGACCCGGCGTTGATGATCCGGAGCCGGATTCGCTGGCCAGGTTTAGCAGTGAAAATAGTTGGTGCAGCGGGGATTCGGCCGTTGACCAAGTAGTACGGATAGCTCACGTCCCCGGCGTCCCCGCCGAGCAACGTGCTGGTGCCCACGCCCTCCATCGTCGGCATGGCACCCATGCCCGGCATGTCGTCGTGCGCACCAGATCCGCTGCCGGACAGATCACGCCAAATCTGCTCGGGTGTCTTGCCGATTCCGTCGGTCCAGTCGTCGAGGACGACGATCCACTCGACGTCGTAGTCACCCGGCTCGGCGGGGTCGTCGACGATGAGCGGTAGGTAGAGGCCGGTGTCGGCGTCGAGGCCGGTGTGGGGGTGCGCCCAGTACGTTCCGGGATGGGGCACCGAGAATCGGTAGGTGAAGTTACCTCCGGGCTCGACGTTGGGGGTGACTGGGGTGGCGCCATCCATGTCGTTGCGCAGAGCGATGCCGTGACAGTGCAGTGACGTCGGATGGGTGAGCCGGTTGGCGAGGGTGATGGCCAGTTCGTCACCGACGTCGGCGCGGATGAGTGGGCCGGGAACATCGGTGCCATAGGCCAGCGTGCTGGCACGGGTGCCGCCCAGGTCGAGAATCGCCGGTTCGGCGGTGAGTGTCGTCGTGACCGTGCGTCCGGTGTGCGGCCGTGCGGCCTCGACGGTGTCGATGTCGGTCTGCCCGGTGGCTGAGGAATCAGGCGTCCTGGCGCAGCCGGAGAGGACGATGCCGCCGGCGATGGTGGCGCCGGCGGCCAGGAGTTCCCGTCGGTTCAGCCGGAGCCGATTCGGCGTGCGTTGGGTCATGGCTGTTGCCGTTTCAGGGGTGTGCTGGCCACGTGTCGGCCGCGGGGCATCCGGCCATTGTGCGTCGTGTTCCTGTGTGCCATCAGTATTCGATGAGCCTGGTGACATACGGGGTCATTCCGCTGGTCCGCACGGGGGAGATCTTGACCGTGGACCCGGTGTAGGGCGCCTCCAGCATCTGGCCGTCGCCCAGGTACATGGCTTCGTGCTGGCTGGCGTTGGGCCCGTAGAAGATGAGGTCACCGCGCCGCATCTGCGAGGACGGGATCTTGCGGCCGGCGTCGTACTGCGATCCCGAGTAGTGGTCGAGCTTGATGCCGACCCCTGCGAAGGCATACAGGTAGAGCCCCGAGCAGTCGAAGCCCACCGTTCCCGCGCCCTGGTCGATGCCGCGGGACGGCCCGTTGGCGTTCCCGCCGCCCCACGAGTAGGGCACGCCCAGCTGAGACATCGCACGACGGATGACGTACTCGGAGGCTTGGCGTCCGTACACCCGCGGAATGCGCCCGTTGGTGATCCCAGGATCGACGGCCGCGCTGGCCTCAGGCAGGATCCCGATCGTGGTCAAGAACTTGCGGCCCAGGTCGGCGGTGAGTTGCGCTGACGTGGAGGAGATCTGAAGCACCATGTTGATGATGGCGACGGGATCACCGGCGACGTTCGCGCTGGGCACCATGGGCAGCGTGGTGTCCCACTGGCCGGCGCCGGAGGGCGTCGCAGCCGCGGGATCGTGCGGGGCCGCCCGGTCTGAGTCGGCGGCGGCCGTGGGCACGGTGGGCGCCCCAATTGACGTCGCAGTGCCGCTCGGCATCACAGTCCCGCTCGACGTCGACCGCGTGCGGGCGGCATCCAGCCGGGCCTGCGCCGCTCGACGCTGCTCGGCGACCCGATCCACCTCGGCCTGCTGGTCACCGAACTGCCGCTGCGTCTGGGACAACGTCGTGACCGCGGCGTCCATGCTGGTTCGGGCCTGCGCCGCAGCCTCGTCAGCTCGCTCTCGAGCCGCCCGCGCCGAGGACTCCTCGTTCACCGCCGCGGTGCGCGCCCGCGCAAGGTCTGCCCTGGTCTTCTCGAAGCTGATCTGCAGCGTCTGGCCCGTCCCGGCAGCACCGATGACGTCCTCGGGACTGGCCGCCGTCAGGTAGGACTCGGAAGGGCCGTTGACGTAGGCCGCGACGGCGTAGGTGTCGAACCGCTGCTGCGCCGCGGCGATGGCAGTGTTGGCCTCGCGCACGGCCAGCTGGCTGGTCTCCACGTCGCGGCGGGCCGTCTCGGCCGCGTAGCGGGCGGTCTGGACTTCAGCGATCGCCCTGTTCACGCCCTCCTGGCGATCCTGGATTTGGGCACCGAGTTGCTGCAACCGTTGATCCGCCTCGGCTACCCGGACGATCAGCGCGGTCACAGTGTCCGCACCCCCGGCGACGGGTCCAGGTTCCCCGCGCGCAGGGGCGGGGGCGCTCATCGAGGTCACCACGAGCGCGGCGGCAGCGACCACCGACACGGTGCGGGCCAAATGCCGACTGATTGCCATTCGCCTGTGGTCTCCCTACGACTCGGACCGCGCCCACGTCCTGCGCGATGTGCCCGTTTGCTTCGTACGGCCGCCGTACTACGCATGTTCGTAGTACGTACTAGGGCCGTACGTTGCTGGACCGTATATCACAATGGCCGCGGCAGTAACTCTCGTCACAGGCGATGTGCAGAGCTGCAACGGTTTCGAGACATTGGCGCGCCGCGAATTGGCGCGACGCCGTTGGCGGCCTAAGTTGAGCTGCATCTGTCCGACCTCGCAGCCGGTGCGAGACGTCGCAGTCAAACCGCAGGAGCGTGCCGTGCGAGTTCGGGGTTTCGGAGAACTCGAGGCCGTGGTGATGGACCGAGTGTGGGACCACGACGACGTGTGCACAGTCCGCGACATCTTCGACGAACTCGCCGCAGACCGGGTGATCGCCTACACCACCGTGCTCTCGACGATGGACAATCTTCACCGCAAGGGCTGGCTGGAACGCGAACGGGTCGGCAAGGCGTACCACTACCGGCCGGCGATGACCCGGGAAGAGCATTCTGCCAAGTTGATGCGGAATGCCTTCGAATCCGGCGGGGACACCAACCTGGTGCTGTCGCACTTCCTCGATCAGATGAATGACGCCGAATCGGCGCAGGTGAAGTCGACGCTGCGCCGCTTCATCAACCGCCGGGCAGGCTCATGAGCGTCGCGGCGGGCCTCCTGCTGTACGCGGCGGTGATGAGTTGGTGGGGGCCACTCGCATTGGCCAAGATCACCACCCGCGGAATCAACCCGCTCCTCGGCGTGACCGCCTGGCTGACCGCGATCATCGGCGTCCTTGGCGCCTGGGCGGCAGCGATGATCGTGTTGGCGCTCGACGCCGTGGACACCTTCTCCAACAGTGTCGTCGGGACGATGTGCCTGGAGATCCTCGGCCACCTTGGCCAGATCGACATGGCTCGCCCCGTCGCGGCGACCATCGCCGTCACAATCATCGCGACGTCCCTGGCGTTGTCGCTCGTCTTCGGTCTACGAACCGTCGGGACGCTGCGCACGCTCCGAACGACCAGCCACGAGCACGCGATGGCAGCCCGCGTCGTCGGGCGACCCACCCCATGGCCCGACGTGTTCGTCGTGAACGCCGACCAGGCCGCGGCCTATTGCGTATCCGGGCGTCCGCGCGCCATCGTCGTCACCAGCGCGGCGCTGGCAAGCCTCGAAGACGACCAACTGGCCGCAGTACTGGCCCACGAATACGCGCACCTGACCGGTCGCCACCACCAACTGTTGATGGTGTTGCGTGCCGCCGCCGCCGGACTGCCCTCGCTGCCGCTCCTGGCCGCCGGGCCCGACGCGGTCTCACGGCTACTGGAGATGAACGCCGACGACAGCGCGGCTCGCCGCCACGGCCGACACCCCCTGCTGTGCGGCATGGCAGCGCTCGTCGGCCGGCCCACGGTTCCGGCGGCGGCCCTCGGCGCAGCCCACACCGCCGTGCTCGACCGCGCAGCCCGCCTGGCGACGCCCGCGCCTCCCGGTGTGCGGTGGCGCGATCGGGTCACGCTGTGGACGGCGATCAGCGTGACCATCGCGGTCCCGGTGTTCACCGGCGCGCTCTGCCATCACTGACCGAAGCTACCGCTCAGTGAGGGTGTAACACTCATCCGAGTGCGGAGTCGGAGCGTTTCAGTACGTACACCGCGTCGCTCGACGCGGCGTAGCCGGTGCCGTCCGGCCCCGAGGTCAATGCCTCCACCGCGCCGACACGTTCACCCTTGTCCCACTCGGCGCCGTCCGCGCTTGACCAGGCGTACCCGGCGGCATCGACGCCCCACAGTCCACGACCGTTGCCGCTGATCAGAGCCAGCGGCGGCGCGGCGGGCATCGCGGTGAACGACCCGCCGCCATCGGTGCTCCGTGCCACACCATCGGCGGTTATCGCCCACACCGCTGACGGGGTAATGGCCAGCGCCGCCACCGCGACATCGGCGCCCGCGGCCCAGGTGGCCCCACCGTCGTTAGAGGTCTGCAGCCCTCGACCGTCGGAACCCAGCAGAGTTTTGCCGTCGGTGGCCAGGACGTGGAAGTCGGTCGTCCCGGACCGAGATCGGGTCGTCCACGTCTGGCCGCCATCCATACTGCCTCGCAGCCCCAACGGGTTCGGCGCATCACTGGACGGACCGGGGTGCCCGGACGACACCAGGTCGTCAGTGCCAGAGACGCCGGATAGCCCCATGAAGTCGTCGTCGGAGTCACCGACCCGCACGGTCGCGCCAGTAGCGAGATCGATCGAGAACAGTCCACTATGCGTTCCGGCCAGCAACGTCCCCGCGTTCGCCACGTGCACGCCGTGCAAATGGCTGAGCGGCGCGTCGAGGGACACCGACACCGGCGTGGTGAATTCCGTTTCGGCAGAGGGGGATTGCGGATTCGAGCAGGCCGCGACGACCGCACTCAGTGCGCACACGGCGAACGACACGGCGACCCGGGCAGTCACCGTCGATTCCACTCCTCGTCCATCGCGGGCTGCCCGTGGCGTCGACGAGTTCATCACGATTGAGCGTCCTGCATTCGGTGATTCACAACCACGACTCTATACCCCTGTGGGGTATCAATAACGCTGCCGACTATGCTGTCGAGAGTGATGACCGGGCGTGGTGTGGCACCGTTGCCCTCCGTCGCGCGACTCCTCCTCTTGGTAGCCCTACTGGGTGGAATCATCACCATGCACGCCGTCACCTTCACACTCGGTCACGACCACGGCGCGCAACCCTCGATGGCAACGACAAGCCAGCACCACACCACCGGTGCGCTTGCCGCCCCGGCTTCCGCGCCCTGCGATGGCGACGACTGCGGCCACCAGCACACCGGGCTGCATGGCTGCGTCTTCATCATGACCGCCATCGCGATCATCGCCGGCCTGGCGACGCTGTGCTGGATCGGAACCCGCAACGCGGTGCTCGTCGCGCCCAATGCCCGGCGCAGCTTCCGGCGCCGTCAGCGTGCACCACCCTGGACCGTGCTCACCCTTCACCAACTGTCGATTCTGCGGGTCTGACAGGTAGTCGCGTGCGGCCGCTCAACTCGAGCAGGTCGCCCATTGACACCTGTCCTCATTCACCCCAGATCGACACAACGTAGAAGGAAACCAGTCATGTTCAGTTGCACCACCGCCGTCAAGTCCACCGTCCTTGCCGCCGCCGTGGCGGCAGCCCTGGCCGTTGCCGGCTGTACCGACACCACGTCCGACACCTCGACATCCGCGACCGTCTCGAGTTCCACCGGGATGAGCGGATCGATGCCCGGTATGGATCATGGCGGCTCGTCGGCGTCGGCAGCGCCGAGTGCTACCCGCACCGACTTCAACGACGCCGACGTGATGTTCCTGGAGATGATGTACCCCCATCACGCGCAGGCCGTCGACATGGCCAAGCTCGTGCCGAGCCGATCCCAGAATCAGCAGGTCATCACGCTGGCTCAGAACATCGAGAAGGCGCAAGGGCCTGAGATGACGCAGATGACCGGCCTGCTCACCAGTTTCGGCAAGCCCGCGCCGGCAGCAGAAATGTCCGGCCATGACATGCCCGGGATGGGAGGCATGCCGGGGATGATGTCCGCCGAGCAGATGACCAACCTCACCGGGTTGTCGGGCAAGGCGTTCGACCAGGTGTGGCTGCAGATGATGATCGACCATCACAGCGGCGCCATCGACATGTCCAACACCGAGCTGCGCGACGGCACCAACCCGGATGCTAAGAAGCTGGCCCAGGCCATCATCGCCAATCAGCAGGCGGAGATCACCAAGATGCGGGGCATGCTCGGCCAGAGCTAACCCTCGGCCGACGACGCGGGTGCTCGGCGGGCGACCGTCCGTCGAGCACCCTTCGGCCCGTATTCTCGCCGCCTCTCGAAAGCGCTCATGGGCGCAGGTGACATGTGATCGATCGGCCACCCCGCATCCGTCGACTCCGCGAATCTCGACCTACCGGTTCAGCGCACCGGAGACCGACCAGCGTTCGTGAGATGTCCCGGCGCGTTCGCGGGCACCGACCGCCGCCCGTAGCGCCCGGATGACCGACGTACTTGACTTCTCTATACCCCTCGGGGGTATAGTAGGCGTCATACCCCCTGGGGGTACACGACGAGAACGGATCACCCATGGAACACACCGCACCCGGTTATCTCCAGTCCAAGGATGCCCACCTCAAACGCCTCAGCCGCATCGAGGGGCAGGTGCGCGGTGTGGCGCGGATGGTGGAGAACGACAGCTACTGCATCGACGTCCTCACCCAGATCTCTGCCGCCACCAAGGCCTTGGAGTCCGTCGCACTCGCGCTGCTCGACGAGCACCTCACCCACTGCGTCAGCGCCGCCGTCCAGCAAGGCGGGGACATCGCCGACCAAAAGATCAGCGAAGCATCAGCGGCCATCGCCCGCCTCGTCCGCTCCTGATCGAACCCATTCTCCCGCAACCGCTCTCACCCACGGAAGGACATCACATGAACACCCTCGACCTACGCACGTCGCTGCCGTTGCTACAAACCCCCGACAGCGGTTGCGCATGCTGTGCGCCCCGCGCCGCGTCCGGACCGACCACAAGGATCCACGACATGGAGACGAATGACATCGGCACCGTGACTGCGTTCGCCGTCACCGGGATGACCTGCGGCCACTGCGTGGCCGCCGTCACCGAAGAAATCTCCGCAGTCCCCGGCGTCACCGACGTGACCGTCGACCTCAAACCGGGCGCCACGTCGACGCTGCGCGTCACCAGCGAGCATGGCGTCACCCGCGATCAGATCGCCGCCGCCCTCGACGAAGCCGGCGACTACCACCTCGCCACTGATTGACCCATTCAGCGACCGCACCCGCGTTCGCACCCACGAAAGGGACAGGACATGAGCACCACCGATCACATCGCCGACCTCGCGCTGCCGCGCAGTATCGAACTGTCGATCGGCGGTATGACCTGCGCGTCGTGCGCGGCCCGGATCGAGAAGAAACTCAACAAACTCGACGGCGTCAGCGCCACCGTGAACTACGCCACCGAGAAGGCGAAGATCAGCTACCCGGACTCCGTGGAGCCCGCCGATCTGATCGCCACCGTCGCGGCCACCGGCTACACGGCAACGGCACCCACCACGCCATCCCGCGAACCCGGTGCCGACGCCGTGCAGACTGCACCCGACGAGACCGCCGCGTTGCGAACCCGCCTGCTGGTCTCACTCGTGCTGACCGTTCCGGTCATCACGTTGTCGATGATCCCGATCCTGCAGTTCACCAACTGGCAGTGGCTTGCCCTAACGCTCGCCTCGCCCGTCGTGGTGTGGGGCGCGCTGCCGTTCCACCGCGCCGCCTGGGCCAACGCCCGCCACGGCGCCGCCACCATGGACACCCTGATATCCCTGGGCGTCGGCGCCGCCTACCTGTGGTCACTGTGGGCACTGTTCTTCGGTCACGCCGGTATGCCCGGCATGCGCATGTCGTTCAGCCTGCTGCCCGACGCGACGTCCGGTGTCGAGCACATCTACCTCGAAGTCGCCGCCGCCGTCACCGTCTTCATCCTGGCGGGCCGCTACTTCGAAGCGCGCGCCAAGTCCCAGTCCGGCGCCGCACTGAAAGCGCTGCTGGATATGGGAGCCAAGGACGTCGCCGTGATGCGCGACGGCAGCGAAACCCGCATCCCCACAGCACAACTCGCGGTCGGTGACATGTTCATCGTCCGACCCGGCGAGAAGATCGCCACCGACGGGGTCATCACCGAGGGCGCCTCAGCGGTCGACGCCTCGATGCTCACCGGCGAGCCGGTGCCCGTCGAAGTCCGCCCCGGCGACCACGTCACCGGAGCCACCGTCAACGCCGGCGGTCGACTCGTCGTACAAGCCACCCGCATCGGCGCCGACACCCAACTCGCCCAAATGGCGCGCCTCGTCGAGGACGCCCAGAACGGGAAGGCCTCCGTCCAACGCCTCGCCGACCGGGTCTCGGCCGTCTTCGTCCCCATCGTCATCGCCCTGTCTGCGGTAACGCTGGCCGCGTGGCTGTTGACGGGTCACCCAGCCACCGCGGCATTCACCGCCGCCGTCGCGGTCCTGATTATCGCCTGCCCTTGCGCCCTGGGCCTGGCCACACCGACCGCCCTGCTCGTCGGCACGGGCCGCGGCGCCCAACTCGGCATTCTGATCAAGGGACCGCAGATCCTGGAGTCCACCCGCCGCGTCGACACCGTCGTGCTCGACAAGACCGGCACCGTCACCACCGGGCAGATGAGCCTGATCGGCGTGCACCCCGCCGACGGAGAAACCGCCGCCCAGACCCTCGCCCTCGCCGGCGCACTCGAAGACGCCTCCCAGCACCCCATCGGCCACGCCATCGCAGCAGCCGCCGCACCCACCGACGGCACGACCCTGCCCCCGGTCGAGAGCTTTGCCGCTCGCGACGGCTACGGCGTCAGCGGCGTCGTCGACGGGCACGCCGTGCTCGTTGGACGGCGCAGCTGGCTCACCGACGACTGGTCGCTGGCCACCCCCGACGCCCTGCTCGACTCCGCCGAGACCGCCGAGGCGCTGGGACACACCCCAGTGTGGGTGGCCTGGGACGGAGCGATGCGCGCGGTGATCGTCGTCGCGGACACGGTGAAAGACACCTCCGCCGAGGCGATCTCACAGTTCCGCCAGCTAGGTCTGCGACCCGTCCTGTTGACCGGAGACAACCGACGCGCCGCACAAGCGGTCGCCGCGCAGGTCGGCATCGACCCCGACGACGTCATCGCCGAAGTCCTGCCGGCCGACAAGGTCAACGCCGTCAAGGACCTACAGGCCCGAGGACGCGTGGTCGCCATGGTCGGCGACGGCGTCAACGACGCAGCCGCACTCGTGCAGGCCGATCTGGGTCTGGCCATGGGAACCGGCACCGACGTCGCCATCGAGGCGTCGGACCTGACGTTGGTGCGCGGCGATCTACGCGCAGTGGCTGATGCGATCCGCTTGTCCCGGGCCACGTTGAAGACCATCAAGGGCAACCTCTTCTGGGCGTTCGCCTACAACGTCGCCGCCCTACCGCTGGCAGCCTTCGGACTGCTCAACCCACTGATCGCCGGCGCCGCCATGGCGTTCAGCTCGGTCTTCGTGGTCAGCAACAGCCTGCGACTGCGCCGCTTCGCCACCACCGCGGAAAACCAGACAGGGGCAGCTGCCACGGGCACCACGCCCGCGCGTACACCAGCCACAACCACCACCCGGTAGGCGCTCGCCGTTGACGCTTTCATGACCGAGCAGCCCTGGCAGGGATCGGCGCTCCTGCGTCCCGGCGTGTTGGCGTTCACTGGAACCATCGGCGTCACCGACCCCCACGCCCACCACGCCGTCCAGATCATGACCGCACCCACCGCGATGACCATCGTGGACGGCAACGGCGCCCGCCACCGCGGCACCACGGTCATCGTGCCCGCCGATGCGACGCATCGAATCGACAGCGGTGCGGCAGGGGGCGCCCTGGTGTTCCTGGATCCCGAGTCCACCGCCGGCCGCGCAGCCCACCACCGCAGCATCCACCACGGATGGACCAGCGGGCCCGTCCTGAGCCACGCCCGTGAGCGCACTCTGGGCGCGGTGGTGACCGACCTGATCAGCCAACTGACACCCGTTCCCGCCGGGCCGGTCCCGCAACGACACCCCGCCGTCCTCGCCGCGCTGGACCTGCTGGCGAATCTCACCGGCCCGGGCGCGGTGCGGGGCACCGAGGTGGCCGCTCAGGTCGGCATCTCGGCCAGCCGGTTGACGCACCTGTTCACCGAACAGGTCGGAATCCCGTTGCGCCGCTACGTGTTGTGGCGGCGATTGCACATCGCGATCACCCGGGTTCAGGCAGGCGATGACCTGACCGGCGCCGCTCACGCCGCGGGCTTCGCCGACAGCGCCCATCTCAGTCGAACGTGTCGCGACGCCTTCGGATTGCCGCCCTCGCTGCTGAGCAGGCACATACGTTGGGACATCGACACCAGGGTCTAGCCGAAACGTTCAAGCCCGAACACCCCGGTGGCGCCGACCATTCAGGGATGCACCACCTCACCGGCACCGCCATCCGCGCGATCACGCGCTACGCGTACGTCCCATTCATGCTGCTCGGCCTCAACGGAGCCGCGATAGCCCTCACTGTTGCAGGCACGGCGAAGTATTGGCTCCTAGTCCTTCTTGCCGTCGCGATCGGGATGTCATTCCTGGTGGAACGGATCATCCCCTACGACAGCGGCTGGAACCACGACCGCGCCGACAGTGCCCGCGACCGCGTCCACGCCGCAGTCAACGAGGCACTCATCCTGGCCAGCGTCACCGCCATCCCGCTGCTGGCCAATGTCATTCCGGTCCCCGAGATCTGGCCCCGCAGTTGGTTATTCATTGCTCAGGTATTGGCCGCCATCCTCCTCGCCGACCTCGGCATCACGCTGGTCCACCGGGTCAGCCACCACGTCGGGATGCTGTGGCGCTTGCACGCCGTGCACCACAGCACCACCCGCATGTACGGCCTCAATGGCCTCATGAAGCACCCGCTGCACCAGACCGTCGAGATGACTGCGGGCGTGGCCCCGCTGATCCTGATCGGCCTTCCCGTCGACGTCGCTTCGGTGCTCGCCCTCGCCGTCGCAATCCAGCTGCTCCTGCAGCACTCCAACGCCGACTACCGCATTGGCCCCGCCAAGCACCTGCTCGCCCTCAACGAAGGCCACCGCTTCCACCACCTCAAATGGGCCGGCGTCGGCGACGTCAACTTCGGACTATTCACCCTGATCTGGGACCACCTGATGTACACCTATTGCTACGACCCCACCCGCCGCTTCGACTCCACCCAACTGGGGATCGCCGTCAAACCCGACTACCCCTCCGGCTACCTGAAGCAGATGACGTACCCGTTGACGACCGCCGGCGGGTGCGCATCCACATCGCAAGCCTCGACATCCACCGCAGCGGTCATTGCGACTCGATGATGCAGGCCTTCAGATTCCCGATGTCCGTGGCGCTCGACTAGTCAAGGGTAGGAAGAGTCGACGCCGCACATGCCAACGCGCCCAACAAATTACATATGTGTTGTTCTGTTACTGGTGTTAACAAAGGGGCTGATGTGATGTACGTTCGGTCTATATCCGTTGCTGCTACGTACTGAGATGGCCCGTAGAACGGCGACCGGCGCACGAGTCGACGGCACTTCTGGCCCGACGGGCTATGGCCGCCTCAGAAGGAGAACTGACCTCGATGCCCTCCGTATTTCGGCTTAGCAAACATGGTCGACCTCTCAGCGCGTCGCCGAAGGCGGAAAGCGCAGGGCCACGTCGCTATGGCTTCACGCGTCTCCTCCTCGTCGGATGCGCCGTGACGGCGATCGTTCTGGCCACACCCGCTCACGCTGAACCCGTCAGCCCATGGGATCCGTTGCTGCCGAGCGTTCTTAGCGCGGGGGCCCCAGGTGATCCGGTGGCGATCGCGAACGCCTCCCTACAGGCCAGCGCCAACGCGGCAAAGACCACCATGGACATGGGACGCAAATTCCTGAGCAGCCTGGGCTTGACGAGCCCGGCGAGCGATCCGGGCTTCAGCCTGAGCGGCAACCGGGTCTACGGCGCGCAAGCCATCGAATACGTGATTCGCCGAGCCGGATCCCAGCGTGGTGTGCCCTACTCATGGGGCGGCGGTAGCCTGAACGGACCGAGTCGCGGAATCGATTCTGGCGCAGGCACTGTCGGATTCGACTGCTCGGGTTTGACTCGCTATGCGTTCGCCGGCGTCGGCATTCTGCTTCCTCGCTACTCCGGCGCTCAGTACGACGCCGGCCGAAAAGTCCCCCCGTCGCAGGCCAAGCGCGGCGACCTCCTGTTCTGGGGTCCCTCCGGGGGCCAGCACGAAGCCCTTTACTTGGGCAACGGCCAGATGCTCGAAGCGCAACAAACCGGGGTGCCCGTGAAGGTCTCACCCGTGCGCACCGGCGGAATGACACCGTACGTAACCCGTATCATCGAGAGCTAGCGCTCGGCTCAAATTCGTGGGCAATACATTTTGCACCGGGGAGTGCGGGACCGGCGCGCTCAAACAGGGGGCTATCGTTCGCGGCTGATTGTTGTATGGGCTTTAGTTGGAGCTCACGCCGGTTGCGTAGTTCGAGGGCAAGGCTAGCCACGCCCGGGTGCACGAGGACATTTGCAATCCGGCCTAGGCTAGGGCGTAACGCGGGTTCGATGCGGACTTTAGTCTGCAGGTTGAGACCAACTTCGGCGGCGGCAATCCGCACTTCGAGATCCCTCAGCTGCTGTCCATGCACAAGGCGGGCAAGCTGCCCGAGGCCTTCCAGGATTTGGTAGAGACGAAGTGGTTCTAGCCTGCGACGCCTTCGCGGCCGGTCCCGAGGTCTATCGCCACGGTCACCGGGTGTCGTTCTCAAACCCCCGCTGTGCCAAGAGTGTGCCACGACGCGCAGAAACGGCCGAGAAGCACCAGACGCTGCGTAACGCTTGCAACGCTCTGAGCTGGGCATATCCTTACCAAGAGGAACGCAGCGTTACAGCTGAAACGACACGTGGCGGCATTTACACACCAGCGGTCGTGGGTTCGATCCCCTCCGCGCCCACCGAAGTCATTGCAGGTCAGTCGGTGTGCCGCCCGAAAGGTCGGCTGGGCGCACGAGGATCCGGTAGGACACGGGGCGTCCGCCCTGACCCGCCGTCAGCACGCCCTCGTCCGCGAATCCCAACCGCTGCGTCAAACGCAGGCTGCGCTGATTCCAGCTCTGGACCGCGGCCCGCATCGACCGGCCGGGGTGGCGGAGAGCGAGATGGCGCACGACGGCCCAGCCGAACGCGGTGCCCTGCCCGCGGCCGACCAGGCTGGGGTCCATGCCCAGCCCAACGTCGAGCATGTGTGGTTCGACGGCGAGACCCGGAACGCGGGCCGCGTCGCCAGTGCAGCAGAAGCCGATCAACGTGTCAGCGGCAACCACCGCGTGATGATCGGTCAGGGCGTCGAGGATCGGTTCAGCCGACGGCAGATCGTAGACCGACCACGCGCCGCGGTAGCGCCATCGGGCGACTCGCTCGGCGTCCTCACGTGTCATCGGCCGCACCAACACATCTGACCGCAACCCACGCATGGTGGAACGGTAACCGCCGTCAGAAGACCACCGTGTGATTGCCGTCCCGGATGACGCGATCCTCGCAGTGCCACAGAACGGCCCGGGAGAGCACGGCACGTTCGACGTCGGCCCCGAGCCGGATGAGGTCTTCAACCCCGTGTCGGTGGTTCACGCGCACCACGTCCTGCTCGATGATGGGGCCAGCGTCGAGGTCTTCGGTGACGTAATGAGCAGTCGCACCAACGAGTTTGACGCCACGTTCACTCGCCCGCCGGTACGGGGCGGCGCCGGTGAACGAGGGCAGGAACGAATGATGGATGTTGATCAGTGGGCACCCGACTGCGGCGAGGAAGTGGGGCGTCAGGATCTGCATGTACCGGGCCAGCACGATGAGGTCGACGTTGCCGGTCAACACGTCGAGTTGGCGTCGTTCGGCATCTGCCCGGATCTCTTCGGGGACGTGAACGAAGGGCACGCCGAAGAGGCTTGCCCGGTCGGCCAGGTCGGGGTGGTTGGAGATCACCGCAACCACGGACATGTCGAGCTCGCCCCGGCGGTTCCGCCACAGAAGGTCGAGCAGGCAGCGGTCATCCTTGGAGACCATGATCGCCACTCGCTTGGGCGTGGATGCCTCGGTGAGGCTGAAGTCCATGTGGAATCGGGTCGCTATCCGCGCGACGAAGTCGCGTTCGAGCGCGTCGCGCGCACCCGACAGCCCCGGTAGATGAAAGACGGTGCGCTGCATGAACGTTCCACCCGTCGGCTGCGTCGAGTGTTGGTCGAGTGACACGATGTTCGCGCCAGCCTCGGCGAGGAATGCGCTGACGGCGGCCACCAGACCGGGGCGATCGCTGCAGCGCAACGACAACCGACCCATGTCGTCATTGACCGGTGACGCCCGCTCAGCGGGTTGGGGGCCGCCAGCGGCGGTGTCCGTACTCGCGGTCATGACGCATCCCTTCTCGATCGCTCGTCGAGGCCGCCTCCGAGAAGAAATGGATCCGAGAAGTGATGCATAACAGCATAGAGCTATGCATAGACGCATGCAATCGGCTAGTCTAAGGGGCGGCTAACACCCTAGATCACCGTCTTGGTGCTGACCTGGTTCGTTGAACGGCGGCGAAAGGCGACATTGATGGTGGAATCACACACGGATGCTTACCCTGACCGGATGGCCGACGGGACGTGGTGGCGATACGTGGCAACGGTGACTGGTAATTCCACGCAGAAGGACATCGCCGCTGCGACCGGAATCGACCAGTCCAGCATCTCCCGCTGGCAGCGTGGCAGCAATACTCCGCGCGCGGAAGCGGTGGTCACGCTTGCGCGGGTCTACGGTCACTCTCCGGTCGAGGCCCTGGTGGCCGCGGGGTATTTGACCAGTGACGAACTCGGGGTGGTGGAGCTGACGACTCTCACCGGTGATCTGACGGGGGCGTCGATCGACTCGCTGCTAAGCGAGCTGCGGCGTCGCCTGGTCGCTGCAGCTGGCAGCAAGGTGCAGTCCTGGCCGCCCGGTTGGTCCGCCGATGACCCGGGAGTGGGCGGGCCGCAGAATACCGAGGAGGCCAGCGATCTCATCAGCTGACAGATCATTCGGTTTCACCCGCGTCATCACCTGTTCCAATTCCCACCGCAGGTGGGGGAGTCCGCCGCCGCGGGCAGGTACCCCCTCCTCGGCGCGGGAGGCGGCCAAGCGCCCACCATTCTCTGAGATCTCCATATACTGAACCCCCTTCTCGAAGGGCCGCTGGCCGGAGTTCTCCTGCCTAGCAACCGCTCGATTTCCTGCGTACCCGTAAATAATCCCACCCCGCCGCTGGCTCTGTGCCCGCTTTAGCAAAAGCAATCCGCCCGGTCCGCCGTTTACGTAGATGAGCGACGTCACAGGGGCGCCAGTGTGAAAGCCTCCCGGGGACGGGATTGCCAGTTCACGTGTATTGCTGCGGAATCTTTACTTTGGCACGGGAAACACATCGCCAAATGGGCGTGTCACAAGGCCTTCCGGCTGGTTGCGCGGACTCGTGGGACCACGCCCGTTCGAGTCCGGTTGTGTTGCGCGGCAGCACAGCAAACACATAGTCACGTCAGCTCGAATCCCCTCGGCCAACGATCTACCTCTGCCTCGACCGATGAGCAGCAAACATTTTGTGTCGATTCGGTGGCGTCGTCGCCGCTGCCCTCGATGAGCCTCGGTACGGCTCTCGCAACGGTTTCGCAGCCGCGATGTCGATGGCAGCGGGTCATCATTGGGCTGACGCCCTCGATTCGGACGGCACTCGCCAAATAAATTGCTGGCAAAGGGAATCCGATGCGCACGATCGCCCTGGCCCGGCGGCAGAAACCCGCTGACTCGACGTCGCGGAAGCCCTGGTTGATGCCGACGACGCCGGGTCCCGGAGGCGGCGCACCCTCTCTCGGCAATGGCGTAGTCGACGTCATCGGCGAGGGATGGCGAAGACGCCGGGCGTTACGTGCCCGTCTTAGATTGGCCGTCACGCTGCCTGTCGGCCACCGCGGTAATCCGCTGGTGCGCGGTGAGCAGAAGCCGGTCATTGGTGATCCGGCTCTTGAGTGGTGTCGTTCTGGCGAGCTCGGCCATGTCCTTGGTGATTTGTTCGGCGATGAGTCGGAGCTTTACGTTGTGCTGCTGGGACTGCCAGCGCAAGAGGTCGAAGGCCGCGTCAGCGTCGATGCCGTAGATGAACATCAGCATGCCCTTGGCCTGCTCGATGACGGCCCGTTGTTCGGCGATCTCGCGCACGGCCTCGGTTACCGCGAGCCGATATGCTGACGACATCGACTCTTCGATCAAATTCTTCTCACCGGCTTCGATGCTCATCTCTGCTCCCTCGAGAACAACTATCTGTGTTGTCCTGGGTCGGCAGATGCACGACAAGCCGTCGCCAGGGTCCTGGGGCAACCGATCACACTCATGACGCGAGATATCTCACACCGGTCCGTGGGTACCCGCCAACTCCGTCGATTACACACGTCGTTCTCGGCCCCTGGTTCGCGCGACCCTTGCGAGTGCTCGTGAGACGCTGCGGGAGTGTGTGTGTCCCGCAGTCGCGGCCGAGCGGTCGGCTTGGCGGCGGGTTGGCTGGCCGACCTGCTGCTGGCCGACCCGCGGCGCGGGCACCCGGTGGCGTTGTTCGGCACCGTCGCATCGTCGTGGGAACGACTCAGCTACTCGGACGGTCGCGCTGCCGGGACCGCCCACACGGCGGTGCTCCTCGGTGGGCTCGCCGCGCTCGGGCTGGCGGTCGACCGCGCGGCCGCCCGGCGGGGTCCGCGGTGGACCGCGACGGTGACCGCCGTCGTCACCTTCTTCGTGCTGGGCGGGACGTCGTTGTCGCGGACCGGCAGCGAAATGGCCTCCCGACTGGAGCGAGGCAACCTCGAGCGCGCCCGCGCCTTGGTGCCGTCGCTCTGTGGTCGCGATCCTGCGTCACTCGACGAGGCGGGCATCGCGCGGGCCACCGTGGAATCGGTCGCCGAGAATACCTGCGACGCGCAGGTCGCGCCGCTGTGGTGGGGCGCGCTCGGCGGGGTGACCGGGTTGCTGGTCTACCGGGGCGCCAACACCCTGGACGCGATGATCGGGCACCGATCGCCCCGTTACGAGCGCTTTGGTTGGGCGGCAGCACGTTTCGACGACGTCCTGAACTACCTGCCGGCGCGGGCAACGGGACTTCTGGTCGCGGCGTGCGCTCCCGCGGTCGGGGGCACCCCTGGCGGGGCCGCGGCCGCCTGGCGCCGGGACGCGGCCCGACATCCAAGCCCCAACGCCGGCGTGGTGGAGGCGGCGTTCGCCGGGGCTCTCGGTATCCGGCTCGGCGGCCCGACGCAGTACGCCCACCGGCTCGAGATCCGGCCGACCCTGGGGGCGGGGCGGGTTCCGACCAGCGCCGACATCAACCGGTCCGTCCGGCTCTCACGCGCCGTTCAGGCGGGGGCAGCCGTCGCCGCCGTGCTCGTCACGACCGCCTGCCGTAGCGGTCGGCGAGCTTCTGCTCCGCGCTGAGCGGTGCGGTCGACGCCGCCCGCGAGTCGGTCTGAAGCTTCTCCCTACGGCGTTGCTTGACCTCGGCGATGACGAAGTACCCCACGCCGATCGGCGCGATGATCCCGAACGCAATCCACTGGATGCCGTAGGACAGGAACGGTCCCGCGTCGAGGTGCGGCAGGCTGATCACCCCGAGACCACCGGGCTGATCGTCGACGAGCTGTAGATAGGACCCCGCCAACGGCACACCCGTCACCTGCGCGATCTGCCCGGTGCTGATGGAGTACACCTGCCGAACTCCGGCCTCCGTGAACGGATCCTTGCCCACGGCAACGGCTTCCGAGTCACGCAGCCGGGCGGTGATGGTGACCGTTTCCGTCGGCGGAGGCGCGAAGTCAGGTACCGCAGTGCCCTTGTCTGGTTTGACGAAGCCACGGTTCACCAACACGGTGGGGCCGCCGTCGACGTGGAACGGCACCAGCACCTCATAGGCCGGGTTGCCGTCGATGACCCGCAGCCGGGCGAGCACCTGTGCGTCCGCCTGGTATCTGCCGGTCGCGGTGACCTGACGCCACTGCGCCCCGGGCGCCGTCGAATCTTGTTGCGGCAGAAAAGTGGTCACCGTTACCGGCGCCTGGGACAGCGAATCGGAGATCTGCGTGTTCTCGCGTGACGTCGTGGTGTTCTTACCGAGCTGCCACGGCGCCAGCACGGTGAAGCAGAGGTAGGCGAACGCGATCACCACCACGTAGAGCGCCAGCCACTGCGGCTTGAACAAGAACGCGAATCGGCGCAGGGCGGGAGCGAGACGCCCCGGGGATCCGGTACCCATCAGCTCGCCATCCCACGTTCGGCGAGCTGTTCGTCGACCCACCGGTGCAAGCCGGGAAGTGACGCCTCGATGACGGTGAACGTCTCCTCGTAGTCCTGCAGTGATCCGTAGTACGGGTCGTCGACGTCCAGCGCATGGGCGGCCGATCGCGGATCGAAGGAACGCATCATCCTGATCCGTGCGGGCGGCACCCCGAGGTCGCGAAGGATGCGGACGTGGTTGCGGCCCATCGCGACGACCATGTCGGCCGCCAGGTGATCGTCGTCGACCTGAGCGGCGCGGTGCCAGGTCGGATATCCCCGCTCGCGCAGGACGTGGGCCGTGCTGTCGTGGGCCGGGTCGCCGACGTGCCAGCTGCCGGTACCCGCACTGCTCACCCGGACGGCGTCGGCCAGACCGCGCTCGGCGTTCTGGTGGGCGAACATCTTCTCCGCCATCGGAGATCGGCAGATGTTCCCGGAGCACACGAAGGTCACGTGCAGCTGTCGCTGCGTTCCTCCCCGATGCTCAGACACCGAGCGCCTCCCGCAGATCGTCGATCGTCGCCACGTGCAGGTGGGCGGTCACCGCGCCGGGGCCGTCGAAGTCCGAAGCGCCGTAGCCCCATTCGACGACCACGGTGTCGATTCCATGTAACGCGGCGCCCTCGACGTCATGGGAGCGGTCACCGACCATGAGTACCTCGTCCGGCAGCGGACCCAGTTGAGCCAACGCGTGTGCGACCACGTCGGCCTTGGCGGAGCGGGTCCCGTCGGCGCTGGCCCCGGCGATCACCTCGAAGTGGCCATCGATGCCGAAGTGCTCGATGATCCGCCGGGCCGTCGTTTCGTTCTTCGACGTGGCGACCGCCAGCCGAACTCCCTCGGCGCGAAGGTCGGTCAGCAATTCGGGGATGCCGTCGAAGAGGCTGTTGATGGCCCAGCCCCTGGTGGTGTAGTCGGCGCGGTAGGCGGTGAAGGCCTCGTCCGCCCGGCCGCCGAGACCCATGGCCGTGAGCGTGTGGTGCATCGGCGGTCCGACGACCAGGCCGGCGAGGTCGCCGTCGGGCACCTCGGCGCCGACTTCACCGAGCGCATGCCGGAAGCTCGAGACGATACCGGCGGCGGAATCGGTGAGCGTGCCGTCGAGGTCGAAGATGACTAGCTGGGGGCTCACCGGTCCATTGTCTACTGTCGTGGGATGGGCAGTCGCGGAGCGGGTAGGGTACCGCAGTGAGCGCGCGATTGTCCGACGTCATCGAGGTGCTGGAGTCTGCGTACCCCCCCGCCCTGGCCGCCGAATGGGACTCCGTCGGTCTGGTCTGTGGAGATCCAGCCGAGTCCGTCGAGACCGTGACCGTCGCGGTCGACGCGACCTCGGACGTGATCGCACGGGTTCCGGACCGCGGCCTGCTCCTCGCCCACCACCCATTGCTGCTTCGAGGCGTCGACACGGTGGCGGCGAACACGGCGAAGGGTGCTCTTCTGCACCGGCTGATCCGCCGGGGCAGCGCCCTGTTCACGGCCCACACCAACGCCGACTCGGCATCCCCGGGCGTATCGGACGCGCTCGCCGAGACGCTCGGTCTCGTCGTCGAGGACGTCCTCTCCCCGGTGGCGGACGGCGCCCGGTTGGACAAGTGGGTGGTCTTCGTTCCCACCGGCGACGCAGCGGCGGTCCGCGAGGCGATGTTCGACGCCGGTGCGGGCACGATCGGTGACTACGCGCGGTGCAGTTGGAGCGTGCCGGGGTCGGGGCAGTTCCTGCCGCAGGACGGCGCCTCACCCGCCATCGGCCGGGTCGGCGAGGTCGAGCACGTGGCCGAGGACCGGATCGAGGTCATCGCGCCCGCCCGACTACGCGGCGCGGTGCTGGCCGCGATGCGGGGTGCCCACCCGTACGAGGAGCCGGCGTTCGACGTGCTGGCACTCGCCCCGCTGCCGTCCGACGTGGGCATCGGTCGCATCTGCCGACTGCCGAGCCCGGAACGTCTGTCCGCCTTCGTGTCTCGCGTGTCCGAAAGGCTCCCCGCAACCTCGTGGGGCGTGCGCGCGGCAGGTGATCCCAACGCCATGGTGACGCGGGTCGCGGTGTGCGGGGGAGCGGGTGATTCACTCCTCGACACCGTGTCGGCCGCCGGCGTGGACGTCTACCTGACGGCCGACCTCCGGCATCATCCAGCCGACGAGCACCTGCGCGCTTCATCCGTCGCGCTCGTCGACGTCGCGCACTGGGCCAGCGAGTACCCCTGGTGCCATCAAGCGGCCGAACTACTGCGAACGAATTTCGACGATGAGCTCGAGGTTCGCGTCAGCCCGGTCCGAACGGATCCATGGAACATAGAGAGAGATGTCACGAGTTCATGAAAGCCGCTGAAATGCAACAACGTTCGGTTCTCGAACTGGCCACCCTCGATGCCGCTCTGAGCCGGCTGGATTATCGCGCCAAACACCTCGACGAGCAGCAGCGGCTCGACGTCGTCCAAGCCTCGCACCGCGAGGCCACCGACGCCCTGGCGGCGTTGACGATGGCAATCGAAGACCTCGGGGGCCAGGTGGAGAAGTTCGAGAGCGAGATCGACTCCGTCCGCAAGCGCGAGGATCGTGACCGTGCGCTGCTCGACGGTGGCACGGTCGACGTCAAGCACGTCGGCGAGATCCAGCACGAGTTGGAGACGCTGCAACGGCGCCAGGGCAGCCTCGAGGACTCGTTGCTCGAAGTCATGGAGCACCGAGAGTCACTGCAGAACGATCGGGCGGTTCAGTCGAACCGGATCGAGGACCTGCACGCCGAGGTCGCCGAGGCCATGGCGGCGCGGGATCAGGCGCTGGTGCTCATCGACCAGTCGCGACACGAGGCGGCGTCGCGCCGCGACGAGTTGCATGGTTCGCTGGACGCCGCCCTGGTCGCCCTCTACGAGCGCCAGCGGGCCGGCGGCGGGGTGGGGGCAGGCCGGCTGCAGGGCGGACGGTGCGGCGCCTGCCGCATCGAGATCGACCGCGGCGAGCTGGCCCGTATCGCGGCGGCGCCTGAGGATGAGGTGTTGCGCTGCCCCGAGTGCTCGGCAATCCTGGTGCGCGTCAGGGACTTCAGCGAGTGAAGGTCCTCGTCGAGGCCGACGGTGGATCGCGCGGCAATCCGGGACCGGCCGGTTATGGCGCCGTCGTCTGGTCCGCCGACCGCGGACGCGTACTGGCAGAGAGCAAGGCGTCGATCGGGCGCGCCACCAACAACGTCGCGGAGTACCTCGGCCTGATCGCCGGCCTGCAGGAGGCGGCCGAGATCGGCGCCACCGACGTTCTCGCGCAACTGGATTCGAAGCTCGTCGTGGAGCAGATGTCGGGCCGTTGGCGCGTCAAGCATCCCGATCTGATTCCCCTGCGGCAGCGTGCGCTCGAGGTGGCTTCGGGGTTCGACGCCATCACCTACCGATGGATTCCGCGCGCCGAGAACGCACACGCCGACGGGCTGGCCAACGAGGCGATGGACGCCGCGGCCGAGGCGTCGGCTGGTGGCGGGATCGCCGACGCGTCGCCGGAAGCCACTGCTGCGCAGGCGATTTCACCAGCGGGCTGGACCGGCGCGCGGGGGGCTCCGACGCGGTTCCTGCTGCTGCGCCACGGCCAGACCGAGTTGTCGGTGGAGCGCCGATACTCGGGGCAGGGCGACCCGGCGCTGACCGAACTCGGGCGACGCCAGGCCGCCGCTGCCGCTGCCCACCTCGGTCCACGCGGTGGGGTCGCCGCCGTGGTGTCGTCACCCCTGCAGCGGGCGCACGACACCGCGACGGCAGCGGCCGAGGCGCTCGGGCTCGACGTCACCGTGGACGACGACCTGATCGAGACGGACTTCGGCGACTGGGAGGGCCTGACGTTCGGCGAAGCGGCGCAACAAGATCCAGGCCTGCACGGTCAATGGCTCAGCGACACCAGCGTGCCGCCGCCCGGCGGCGGGGAGAGCTTCGACGCGGTGGCCCACCGGGTGCGACGGGCGCGCACCAGATTGATCGCCGAACACGGCGCGGCCACGGTCCTGGTGGTATCGCATGTCACGCCGATCAAGTCGATTCTGAGGCTTGCGCTCGATGCGGGGCCAGGCATCCTGTATCGCCTGCACCTCGACCTGGCCTCGCTGTCGATCGCCGAATTCTACCCCGACGGCGGCTCGTCGGTCCGGCTCGTCAATTCGACGGCATACCTCGAGTGAGGCTCGGCATCAGTACTTCATCCACCAGTGCGCGCACGGTCTCGGCGGTCGGGAGGCGTTCGGAGACGACGGAGCGGAAGACGAGATATCCGGGCAAGAGATCCCAGATCTCGGGGTTTATCACCGCTGAGTCGATCTCCCCGCGGGCCACGGCGTCGCCGAGCACCTCTTGGATCAGCATGTTCCGGTGATAGATGAACTTGTCCTGCATGGCGGCGCTGAGCGCTTCGCTGCGGGACATCTCGTTCAGCACTGCGCGCATGGTGCCGGAGTGTTCTCGGGTGTGCTCACACACCGAGGTGCCGATGGCCAGCAGGTCACCGCGTAGCGATCCAGTGCGCGGAGGGATCGCCGACGCGCGGGTTCCTTCGACGAACGCCGCAAGCACTAGGTCGGCCTTGGATGGCCAGCGACGGTACATAGTGGCCTTGCTGGCCTTGGCCTCGGTGGCCACGGCCTCCACCGTCAGTCGGTCGTATCCGTGTTGCTGAAGCAGGTTCAAGGTCACCGCCAGCAGCTCGGCTTCGCGCGCGCTCCAGGAACAGTCGGACGTCGCGGCGGACGATTCCGTTGAGTCTGAGACCACATCAACATCCTTTGCGCAATGGTTTTCGACGAGTTGCAGTGACCCGTACCGTACCGTACCGTTCCATTTCGGTCGCCCTCAGCCGCAATGAGGACGGCACCGATCTGGATGCCGCGTCGCCGGCTGTCGAAAGGCCTACGGGTGAAGAAGAATTCGATCGGCAGCGTCGTACGGGGGCAGTGGGCCGTGATCATCGCGGTGATCGTCGTCGCGTTGGTCGCCTTCAGCGTCGTTCGCCTGCACGGCATCTTCGGCTCCGACAACGAAGTGACCAGACCCAGTGCCGACTCGTTGGAGAACACCGGTTACAACCCCAAGCGCGTGCTCTTCGAGGTCTTCGGGAGCCCGGGCTCGGTAGCCACCATCAACTTCCTCGATGAGAACGCTCAGCCCCAGCGGGTCGACGATGCGCCCCTGCCGTGGTCGCACACCCTGGTCACCGACGATCCAACACTCTTCGCGGACCTCCGCGCCCAGGGCGACTCTGCGCCCATCACCTGCCGGATCACCGTCAACGGCATCGTCAAGGACGAAAGGTCCGCCAACAACGTGAACGGATACATCGCCTGCCTGGACAAGTCCGCATGAGCGAGCATCGGGAAGAGGGTCCGGTCGAAGGCTCCCGGCCCGCGCGTCTCATTCGGGTCCTCGCGCTGCCGATCATGCTGCTATGGCTGGCCATCGCCGCGCTAACCAACATCGTCTCTCCGCAGCTCGAGGTGGTCGGCGCCGAACGCTCGGTGGCGATGAACGCGAGCGATTCGCCGTCCATCATGGCGATGCGGCACATCGGGCAGAAGTTCGAGGAATTCGACTCCGACAGCGCGGCGATGGTCGTGCTGGAAGGCGATCAGCCGCTAGGCCAGGATGCCCACGACTTCTACGACGTCCTGGTCAAGAAGCTCGACGCGGACACTCAGCACGTCGAGCACGTCCAGGACTTCTGGGGAGACCCGCTCACCGCGGGCGGTGCGCAGAGCAAGGACGGCAAGGCCGCGCTCGTCCAGGTGTATCTACGAGGCAACCAGGGCGAGGCGCTGTCAAACGAGTCCGTCGACAGCATCCGCAAGATCGTGGCGGACACCCCGGCGCCACCGGGGGTCAAGGCCTACGTCACCGGCGCTGCGCCCCTGATCACCGACAACTTCGAGGTGGGCAACGAAGGCACCCACCAGGTCACCGCCATCACCTTCGCGGTCATCGGGGTGATGTTGCTCATCGTGTACCGCTCCATCGTCACCACCCTGATCATGCTTCTCGTCGTGGTCGTCGAGCTGGCCGCTGCCCGTGGCGTCGTCGCGCTGCTGGCACACGAAGGCGTCATCGGGCTCTCGACGTACGCCACCAACCTGCTCACGTTGTTGGCGATCGCCGCGGGCACCGACTACGCCATCTTCATCGTCGGCCGGTATCAGGAAGCCCGTAACCGCGGCCTGGAACGCGAGGCGGCGTACTTCGACATGTTCCGGGGGACGGTGCACGTCATCGTCGGCTCCGGCCTGACCATCGTCGGCGCGGTGGCGTGCCTCTACTTCACCCGGCTGCCGTACTTCCAGACCCTCGGCGTACCGGCCGCGCTCGGCGTACTGGTGACACTCATCGCGGCGCTGACCCTCGGGCCCGCCGTCCTGGTCATCGCGAGCCACTTCGGGCTGATGGATCCGAGGCGCAAGGTGCGCGCGCCCGGATGGCGCCGGATGGGCACGGTCATCGTTCGGTGGCCCGGTCCCGTTCTCATCGCGACGCTGGCCATCGCCGCCATCGGTGTGCTCGCGTTGCCGGGCGCCAAGATCAGCTACGACGGCCGCCCCTACCTTCCCGACACGGCCCCCGCCAACGTCGGGTATGCGGCCGCCGAACGACACTTCTCCGAGGCCCGGCTCAACCCCGAGCTGTTGATGATCGAGTCCGACCACGACATGCGCAATCCGTCGGACATGCTGATCCTCGAGCGGGTGGCCAAGGCCGTGCTGCACACCCCGGGCATCGCACTGGTGCAGTCCATCACCCGGCCACTCGGCACGCCGCTCACGCACAGCTCCATACCGTTTCAGATCAGCGCCCAGAGCGCCGGGCAGATCATGAACCTCAGCTACCAGCAGGCCAGGGCGCAGGACATCCTCAAACAGGTGGACCAGGCCAGCAGGTCCATCGGCATCCTCGAACAGCAGCTGGAGTTGCAGAAGCAGAGCGCCGCCGCGACCGATGAGCAGGTCCAGGCGTTTCACGACACTGTCGCCACCATCAACGAAGTGCGCGACAACCTCGCGAACTTCGACGATTTCTTCCGTCCGCTGCGCAACTACTTCTACTGGGAGCCGCACTGCTTCGACATCCCGTCGTGTGCGGCGCTGCGATCGGTGTTCGACTCACTCGACGGAATCTCCACGCTCAGCGACCAATTTGGCAAGATCACCGCGAGCCTGGACAAGCTCAATGCCCTGCAGCCGCAACTCGTGGCCCTGATTCCGCCCCAGATCGACGTACAGGAGGCCAATCGCGATCTCCTGCAGTCGAACTACGCCACCACCGGGGGCACCAACACCCAGAGCCAGGAGGCGTTGGAGAACGCGACCGCTCTCGGCAAGGCCTTCGACGACGCGAAGAACGACGACTCGTTCTATCTGCCACCGGAGGCGTTCGACAACCCGGACTTCAAGCGCGGACTGAAGTTGTTCATGTCACCCGACGGCAAGGCCGCACGGATGACGATCACGCACGAGGGCACACCCGCCACGCCCGAGGGCATCTCGCACATCGACGCGCTGCGGAACTCCGCCTTCGATGCGATCAAGGCGACACCGTTGTCGGACGCCAAGATCTACGTCGCGGGAACGGCATCGACGTACAAGGACATCCAGGAGGGGTCGCTGTACGACCTCATGATCGTGGCGATCGCGGCGATCGCCCTGATCCTGCTCATCATGATCTTCATCACCCGCAGCATGGTCGCCGCCCTCGTGATCGTCGGCACGGTCGTGCTGTCGCTGGGGGCGTCACTGGGGCTCGCAGTCCTGGTGTGGCAGTACATCTTCGGCATCGAGCTGTACTGGATCGTGCCTGCGTTGGCGATCATCCTGCTGCTGGCGGTGGGGGCGGACTACAACCTGCTGCTGATATCCAGGTTCAAGGAGGAGATCGGAGCCGGTCTCAACACGGGGATCATCCGGGCGATGGCCGGCACCGGCGGGGTCGTCACCGCCGCCGGTCTGGTGTTCGCGGGCACCATGGCGTCGTTCGTCTTCAGCGACCTGATCGTCCTCGGCCAGATCGGCACCACGATCGCCCTGGGCCTGCTGTTCGACACGCTGATCGTGCGGTCGTTCATGACGCCGTCCATCGCGGCCATGCTCGGCCGCTGGTTCTGGTGGCCGCTCAACGTGCGCCAGCGTCCCGCGAGCCAGATGCTGCAGCCGTACGGCTCTCGGATCTCGGTGCGGAAACTGCTCGGCCCCGAGCGCAAGGACGCCGACTCAGGAGTGTAAGTGCAGCCGTTCACCGTGCGGGCCGAGGAGGGCCACGGCTTCCACCGCTTCCTCGACTGCCCCGAACCAATGCGGCGTCCACGTCGAGAACTCGACGGCCTCACCGGGTTTGATGGTGAAGTCGCGATCGCCGAGGAGTAGGCGCATGCGGCCGGCGAGCACGTAGATCCAGTCCTGACCGTCGTGAACGGGGAGTTCATCGGGCGGGGTGCGGCGACGCGCGCTCACCCGGATCTTGAAGGCGTGCAGACCACCGGCGGGCCCGTTGTTGGTCAACGGCCAGAACGTCACCCCGTGTCGGGTCTGGGCCGCACCCTTCACCCGCGGGTCCTCGGCGTCGGGTGCACGCAGCAGATCGTCAGTGCTCACCGAGAGCGCGACGGCGAGCCTCGGCAGGTGATCCAGCGCTAGTCGGCGCTTGCCCGACTCGAGTCGGCTCAGCGTCGAGACGTCGATGTCGGCGCGGGTGGCGACATCCTCGAGGGTCAGCCCGCGCTGCGTGCGCAGCTCCCGCAACCGTCTTCTGACCCGGAGGTCGACGTCATCTGCCTTTGCCTGCATGGCAAAGGATATTGGCAGATCGATCCGCGGTCGGCAAGAGTGGTCCTCAGGAGCCCGGCCGCCACGGCCGCGACGGAAGGAGCACGTCCATGGGAACGCATGACCACGAGGTGGCCGATCCGAGTCAGTCGGCCAAGGACTACTGGGAAGCGCACTACGCTGAGCGAGAACGTATTTGGAGTGGTCGGGTGAACGCCCACTTCGCCACCGTCGTCGCCGACCTGCCCCCGGGTCGCGCACTGGACCTGGGCTGCGGGGAGGGCGGCGACGCCGTCTGGCTGGCCGAGCGCGGTTGGCACGTGACCGCTGTCGACATCTCCGACACGGCGATGGGACGCGCGGGCGAGGAAGCCCGCACGCGAGGGGTGTCGGAGCGCATCGAGTTCCAGCGGCACGATCTGTCGGACAGCTTCCCCGAGGGGACCTACGACCTCGTCTCCGCACAGTTCCTGCACTCCACCGTGCGCCTCGAGCGGCCCCAGGTCCTGCGTCATGCCGCCGACGCCGTCGCGCGGGGCGGTTACCTCGTCATCGTCGACCATGGCGGGATGCCGCCGTGGGCGACGAAGGTGCCGCACGACCATCCGTTCCCCCCTGCCGAGGAGGTGCTCGCAGACCTCGATCTCCCGGCGGGAGAATGGGACCGCGTGCGGGTCGAAGCCATCGACCGGACGGCCACCGGACCCGACGGCGAGGTGGCCACGCTGCAGGACAACGTCATGGTTCTGCGGCGAAGGAGCTGACGCGTCGCCGACTGTGTGGGCTTTGGATGCAGATGTCGGAAGCGTTCGCCAAAGACCCACACACTCGCCGCGCCCGCGCAGCAGAGTACGGTGATCAGCGCGGACGAGTTGGCCGGGCGGCCGCGGCGGTCGGGTTCACCCGAACGTCGAGGAAAGTCCGGACTTCACAGAGCAGGGTGATTGCCAACGGCAATCCGAGGTGACTCGCGGGACAGTGCCACAGAGAACAGACCGCCACCGATTCGGTGGTAAGGGTGAAACGGTGCGGTAAGAGCGCACCAGCATTCCGGGTGACCGGAGTGGCTAGGCAAACCCCACCCGAAGCAAGGCCAAGAAGGTCGCAACCTGGTTGCGGCTGCGCAGACGTTCGAGGGCTGCTCGCCCGAGTCTGCGGGTAGGCCGCTCGAGGCACCCGGTGACGGTGTGTCCAGATGGATGGTCGCCGCCGCGCCACCAGTCATGGTGGTGCGGAACAGAATCCGGCTTACAGGCCAACTCGTCCGCCCTCGCCGGATCGCTACTCGGCGGCGCGCGCCGCCTTCTTCAGTTCTTTGAGCGCCTTCGCGAGTTGTTCCTCCGCACGCTGGGCGACCTCCGCCTCGAGCTGGTGAAGCACGCCGTAGGTGAACGTGTCCTCACCGGCACCG
Organism: Mycolicibacterium sp. TUM20985; assembly: GCF_030295745.1. NCBI lineage: Bacteria > Bacillati > Actinomycetota > Actinomycetes > Mycobacteriales > Mycobacteriaceae > Mycobacterium > Mycobacterium antarcticum. The sequence goes on from NZ_AP027291.1 coordinate 2,231,531, forward strand.
TGGGCCGTCACCGCTTCCTCGGACAACCGCGCCCGGCTGACGACGCTGTCCTGATGGTCGCCAAGCAGTGTCTGGATCACCTTGGCCTTGTCGGTGACGGCGGTCTCGCCGAGGGCGGCCGCCGTGTAGCGAAGCTGCTTGGCTCGCTTGCGGATCTTGTGCAAGGCCTCGTCGGCTTCCACGGCGGAGACGTCGGGGTCCGCTGCTGCGGCGTCGGCCTTCCTGGATGCCTTGCGGAGCCCCTTGTAGGCCGCGCCGACGGTCAACGGTTCGGGCTCGGTACCCGGCTCCAGCGGCGGTGGTTCCGCGGCGATCAACGCCTCCAACCCGTCGAGCAGGCGGAAGTAGCGCTCCGACCTCATCGCCACCAGCGTGCGCTTCCAGCCGGCGCGGTACCGCCGCTTGGCACCCTCGACGAGACGCTCGCGCACCGGCCCCCTGAGCAGTTCGTCGGGCAGTTGGTCGAGGGCGTTCTCGTACTTCTCGGCGAGCACCTCGGCGTCGCGGGCCACCCCGAGAATTCCGGCCAGCTGCTTGAGTTCGACCAGGATCGGTGAGTCGTCGGCGATCCCGAACGACGCCTCGGAGGCGCGGAGCAGGCTTCGGATCTTCCGCGTCACCACCCGCATCTGGTGTATGGAATCCCAGGCGTCGGTGCGCACCGCCCGGTCCCAGACCAACAGTTCCTCGACCTGGTCGGCGATGGCGCTGTGCACCGGGTCGTTGGCGCGCGGTGTCGCCTTCTGCGGCGTCCCCAGTACCTTGGCCAGTTTCGAGCCGTGGCCCGCGGGTTCGGCGCCGGCGTCGAACAGTCGATTGGCGAGCCGGTCGAGCAGTGCGGAATCGTTGTCGTTCCCAGCGCTCTCGACCACTTCGAGCTCCCATTCCCGCCATTCCTGCGGCGGTTGGTCACCCTGCGTCGTGGCGTGCACCGTGTCATCGCAGAACTCGGCCAGTGCCGCACCATCGTGTCCGTACAGGACGTCGACGATGCGGACGGTCGAGATCCGTGCCACCGGGCGCAGCGGTCGGTCCCGCACGATGGCGAGGACGACGTCGCGCAACTCGTCGGGCACCACGTCGTCGGCCGACCCCGGGTCGCCGAGCGGCACGCGGACCTCGGTGCGTGCGTCGGCCCCGCCCGGCAGCTTCAGGTGCCAGCCGGCGTCGGGTCCACCGGTGCGGCGGCGCAACGTGACTCGGCGGGCGGCGAGGTCTTCGTCGGGGGTGTCGAAGTACACGGCGTCGAGTCGTTGCGCCGGCGAGCGCTCCACCTTGGCGACCGCGGAGAGGCCGTCGAACGATGGGGACACGGTTCCGTCGACGACCGCGAACTTGCGCTCTACCTCCGTGTGACGCGACGGCTTGCGCTTGTCGGCTGGCATCTTCACCTTCAGTTGGGAGGGCTTGGTCTTGCAAATCATGAACAGGGTGCCACATCGAGATGAACGCACGACGACGCGCGACCAGAGCGGGTCACACGGGTGCGATAACGTCTGGCCATGCCCGACTTCGAAACGCTGACGTTCGCCGTGTCCGGACCCATCACCAGCATCGTTCTCGATCGGCCCACCGCCGCGAATGGGATGAACGACACGTTGACGCGCGAACTCGCCGCGGCAGCCGCGCTGTGCGACACGCCGTCGACGAAGGTGGTCACCCTGACGGGCGCAGGCAAGTTCTTTAGTGCGGGAGGCGATCTCAAGGCGATGGCGGCGGCGGCGGACCCGGGAGCATTCGTCAAGGGCATCGCCGACGATCTGCACCGGGCGCTGTCCACGTTCGCCAGGATGGACGCAATCCTGATCACGGCTGTCAACGGAGTGGCAGCCGGTGCCGGCTTCCCCCTGGGGGTATCCGGCGACCTCGTCCTCGCGGCCGAGTCGGCGTCGTTCACGATGGCGTACACGAAGGTGGGGTTGAGCCCCGACGGCGGCTCGTCCTACCTGCTGCCCCGTCTGATCGGTCTGCGCAAGACCCAGGAACTGATGATCACCAACCGCGTGCTGTCCGCCGACGAGGCGGCGCAATGGGGTCTGGTCACCGCCGTCGTCCCGGATGCCGAACTGACCGCCAAGCTCGACGAGCTGGCCACCCGAGTCGCTTCTGGCGCAAGTCATTCGCACGCCGCGGTGAAGAAGTTGTTGCTCACCACCTATGGCTCGGGGTTCGAGGAGCAGATGGAGCACGAGGCCAGGCTGATCAAGGCAAGCGCCGCCTCACCCGACGGCCGAGAGGGCATTGCGGCCTTCGTGGGCAAGCGCAAGCCCGAGTTCCCCTGAGGTCCCGCTAGAAGGAGTGTTCCTCGGCGGGGAACACTCCCATGGCCACCTCGGCCGCGTACTGCGTTGCTGCACGACGCAATTCAGCCCCGACATCACCGAAGCGCTTGACGAACTTCGCCGTCCGGCCAGCGGTCATGCCCGCCATGTCCTGCCACACCAGCACCTGCGCATCGCAGTTGGGTCCGGCACCGATACCGACCGTCGGAATGGTCAGCTTGCCGGTGATCTGCGTGGCCAGCTCCGCGGGCACCATCTCGAGCACCACCGCGATCGCGCCCGCCTCGGCGACGGCGATGGCATCGTGAATGGTCTGCTCCGCGGCGTCGCCCCGGCCCTGCACGCGGAAGCCCCCGAGGCCGTTGACGCTCTGCGGGGTGAAGCCGATGTGAGCCACCACGGGGATGCCGGCGCGCGTCAACGTCGCGATCTGGTCGGCCACCCGCTCGCCGCCCTCGATCTTCACCGCGGCCGCGCCGGTCTCCTTCATGAATCGGGTGGCCGTGGCGAGCGCCTGGGCGGCGCCGCCCTCGTAGCTACCGAACGGAAGATCGGCGACCACCAGCGCGTGCGGCGCGCCGCGCACCACGCCCCGCACAAGGGGGATCAACTCGTCGGCCGTGACCGGCACGGTCGTGTCGTAGCCGTAGACCACGTTGGCGGCGGAATCACCCACCAGCAACACGGGGATCTCGGCGTCGTCGAACACGCGGGCGGTGGAGTAGTCGTAGGCCGTCAGCATCGACCACTTGTGGCCTTCGGCCTTCCACTGCTGCAGGTGGTGGGTGCGGACTTTCCCGCGTGGCTTGGCGGGTGAATCGGTGACAGCACCGTAAACCGTTTGCTCAGACATCATTGTCCCCAATCTCGTCGATTCGCTCCTCGAGGCCCATCCGGGTCCCCGGGTCGTCTGACATCAGGAAGTCTGCCACTCCGTTCACCTCAGGTGAACATTTGGTGAAGTGCCGTTCCTCACATCTCGGGTAATTGCCGGGCCTACGATCGGCGGATGCAACGGCTCAGCGGACTCGACGCCAGCTTCCTCTACCTCGAGAGCCCTGCGCAGCCGCTGCACGTGTGTTCGATCCTCGAGATCGACACCGCCACCATCCCCGGCGGCTACACCTTCGCCCGGCTGCGGGATGCCCTCGGTCTGAGGATCAGGGCGATGCCGGAGTTCCGGGAGAAGCTCGGCGACAACCGCTTCAACATCGATCACCCGGTGTGGGTGGAGGACCGCGACTTCGACGTCGACCGGCACCTGCACCGCATCGGACTGCCGGGACCCGGCGGCCGTGTCGAGCTCGCCGAGATTTGCGGGCACATCGCTTCACTGACCCTCGACCGCAGCAGACCGCTGTGGGAGATGTGGATCATCGAGAACGTCGACGGCACCGACGCGCACGACGGCGGCAAGCTCGCCGTGCTGACCAAGGTGCACCACGCGGGCGTGGACGGGGTCACCGGCGCCAACCTGATGTCGCAGCTGTGCACCACCGAGCCCGACGCGCCGCCCCCCGACCCGGTCGACGGCGTGGGTGGCGGATCGGACTTCGAGATCGCGGTGGGCGGCGCCATCAAGTACGCCACCCGTCCGCTGAAGCTGATGAACGTGCTGCCGTCGACGTTGTCGACGGTGGTGGACACCGTCCGGCGCGCCCGCAGCGGGCTGACCATGGCGGCCCCGTTCGCGGCCCCGACGACACGCTTCAACGACACGGTCACCGGACACCGCAACGTCGCCTTCGCGCAACTGGACCTCGAGGACGTCAAGGCCGTCAAGAACCACTTCGGCGTCAAGGTCAACGACGTCGTCATGGCTCTGGTGGCGGGCGTGCTGAGGCGGTATCTGATGGACCGCGACGAACTGCCCGACAGCACGCTGGTGGCGATGGTGCCGGTTTCGGTCCACGACAAGTCGGACCGGCCGGGCCGCAACCAGGTGTCGGGCATGTTCGCCAGCCTGTACACCGACATCGAAGGTGCCGCCGAGCGGTTGAAGTCGATCGCCGAGGCGAATTCCGTTGCCAAACAACACAGTGCGGCGATCGGGGCAACCCTGTTGCAGGACTGGTCGCAGTTCGCCGCACCCGCCGTGTTCGGCGTCGCGATGCGCGTCTACGCGTCCAGCCGGCTGACCAGTGCCCTGCCCGTGCACAACCTCGTCGTGTCCAACGTGCCGGGGCCGCAGATCCCGCTGTACTTCCTGGGGGCCCAGGTCCACGCGATGTACCCGCTCGGACCGATCTTCCACGGCTCCGGGCTGAACATCACCGTGATGTCGTTGCTCGGCACGCTCGACGTGGGCCTCATCTCCTGCCCCGAGCTGGTGCCCGACCTGTGGGACATGGCCGACGACTTCGCCGTGGCAATGGAGGAGTTGCTCGAGGCGACCCGGTAGCGCCGCTGGCAGTGCCCTCAGCTGGGCCGACGGGTCTTCATGGCAGCATGACAGCCATGAACCTCAGACGCGGGGTCCTCGCGGCCGCCTTGGTGGTGCTGCTGGTGGCGGGCTGCAGCAGAGTGGTCGACGGTCGCGGCGTCATCGCGACGCCGAGGCCGGGCTCGCCGGTCGACTGGTCGCAGTGTGATCTGGCGTCGTCGGACATTCGGATCCCTGCGGGTGCGGAATGCGGAATGCTCTCGGTGCCGGTTGATTACGCCAAGCCCGACGGTGACGTCGCGCGGATCGCCATGATCCGGTTCAAGGCCACCGGCGACAAGATCGGTTCCTTGATCGTGAATCCCGGCGGTCCGGGAGAGTCGGGTGTGCAAGCGGCCGCCTCGCTGGTGGGAACCATGCCCGAGTCCGTCCGGCAGCGGTTCGACCTCGTCGGCTTCGATCCCCGCGGCGTGGGGTCGTCCACCCCCGCGGTGTGGTGCAACTCCGATGCCGACAACGACAGGCTGAGGGCCGACCCGCAGGTCGACTACACGCCCGAGGGTGTCGCGCACATCGAATCGGAGACCAAGCAGTTCGTCGACCGCTGTGTCGAGAAGATGGGCGAAGAGTTTCTTGCCAACGTCGGAACGGTAAGCGTGGCAAAGGATCTCGAGGCCATGCGCATTGCGCTCGGTGACCAGAAGCTGACGTATCTCGGCTACTCGTACGGCACCCGCATCGGCTCGGCGTACGCGGAGGCCTACCCGCAGAACGTGCGCGCGATGATCCTCGACGGCGCCGTCGACCCCAACGCCGACCCAGTCGAGGCCGACATCCGTCAGGCGGCCGCCTTCCAGACCGCGTTCAACGACTACGCGGCGGACTGCGCGCAGGGCCCGGACTGTCCCCTCGGTACCGACCCGGCGAAGGCCGTCGACGTCTACAAGAGCCTCGTCGAACCATTGGTGGAGAACCCCGCCAAGACCAAGGACCCGCGCGGCCTGAGCTACAGCGACTCCGTCATCGGCACCATCCTGCCGCTGTACTCGCCCAACCTGTGGCGCCATCTCACGCAGGGCCTGTCCGAACTCAAGCGGGGCTCCGGTGACACCATGCTGGCGTTGGCGGACCTGTACATGGGGCGCGACGAGCAAGGGCACTACAACAATTCGACCGACGTGCGGGTCGCGGTCAACTGCGTCGACGAGCCGCCGATCAAGGATCGCAAGACGATCATCGACGAGGACCGGCGCGCCCGCGAGGTGGCGCCGTTCATGAGCTACGGGCAGTTCACCGGCAACGCGCCGCTGGGCACGTGCGCGTTCTGGCCCGTGCCCGCGACGTCCACGCCGCACCAGCTCGAGGTGGCGGGTCTGCCGCCCGTGCTGGTGGTGTCGACGACGAACGATCCGGCGACGCCGTATCAGGCCGGCGTCGACCTGGCCAAGCAACTCGGTGGGTCCCTGCTGACGTTCGAGGGCACGCAGCACACGGTGGTGTTCCAGGGCGACGCCTGCGTCGACGACATCGCCGCCAAGTACCTGGTCGACGTCGCGGTACCGCCGCCAGGCGCGCGCTGCTGAGGAGTAGGTCACCGTCGGATCACCGTCCGGTTGCCGACACGTCTCTGCTGGTGCCCCGCTTCACCACCGAAGGCCTTTGCGTGCAACGATGTTCGCCATGTGGTTGGTGGGCAGGCTGATCGCGGCACTGCTCGCACCGGTACTGGTGTCGACTTTCACCGGACCCGCCGCGTGGGCGTCACCCGAGGGGCAGCCCACCGTGAACTACGGTCAGCCGCCCGTATGGGGCAGCTGCGCCGACTTCCTCGGGGCGGTTACCCCCATACCCGCCGCGCAGTGCGGAACCATCGGCGTGCCCATCGATTATGCGAATCCCGAAGGGCCGCAAACGTCCCTTGCCGTCATCCGGGTGCCGGCCACCGGTGACCGAATCGGAATCCTCTTGGTCAACCCCGGCGGCCCCGGCGCCTCGGCCGTCGACACCGTCGCGGGGATGGCGATGGGCCTCGCCGACACCGACGTCGGCCGTCGCTTCGATCTGGTCGGGTTCGACCCCCGTGGCGTCGGGCACTCCACCCCGCAGGTGCGCTGCCGCACCGACGCCGAGTTCGACGCCTACCGCCGCGAATCCCTCACCGACTACAGCGCCGAGGGCGTGGCCCGCATCGAGCAGATCTACCAGCAGATGGCGCAGAACTGCATCGACCGCACCGGGCGGGACTTCCTGGCGAACGTCGGCACGGCGTCGACCGCACGCGACATGGACGTCGTCCGCGCCGCGTTGGGGGAGAGCCAGATCAACTACCTCGGCTACTCCTATGGAACGGAGCTCGGCGCCAGGTACGCCGAACTGTTCGGTGACCGCGTGCGGGCCATGGTGCTCGACGGTGCCGTCGACCCCAGCTCGGATCCCATCGCGGAGAACATCCGTCAGCTCGCCGGCTTCCAGACCGCGTTCGACGACTACGCCGCCGACTGCGCCCGGTCGGTCGACTGCCCGCTGGGCCAGGACCCGACGCAGTTCGTCGCGCGATATCACCAGCTGGTGGACCCGCTCGTGCAACGGCCGGCGCCGACGTCGGACCCGAGGGGGCTGAGCTACCAGGACGCCATCACCGGCACGGTGAACGCGCTCTACACCGAGCGCTACTGGAAATTCCTCACCAGTGGTCTGCTCGGGCTGCAACGCGGCACCGACGCCGGTGACCTGTTGTTGCTGGCCGACGACTATCAGGAGCGCGACGCGAACGGGCACTACTCGAACCAGCAGGATGCGTTCACCGCGATCCGGTGCGTCGATTCGCCCTACCCGACCGATCCGTCGGTATGGGCCGAGGCCGACCGCCAGGCCCGCGCGGCTGCACCGTTCATGGCCTACGGCGAGTTCACCGGACTCGCGCCCAGGGACGCCTGCTCCATGTGGCCGGTACCTCCGACCTCGGCACCCCAGGGCGCCACGTCACCGGGGCCGGGCAAAGTCGTCGTCGTCTCGACCACCCACGATCCCGCCACCCCGTATGAGGCGGGTGTCGACCTGGCCCGCGAGATGGACGCCTCGCTGATCACATTCAACGGCACGCAGCACACCGTGGTGTTCAACGGCGATGCCTGCGTCGACTCCGCCGTGGTGGCGTTCCTGGTGGATTCGGTTCCGCCACCGCCCAACCTTCAGTGTTAGCTGGAGCGGCCTGGCAGGTGGCCTTCGGTCCTTCGCTCGACTAGTGTCGGGCGAACCGAACGCATTCGTATGCGTGACCGACGAAGGAAAACTGCACCCGATGGACAACGACACCAGCACCGTCGTCGAGGACGGCCATTACTACCGCGATCAGATCGGCAACTCCAACAAGGTCATCGCGTGGAGTCACCGGTCGCGGTTCGTCAAGGCGATCAGCCTGATCGACGACGACGCCGCCAACCTGCTCGACTACGGCTGCGGGGACGGCACGTTCCTCGCGATGGCGGCCGCAAAGTACGAGAAGGGCCACGGCGCCGACATCGACGCCAACCAGATCGAGGGCTGCAAGGAGCGCTTCGCCGATCTCGACGACGTGAGCTTCTCCGTGATCGGCGAGCTGACCAGCGAGTATGACGGCACCTTCGACGTCGTGACCTGCATGGAGACTCTCGAACACTGCACCGAGGACATCGTCGAGATCGTGCTGGCCGACCTGGCCCGGCTGGCCGCGCCCGGCGGCCGCGTCATCGTCAGCGTGCCGATCGAGATCGGTCCGTCGTTCGTCCTGAAGCAGTCGATCCGCGCCCTGGCCAGGCGCATGGGTAACAGCAGCTATCACATGGTGGAGCGCTACACCGCCGCCGACGCCGCCAAGATGGTGTTTGCTGGCCGCAACACATCGGTTGAGCGGCCGCTCTACAAGGTCGACGGTGCCGAGGGGTACTCGCACTTCGGCTTCAATTGGCGCGCCCTCCGCGAGCGGGTTGCGCACCACCTCGTCGTCGAGGAGACCCAGTTCACGCCCGTCGGACAGCTGCGCGGCTTCGCCAGCAGTCAGGCGTGGTTCCTCTGCCGGCCGCGCTGAGAGCGCCGCCGAACACGACATGCAGCAGGCGCGTAACACAGAATTAACAGCCGGTGCCTACGCTTCGCACATGGATCGGCAGAAGGAATTCGTGCTCCGGACGCTCGAGGAGCGCGACATTCGGTTCGTCCGGTTGTGGTTCACCGACGTCCTCGGGTACCTCAAGTCAGTCGCGATCGCGCCTGCCGAACTCGAGGGCGCATTCGAAGAGGGCATTGGCTTCGACGGTTCGTCGATCGAGGGTTTCGCCCGGGTCTCCGAATCCGACACCGTGGCCCGCCCCGATCCGTCGACCTTCCAGGTGCTTCCGTGGACGACGAGCGCGGGCAAGCACCACTCCGCCCGGATGTTCTGCGACATCACGATGCCCGACGGATCGCCGTCCTGGGCAGACTCGCGGCACGTGCTGCGCAGGCAGCTGGCCAAGGCGAGCGATCTCGGCTTCTCCTGCTACGTCCATCCGGAGATCGAGTTCTTCCTGCTGCAGCCCGGCCCGGACGACGGTTCCGAACCCATCCCCGCCGACAACGGCGGTTACTTCGATCAGGCCGTGCACGATTCGGCGCCCAACTTCCGGCGACATGCGATCGACGCGCTCGAGTCGATGGGCATCTCGGTGGAGTTCAGTCACCACGAAGGTGCACCCGGACAGCAGGAGATCGACCTGCGGTACGCCGACGCCCTGTCGATGGCCGACAACGTGATGACGTTCCGCTACGTCGTCAAGGAGGTCGCGCTGACCGAGGGCGTGCGCGCGTCGTTCATGCCGAAACCGTTCAGCCAGTACCCGGGCTCGGCCATGCACACCCACATGAGCCTCTTCGAAGGCGACACGAATGCCTTCCACACCCCGGACGACCCGCTGCAGCTCTCGGCCATCGGAAAGTCGTTCATCGCAGGAATCCTCGAGCACGCCAGCGAGATCAGCGCCGTCACCAACCAGTGGGTGAACTCCTACAAGAGGCTGGTCCACGGAGGCGAGGCACCGACCGCAGCGTCCTGGGGTGCGGCCAACCGGTCCGCGCTCGTCCGGGTGCCGATGTACACCCCGCGCAAGGCGTCCTCCCGCCGCATCGAGGTACGCAGCCCCGACTCGGCCTGCAACCCGTACCTGGCGTTCGCCGTCCTGCTGGCAGCGGGTCTGCGCGGTGTCGAGAAGAACTACGTCCTCGGGCCGCAGGCCGAGGACAACGTCTGGACGCTCACCCCCGAGGAACGCCGCGCCATGGGCTACAAGGAGCTGCCGGGCAGTCTCGGCATGGCGCTCAGCGAGATGGAGAACTCCGAGCTGGTCGCCGAAGCCCTCGGCGAGCACGTCTTCGACTTCTTCCTGCGCAACAAGCGCGCCGAGTGGGAGACCTACCGCAGCAGCGTCACCCCGTACGAACTGAAGACCTACCTGTCCCTGTAGAGGCGGGCCGGCCGAGCCGGTGCGATAACGTTCCTGCGTGGCCAAACCCGCGACGCAACGACCGACGTTGCCCAGCGTGGGCAGGCTGGGTCTGGTCGAACCGCCCGCACGGGCGGATCTGGACCGGCTGGGGTGGAACGCCGTCGAGCACGTGGAACTGTTGTGGTCGCTGTCCCGCGCCCCGGACGCCGATACCGCCCTGCGCTCGATGGTCCGGCTCGCCGATGCGCTCGACGACGACTGGGACGAGCTGAACCGGGCTCTGGTCAAGGACCGCGGGCTGCGCGGCCGGCTGTTCGGCGTGCTGGGCTCGTCGATGGCACTCGCCGACCACCTGATCGCGCAGCCACGGTCGTGGCACCTGCTGGCGGGCAGCGTCACCCTGCCCAGCGCTGCCGAACTGTCTCGCGTCTTCGCCGACCTGGCCGAGAAGTCCTCTGAGACAAACGAATTGCGCGTTCTCTACCGCGACCGGCTGCTGGTGCTGGCTGCACTGGATCTGGCGCCGACCGTCGAGAACGAACCGGTGCTGCCGTTCCCGACGGTGGGGGAGCACCTCGCCGATCTCGCCGACGCGGCCCTGGGTGCTGCGCTGATCGTCGCCACCAGGACCGTGTGCAAGGACGGCAAGGACGGCGCGCCGCCGCACCCACGACTGGCCGTCATCGCGATGGGCAAGAGCGGGGCGCGCGAACTGAACTATGTCAGCGACGTCGACGTCATCTTCGTCGCCGAGCAGGCCGACCCGATCACCACCAGGGTGGCCGGCGAGATGATGCGATTCGCCGGCGACGCCTTCTTCGAAGTGGACGCCGCGCTGCGGCCCGAGGGCAAGCAGGGGCAGCTCGTCCGCACGCTGGAATCCCATGTGGCGTACTACGAGCGGTGGGCCAAGACGTGGGAGTTCCAGGCCCTGCTGAAGGCGCGCCCGGCGGTCGGTGACCGCGCGCTGGGCGAGCAGTACATGGCGGCGCTGAAGCCGATGGTGTGGGCGGCCTCCGAACGTGAGGACTTCGTCTCCGAGGTTCAGGCGATGCGGCGGCGGGTCGAGGAACTGGTGCCCGCCGGGGTTAGGGCGCGCGAGATCAAGCTGGGCACCGGAGGGCTCCGCGACGTCGAGTTCGCGGTGCAGCTGCTGCAACTCGTCCACGGCCGCAACGACGAATCGCTTCAGGTGACGTCGACGGTCGACGCGATCGCCGCGCTCGGCGCGGGCGGTTACATAGGTCGGGACGACGCCGCCAACCTCACTGCGTCCTACGAATTCCTGCGGTTGCTCGAACACCGACTGCAACTGCAGCGGCTCAAGCGCACCCACATGCTCCCCGAACCCGACGACGACGAGGCGATGCGGTGGCTGGCCCGTGCGGCGCACATGCGCCCCGACGGTCAGCACGACGCGATCGGCGTGCTGCGCGAGGAGCTCAAACGGCAGAGCCTGCGGGTGTCACGGCTGCACGCCAAGCTGTTCTACCAACCGCTGCTGGAGTCCGTCGAGGGTGCCGTCGACTTCTCCCCGAGCATGTCGTCCGCGGCGGCCGAACGTCAGCTCGCCGCACTGGGATACGAGGGCCCGCAGAGCGCGCTGACCCATCTCGCCGCCCTGACCGGTAGCAGCGGCCGACGCGGACGAGTGCAGCAGGTACTGCTGCCGACGCTGCTGGACTGGCTGTCCGACACGCCCGATCCCGACGCCGGGCTGCTGGCCTACCGTCGCATCAGCGAGGCTCTCGCCGACCAGCGCTGGTTCCTGGCATCGCTGCGCGACGAGGGCGCCGTCGCCAAGCGACTCATGCGTGTCCTGGGCATCTCGGCGTTCGTCCCCGAACTCCTGATGCGTGCACCCGAGGTGATCCTGCAGTACGCCGACGGACCCGCGGGACCGAAGTTGCTGGAGGTCGAACCCGACGGACTGGCCAAGGCGCTGGTCGCGTCCGCCGGCCGGCAGGACGAGCCGCTGCGGGCCATCGCGGCGGCCAGGACTCTGCGCCGTCGCGAGCTGGCCCGCGTCGCGTCGGCCGACCTGTTGGGAATGCTCGAGGTGACCGACGTCTGTCGGGCCTTGACGTCGGTGTGGGTCGCCGTGCTGCAGGCCGCGCTGGACGTGGTGATGCGGGCGAACACCCCTGCCGGTGGCCCGTTGGCGCGGATCGCGGTCATCGGCATGGGCAGGCTGGGCGGCGGAGAGTTGGGCTACGGCTCCGACGCCGACGTGATGTTCGTCTGCGAGCCCGTCGGCGAGGTCGAGGAATCCGCGGCGGTGAAGTGGTCGGTCACCATCGCCGAGCAGGTGCGCGCGTTGTTGGGTACGCCGAGCGCCGACCCGCCGCTGGAAGTCGACATCAACCTGCGGCCCGAGGGACGGAGCGGGCCGTTGGTCCGCACCCTCGGCTCCTATGCCGTGTACTACGCCCGGTTCGCCCACACGTGGGAGGTCCAGGCACTTCTCCGGGCCCACTGCGTGGCGGGCGACCGGGATCTCGGCCTTCGCTTCCTGCTGATGGTCGACAAGACCCGCTACCCGCCGGGAGGTGTGTCCCCGGACGCGGTGCGGGAGATTCGACGCCTCAAGGCGCGCATCGACGCCGAGCGGCTGCCGCGTGGCGCTGATCCGAACACGCACACCAAGCTCGGGCGCGGCGGCCTCGCCGACGTCGAGTGGACGGTCCAGCTTCTCCAGCTGCGGTATGCGCACCGAATTCCGGCTCTGCACAGCACCTCTACGTTGGACACCCTCGACGCCATCGGCGCCGCCGAGCTGATCGCCGAGGGTGACGTCGACCTGCTCCGACACGCCTGGCTGACCGCAACGCGGGCACGCAACGCGTTGGTGCTCGTCCGCGGCAAGCCAACCGACCAACTGCCCGGGCCGGGCCGTCAGCTCAACGCCGTTGCCGCGGCGGCGGGCTGGCCCAACAGCGATGGCAGCGAGTTCCTGGACAACTACCTGCGGGTGACCCGCCGGGCGAAGACGGTGGTACGAAGGGTCTTTGGCGAATGAGCATGAACTTTCCGTTCGACCTCATCAGCGCCGAGGAGTACGACCGGCAGCGGATGATGCACGCTCCGCTGACGCAGGCCATTCGCGAGTTGATCGATGCGGGTATCCGCACCGACGTCGACGAGGACACCGTCGCCGACGCCCGGGCCGCCATCGAGGCGGTCACGGCCCGGCTGCGCAGCACCCAGCGCGCCGCCACGTCGACACTGCGACATGCGGGGACGGGTCGGCCGCTGGCGTGGGCCAATCCCGCGGTAGGACTGCGCAATGCGATCGCCCCGCCGATGGACATTCAGCACGAGGAGTCCGGTCGCTGCTGGGCCGAGTTCGACCTCGGGTTGGCCTACGAGGGGCCGCCGGGTCTGGTGCACGGCGGCATCTGCGCCCTGGTGCTCGACCACATCCTCGGGGAAGTCGCCAGTGACGGACTGACCAAGCCCGTATTCACCGGCACCATCACGCTGCGCTACCTGCGGGGCACGCCACTGGGTCCGCTTCGGGCGGAGGCGTTCATCGAGAGGACCGAGGGAATCAAGACCTACGCGCGGGGCTACCTCGGCGACACGGACGGCTGGAGCGTGGAGGCCGACGGTGTGTTCATCCGGCCGGCATGGGCGCGGGATGCCGGGTGAAGTTCTATGTCAGCCCAGCGTTCCTGAAGACCCGCGAAGTCGTCGAGTTGGCAAGGGCCGCAGACGATCTCGGATATGATGGGTTCGCCATCCCCGATCACGTCGTCAACCTGGAGAAGCTGGCCACGCCGTACCCGTACACCAAGGACGGTCAACGCCGGTGGCCGCCGTTCACCGACTGGCCCGACCCCTGGGTGCTGATCGGCGCCCTCGCTCAGGTCACCGAGCGACTGCACTTCGTCACCACGGTGTACATCCCCGGCATGCGGGACCCGTACTCGGTCGCGAAAGCCGTTGGTACCGCCGCTCATCTAGCCGACGGACGGGTCGAACTGGGTGTCGGGGTCGGGTGGTGCGAGGAAGAGTTCACCTTGATGGGCCAGCGGTTCGACCGCCGCGGCAAGCGCACCGACGAGATGCTCGAACTCCTCCGTGCGCTCTGGGCGCCGGGCTGGACCGAGTTCGACGGCGAGTTCTACCGCACACCCCGCTTGGAGATGGAACCCACCCCGCCGCACATCCCGATCTACGTCGGCGGGCTGAGCGACGTCGCGCTCCGCCGTGCCGCCCGCAACGATGGGTGGATCGGCGACCTGATCAGTACCGAGCGGGCCATCGCGGGAGCTCGACGCCTACGCGAACTCCGCGCCGAAAGGGGTTTGACGATGGACGGTTTCACCATCCTGACCCCGCTGACCGACGCGCTGACCATCCCGGACTACAAGCGTGCCGAGGTTGCGGGTATCACCCACATCATGACAATGCCGTGGATGTTCTACACGGGACCCAACGCGACGACGGCCGAGAAGATCGATGGCATGAAGCGCTTCCGCAAGGATCTGGCGCTCGACGTCTAGGTCTCGCTACCGGCTTCCTCGTGGTCGTGCAGGACAGCCAGGATCTCGCCGATGCGGTGACCTCGTTCGACCGGATGTCGCAACGGCCGGTCGTCGCGGATGCGGTAGTAGTTGCGTCGGCCTTCCCGCAACCGGTCCAGGTAACCGGCTTCGACGAGATCGCTGACGATGCGTTGGGCCGCTCGCTCGGTGACGCCCACGCGCTCGGCGACGTCGCGCAGCCGGATGCCCGGGTCGCGGGCGATGCACAGGAGGGCATGGGCGTGGTTGGTCAGAAACGTCCACTCCGCCATGCCGGAAGTGTAGTTCCGGCCTGGGAAGACCGGAAATGCGCCGCGCGGGCGGGCTGGACCCATCGATACCGACACGTAATTCACGAAGCTTGACACGCGTATTTCAAAACATGTAATTTGTGTCCCATGTTGGCGGGAATCCTGGTGGCGATGGTGGTGGTACCGGCCACGGTCGCGCCGATCGCCCTGATGACGGGGAAGTGGTACCCGCGGCCGGTCGGTCACGTCGGGGTGCTGGCCGCCGGGCTCGGGTTGATCGGCGCCGCCGTCCTCGCCGTCCGAGCCGCGGACGGTGCCGTGGTGTCGGCGGTGTTCGGGGGCCTGGCCGTGTCGGCGGACCAGCTCGCCGCGGTGATGCTGCTCCTGGTGTTCGGGGTCAGCGTCGTCGTCCAATCCTTCGCCGTGCGCTACCTCGCAGGAGATCCCCGGGCACCGTGGTTCGTCGCAGGAGCCAGTCTGATCACCGCCGCCTCGGCAGGGCTGGTGACGGCAGCCACGTTAATCGGTCTGGCGCTCGCCTGGACCCTGGCGGGCGCCGCGCTGTGTCTGCTCCTGGGCACGTACTGGCACCTGCCGGCCGGGCGCGAGGGAGTGAAGCGAACCGTGACGGCATTCCTGATCGGCGACCTGGCGCTGTGGACCGCGGTCGTCCTGGTCACCGTCCGGTGGGGGACTGTCGACCTGCGCGCCGCCGACCCCGTCACGCCGACGGGGCCGGTGGCGCCAGTGGTGGCGTGTCTCATCGTCGTCGCCGCGCTGTCCCGGTCCTCCCAGATCCCGTTCCACGGGTGGCTGCCCGCCACGCTGGCGGCGCCGACGCCGGTCTCGGCGCTGCTCCATGCCGGCGTGGTCAACGCGGGCGGAATCCTGCTGATCCGGCTGAGCCCGCTGGTGACCGGCAACCTGGCGCGCACGCTGATCATCGTCGCCGGTGCCGCCACCATGGTCTACGGCGCGGCCGTCATGCTGGTGAAGCCGGATGTCAAAGGGGCTCTTGCGCATTCGACGATGGCCCAGATGGGCTTCATGATCCTGACCTGCGGGCTCGGGCTCTGGGCGGCGGCGGTGTTCCACCTCGTCGCGCACGGTTTCTACAAGGCCACCCTGTTCCTGTCCTCGGGCTCTGCCATCGCCCACCACCGTCGGCAGGCTGCCAGCCCGCCCGCCCGTCCGTTGCGGCCTCGGGTCCGGCGACTCGACGCGATCGTCGCGGCGGCCCTACCCGCCGCCGGGCTCGCCGCTGCGGCACTGACACTTCCCGCGCCGATCGGGGACCACGCCGCAGGGCACGCCCTGCTGCTCTTCGCCTGGGTGACCGGCGCCTCGATGACGTGGGGCTGGCTGCAGCGACGCCCGGGTGCCGGCGGCATCCTCGCGGCGGGAGCCGTCCTGGTACCGGTGTCCTTCCTCTACGTCGGGCTGATCAACGCGGTCGGCGGATTCCTGGTGCCGGCACTTCCGGCGGCGGTGCCGGCGACGGTCACGGTCTGGCTGATCGCCGCCGCAGCCCTCGGTGCGCTCGGCCTCCTCGCCGTGCTGCGGTGGTCGCCCGGTCGACTGCACCGTGCCGTGTACGCCCGGGTGTTGACCGCAGGCCACGTTCCGATGTCCCTGCCCCGCCGACTGACAGGAGCGCCATCGTGACCACCGTGACGCACTCTGGTTCCGAGACCCGACGCGCGCAACTCCGCAGCGACGTCACGCTCGCCGCGCGGGTGCTGCCCACGCACTATCCGCTGGAGACCTTCATTGCGGTCAACCCACTGGCCGGTCTGGAATCCACGCCCTTCGAACAGGCGATCCGGCGCTCGGGTGATCTCTACGGCGCGCGAGGCACCCTTCCCGAGAGGGTCTTTCGTGATCGGCACCGCGCCGGCCGGATCACCGACGCCGACCTCGACGAAGCGTTGATTCGCCGCTATCCGAACCTGCTCGACCGGCCCACCGTCTGCCTCGGTCAGCGGGAGCTAACCCCCGTGGCGTTGCTACGGGCCGATCTGCTGTACGGACGTCCGGCGCCCGAGCCATTGCGGCGCAACCAGATTCGGCCCGAACGGGTCGCGCCTGACGTCGCCGCCACCGTCGACGACCAGGTGGCCAAGTGGTGTGCGGCGTTCTTCGGCCATGGTGCGTGGCCGATGCCCGGACGCGAGGACGGCTTCTATGCGGCCTGGCGGGCACTTGCGCCGAGTGATCGCTCGCTTCCCCGCGGGGTACGGGCGCAGCTGCGTGCGGTCGCCCATCGGGCAGACGACGCCGCACTGGCCGCGTTGTCCGCGTTGGCGGTCGACGACGACACCCGCATCCTCTATCTGCAAGCGCACCTCACTCGCCTTCCCGGCTGGGCCGCTCACGTCCAGTGGTGCGGTGGCAGGGGGATGGGCGTCGACATGGTGGACTACCTCGCGGTTCGGCTCACCTACGAGGCGGCGCTCTCGAGGGACCGTGGCGAGTGGCGATTCGTCGAGGCGGTGCCCGACCGGATTCCCTCGGCGCGAGAGCGGGTGGAGGACCTGATCGATGCCTGGGGACTCGTCGGCGTCGGCGAGACGGAGGTGGCGGCTGCGGCCCGGGTGCTCACCATCCTGCCCGTCCCCGCGCGAGAGCTGCTCTGGCAGAACGCCTTCGAGGGACACTACCGCGACGGTCTGCTGTCCGAACTGAGCCGGGTACGAGACCGGGAACCCAGGCCGGTTCACACGCAGCTGGTGAGTTGCATCGACACCCGGTCAGAGGGTCTGCGCCGACGTCTCGAAGCCTTCGACGGTTACGAGACCCTGGGGTTCGCCGGGTTCTTCGCCGTCGCGATTCGCTTCACCGATCTGCTCGGCGGGGCGGCCAACGATCTGTGCCCGGTGCTGATCTCGCCGAGTCACTGCATTCGCGAGGAGCCGGTGCCGGGGGCGGCCGAGGCGGCTGCCCGGCAGCTGGCCGGCGCGCGAAGCCTGGCGGGGGCGGAGTCGGCGTTCCACATCGCCAAGGACTCCGCCGCGGCGCCGTTCGCGCTCGCCGAGGCGGCCGGCTGGGCGGCGGGACCGCTGTCAGCGGTCAAGACGTTCGCCCCCGCGATGAGCGCGGGCATCAGGCGGCGGCTGCACGGTCTGGTCGCCCCGCCCGCCCCGGCGGTGGTCGACGTCACCGACATGCCCCTGGCCGAACGCGCGCTGTTCGCCCAGGTGGCGCTCACCACGATGGGTCTGGTCCGCGGCTTCGGCCGACTGGTGGTGCTGTGCGGCCACGGCAGCGCCACCGAGAACAACCCCTATCAGGCGGCCCTCGAGTGCGGCGCCTGCGGTGGACAGGCGGGCGGGCCCAATGCCCGCACCGCTACGGTCATCCTCAACCAGGACGAGGTGCGCGGCGAGTTGCGCGGTGTCGGCATCGACATTCCGGACGATACGTACTTCCTTGCCGCACAACACGACACCGCGACCGATCGGGTGAGCATCCTGGACCCGCACCTGATACCGGCCGGGTATCGCGACGACGTTCGTCGGCTGCACGAGGACCTGGTCGCCGCAGGGGCGGCACTCGCCGCAGAACGCTGCTCGGCGCTGCCCGGGGCGAGGCGGGTGAAGTCGCCGCGTCGCGCGGCACGCCACGTCGAAGGTCGAAGTGCAGACTGGGCGCAGGTGTATCCCGAGTGGGGACTTGCCGGCAACGCCGCGTTCGTCGTCGCGCCGCGTGACGTCACGCGGGAGGTCGATCTGGGCCGGCGGGTGTTCCTGCACTCCTACGAGGCCGACGTCGACGTCGATGGCACGGCGCTGGAGACGATCCTCACCGCGCCCCTGGTCGTGGCGCAGTGGATCAACTGCCAGTACTACTTCTCCGCCGTGGCCCCGGAGGTCTTCGGCGCCGGCACCAAGACCATCCACAATGTCGTCGGATCGGCGGGCGTGATCGCGGGCCACAGCGGCGACCTGCGACTCGGGCTGCCCTGGCAGTCAGTGGCGGACGGCGACCGGCTGTTGCACGAGCCGCTGCGGCTGTTGGCAGTGATTCAGGCACCCCTGGACCGGATCGACGCCGTGGTGGACCGCAACCCCATCCTGCAGCGGCTGTTTGGGAACGACTGGGTGGGTGTTGCCGCCCGGTCCGACGCCGGTCGGCCGTGGCAACGCTGGACCACCGCGGGATGGCGATCATGGTCCGAAAGACGTTCCGAGATAGACATTTCCGACGAGGAGGCCGTTCGATGAAGACACCCGAGCTGACCAAGATGACGAAGATCGAGGTCGTCGTCGCCGGTAGCGACGCACCGGCGGTGCGCGAGTTGATCCAGAGCGTCGGCGCGACCGGATACACCAGCGTGTCCGGTGTGTCGGGACTCGGTCACCATGGATATCACCAGGGCCGGCTCCTGTTCAACCAGCAGGCGACGCTGGAGCTCCTGATCACCGTGGTGCCCGAGTCGAAGGTCCAACCCCTGCTGGCCGGGCTGCGTCCGCTGCTCGACGCCTCGCCGGGGGTGATGTTCGTAACGGAGACCTACGTCAGCCGCCCCGACTACTTCAGTTGACCCGACCGATCGCAGAAGAAGGGATCACCGTCATGTCCACACCTTCAGATACCTTGCAACGACTCCGCCTGGGCAACGAGTCTTTCTACGTTCCGATTCGCTCGCGTCGGGCGGACCTGCCGTCCGAGCCTCCCAGCGCCGTGGTGTTCCGCTGTGCCGATGCCGTCGTCGCGAGCGAGATGGTGTTCGGCCAGAGCTGGGGTTCGCTGCTGAACGTCAGCACCTGGGGCCATGTCGTGGACAACGGCGTGCTGGCCTCGATGGAGTACGCCGTCGACACGCTGGAACTACCGCTGATCGTCGTTCTCGGACACCAGAATTGCTCGGCGATGCACGCGACGATGCGGGCCTGGCATCACGCGGAGCTACCCGACGGCGCTGCTCGCTCGATGGTCGAGCAGGCGATGTCGTCCATCGTTCGCCGCGGATCGGCCGCCGACTCCGTGGCGGCGATCACGGCGGCTCATGTCACCGAGGTCGGCCTGGCGCTGCTGAACCGGTCGCCGGTCATCGCCAGGCGGGTAGATCGGGAGCAGTGCGGAATCGTTTGCGCGACAACGGATCCGATGACTGGTCAGGTGGTTCCGCTGGCCACCATCGGCGCCCTCGGCGACACCGACGGCGCGTTGCTGGAGTGTGTATGAGCGCTAGCGGCGGCCCAGGCCGAACCCGCGGCGACGGGCGGCTGTGCCCGTGGTGGCAACCGATCCGGTGCGGCGCCGGGCATCTAGGGCCCACGCGCCCCCGCCGGTGAAGACCAGGAGGAAGAACGCGAAGCAGTAGAGAACGGCCAACTCGCCACCGTTGGTCATGGGAATGACTCCACTCGGCAGATGCTGTGTGAAGAAGGCAAAGGCCATCACGCCGGAGGCGACGAACGCGGCGATGCGGGTGAACAGTCCGATGATGACGAGGACCGACGTCACCAATTCGAGCACGCCGGCGAACCAGAAGGGCCAGGTTCCCACCGGTGCCTGCTGCGCCGCAAGAGGCCAGCCGAACAGGTGAGTGGTGGCGTGGCACAGAAACAGCAAGCCGACGATCACCCGGAACAGGCTCAGAACGGTGGGGGCGTGAGGGTTGAGTCGGGCGTCCAGATTGGTCATGTCTCCACGCTACTATTCGGACTGCGGTCCGCATAGTGCTGGTGACCACCCCACGACGAAGGGGCCGGACGAACTGAACTCCGCCCGGCCCATTCGTCGAACTACTTAGACGTCGTAGTAGAGCGCGAATTCGTAGGGGTGGGGCCGGATCTGGATCGGCATGATCTCGTTCTCCCGCTTGTAGGAGATCCAGGTGTCGATCAGGTCCTCGGTGAACACGCCACCCTCGGTGAGGTAGTCGTGATCCTCCTCGAGACGGTCGATCACCGCGGACAGTGACGTCGGCGCCTGCGGAATGTTGGCGGCCTCGTCCGGGGGCAGCTCGTAGAGGTCCTTGTCCACGGGTGCCAACGGCTCGATCTTCTTCTTGATGCCGTCGATGCCGGCCATCAGCATCGCCGCGAACGCCAGGTACGGGTTACCCGAGCTGTCCGGGCAACGGAACTCCAACCGCTTGGCCTTCGGGTTGTTGCCCGTGATCGGGATGCGCACGCACGCCGACCGGTTGCGCTGGCTGTAGACCAGGTTGATCGGCGCCTCGTAGCCCGGCACCAAGCGCTTGTAGGAGTTGACCGTGGGGTTGGTGAATGCCAACAGCGACGGCGCATGGTGCAGGATGCCGCCGATGTAGTGGCGGGCCAGATCCGACAGCCCGGCGTACCCCGACTCGTCGTGGAAGAGTGGTTTGCCGTCCTTCCACAGCGACTGGTGGGCGTGCATGCCCGAACCGTTGTCACCGAACAGGGGCTTCGGCATGAACGTCACGGTCTTGCCGTTCTTCCAGGCCGTGTTCTTGATGATGTACTTGAACAGCAGCACGTCGTCGGCCGCCGCCAGCAGCGTGTTGAACTTGTAGTTGATCTCCGCCTGGCCCGCCGTGCCCACCTCGTGGTGGCCGCGCTCCAGGGTGAAACCGGCATTCTGCAGGTTGGTGGCCATCTCGTCGCGCAGGTCGACGTAGTGGTCGTACGGAGCGACCGGGAAGTAGCCGCCCTTCTGGCGGACCTTGTATCCCAGGTTGGGGCTGCCGTCGGCCTCGTACGGTTCTCCGGTGTTCCACCAGCCCGACTCGGAGTCGACCTCGTAGGAGGTGCCGTTGATCTTCGAGTCGAAGGTCACCGAGTCGAAGATGTAGAACTCGGCCTCGGCGCCGAAGAAGCAGGTGTCGGCGATGCCGGTGCTAGTGAGGTAGTTCTCCGCCTTGCGGGCCACGTTGCGGGGATCCCGTGAGTAGGCCTCGCGGGTGAAGGGGTCGTGGACGAAGAACTGCAGGTTCAGGGTCTTGGCGTGCCGGAACGGGTCGATGCGGGCGGTCTCGGGATCCGGCAGCAGCATCATGTCCGACTCGTGAATGGACTGGAAGCCGCGCACCGACGAACCGTCGAAGGCCAGACCGTCCTCGAAGACGCTTTCGTCGAACGCCGAGGCCGGGATCGAGAAGTGCTGAACGACGCCGGGAAGATCGCAGAACCGGATGTCGACGTACTCGACCTCTTCGTCCTTGATCAACTTGAAGATGTCGTCTGCAGTCTTTTCTGCCACTGAGAATTCTCCTTTGACTGGTGATCCGCCGTTCGACGCTAGGTACACCATATTGCGCGGCGGTGAAACGCATGTTGCGCGGACGTTACGCACTGGCTGCCATGAATACCGGACCTATGCTGGATTCATGGCCCGCACCTTCGGTTCCTGGCTGTCCGGCCCGCCGCCCTCCGAGGCCGGTGATGCCAGCCAGGGGCCCAACGACTTTCCAGGTCAACGCCTCGGATTGCCCGAGAGCGGTTCCGGCTCGCTGTCCGGTGTTGGCCGTCGGATCGTCGCGCTGATGATCGACTGGTTCATCGCCTACGGGCTGGCGAGCCTGGCCGTCACCGTCGGCTTGGTCAGTTCGGACCGGTTCTTCGGCACGCAGATCGGCTCCACCGCGGTGATGGGGGTCTGGCTGGTCCTCGGAGTGCTCTCGGTCCGGCTGTTCGGCTTCACCCCCGGCCAGTACGCGGTGGGTTTGCGGGTGGCCTCGGTCGACCACCGGATGCACGTCGGGCTCGGTCGCGCCCTCTGCCGTGGACTGCTCGTCGCCGTCGTGGTGCCGGCGCTGTTCACCGATGCCGACGGGCGCGGCTTCCAGGACCGGTTGACCGGCACCGCGGTGGTGAGGCGCTAGCGCTACTTCCTGCGCACCGTGCGCTGCACGCCCCGCATCTTGGCTCCCGGCGGGAGCGGACCCTTCGGCATCGCCGCCGGTCCCATGCGCGAGCCCAGTGCCGCGAGCCGCGACTCGAGCGAGTCCATCTGCTTGACCGTGATGTTGGCGGGCAGCTTGGTCAGGTGCCGCTCCAGCTTGGACAGCGGCACCTCGCCCTCGCCATTGCCCACGACGAAGTCGTAGATCGGCGTGTCGCCGATGAGCCGCGCCGTCCGCTTCTTCTCCTGGGCCAGCAGCGGCTTGACCCGGGCGGCCGACCCCTCGCCGACGAAGATCACGCCGGGCCTGCCGATCACCCGATGGACCGCGTCGAAGTGTCCGGTCGCCGCGACGCCGGGGGTGACCCGCCACTTGCCGCGCAGGTTGTCCAGCGCCCAGGCGGCCGCTCCGGTCTGTCCCTCCGCCTTGCGGTAGACCGACTTCTGCGCGCGCCGACCGAAGATGATGAACGCGACCAGCAGGCCCAGCACGACACCGAGCGGGATCAGCGTCGCCGCGGTGAAGGTACTGCCGCTGACGACGCCCACGGCGACCGCCGCGGCCACGATCAGGACGAAGGCACCGACCATGTAGGGCAGGAGCCGGGTGTCTTCCTTGCGCTGAATCTGGAACGCCTGCCAGAGCTGGCTGCGCCGCTCCTTCGATGCGGCCTTGCGGGCGGTCTTCGCCTCGGCCTTGGCGGCCTTGTCGGCGGCGGTATTGCGGGTCTTCGCCATCGGATCAGGATACGGGTGGGCGGCTGGGATTCCGAAGCTGCGCTGCCGCGGCGTACAACTTGCCCGCTCGGTAGGACGATCTCACCAACGGTCCGGCCAAGACCCCGGGAAATCCGATCTCCTCCGCGTACTTCGAATGCTCGACGAACTCGTCGGGGGTGACCCACCGTTCCACCGGATGGTGCCGCGCCGACGGCCGCAGGTACTGGGTGATGGTGACGATGTCGCAGCCCGCCTCGCGCAGGTCGACGAGTGCGGCCCGCACTTCCTCCGGGGTCTCGCCCATGCCGAGGATGAGGTTGCTCTTGGTCACCAGGCCGTAGTCACGGGCCGCGGTGATCACTGCCAGGCTGCGCTCGTATCGGAACGCCGGGCGGATTCGACGGAAGATTCGCGGGACCGTTTCGACGTTGTGCGCCAACACTTCCGGGCGCGTCTCGAAGACCGTCTCGAGCTGTTCGGGGATCGCGTTGAAGTCCGGGATCAACAACTCCACACCCGTGTTGGGATTCAGCGCCTTGATCTGTCGCACGGTCTCGGCGTAGAGCCACGCGCCACCGTCGGGCAGGTCGTCGCGCGCCACCCCGGTGACGGTCGAATAGCGCAGCCCCATCGCCTGCACGCTCTCCGCGACCCGTCGCGGCTCGTCACGGTCCAGCTCGGACGGCTTGCCCGTGTCGATCTGGCAGAAGTCGCACCGCCGGGTGCACTGCTCGCCGCCGATGAGGAAGGTGGCCTCGCGGTCCTCCCAGCATTCGTAGATGTTGGGGCACCCCGCCTCTTCGCAGACGGTGTGCAGACCCTCGCGGCGGACCAGGGCCTTGAGCTCGGTGTACTCCGGGCCCGTCTTCAGCTTGGTCTTGATCCACGGGGGTTTGCGCTCGATCGGGACCTCGGCGTTGCGAACCTCGAGGCGCAGCAATTTACGAAATCCGGGTTCGGCGCTCACTTCATGAATGCTAGCGCGGTGCGGCCGTCGAGGGCGTCGGGGACTGCCCGCGCGACGGCGTCCGCCACCTCGTCGACGGTGACCCGCCGTCCGAGTTCGGCGGTCAGAGACGTCACACCTGCATCGGAGATGCCGCACGGGACGATCGATGCGTACGCCGAGAGATCACAGTCACAGTTGAGGGCGAACCCATGCAGCGTGGTCGCCCGCGCCACCCGGATCCCGATCGCGCCGACCTTGCGGGCCGGCCGGCCGTCGCTGGCGGGTACCCACACTCCCGACCGGCCCTCGACGCGGCCGGTGGTCAGGCCGAGGCTGGCGCATACCGCGATCAGCGAATCTTCAATGCGGCGAACGAATTTGACTACGTCCAGCGGCTGGGCCAGGCCGATGATGGGGTAGCCGACCAGCTGGCCGGGGCCGTGCCAGGTGATCTTGCCGCCGCGGTCGGTGTCGACGACGGGGATGCTCGACGGGCCGGACGACGCCGGTCGCTCGTGCGGTTCGGTACGCCTGCCCGCCGTGTAGACGGCCGGATGCTCGAGCAGTAGCAGGGTGTCCCGGCCGCCGGCGATGCGGGCCTCGGACAGTTCGCGCTGCATCTGCCAGGCGTCGAGATAGTCCACCGAACCCAGTCGCCTGACGTTGATCTCGGTGTCCGTGGACCGGACGGAAGCTGCCGCCATGGTGACGACGCTACGCGTCACGAGGGCCAGGCGTTCCAAGACTCCAGCGTCCTAGGACCCCTTCGGCGCGGTGACGTAGGACATCGCCTCGCCGATGGTGTTGTGGTGGAAGTCGAATCCGGCGCGTTCGAGGACTGCGGGAATGGCACGCTGCCCACCGAGCAGGCCCTCGTCGGCGAACTCGCCCAGCACGGCGCGCAGCGCGAACGCGGGCACCAGCATGGGAGTCGGCCGGTTCACCGCCCGTCCCACGGCGGCGGTGAACTCGGCGTTGGTCACCGGCGCGGGCCCGGTCCCGTTGACCGCTCCGGCGACCTCGTCGTGCCCGATGGCGAACAGCAGCGCCCGCACCTCGTCCTCGAGGCTGATCCACGGCATGTACTGGCGCCCATTGCCCAACCGTGCGCCCAACCCGAGCGAGAAGAGCGGCTTGAGGCGCGCGAGCATGCCACCCGACGGGGACAGCACCAGGCCGGTGCGCATCAGCACCACCCGGACACCCGCGGTGCTCGCGGATGCGGTGGCCGCCTCCCAGTCCTCGCAGAGTGTGGCGAGGAAACCCGAACCCGCGGGCGCCGACTCGTCGATGACCCGGTCGGACGCGTCGCCGTAGTAGCCCACCGCGCTCGAGTTGACGAGGATCGGCACCCCTGCCTCCACGACCGCCCGCGACAACACCTCGGTGGGGCCGATCCGGCTGTCGCGCAGGCTCTGCTTGAACGCCCCGGACCACCGCCTGTTCGCCACGCCGACACCACACATGTTGACGACCGCGTCGGCACCTCGCAGGGCACTCGCGTCGAAGTCGCCGGTGTCGGGATTCCAGAAGACCTCGTCGGCGTTCGACGGGGCCCGGCGCACCAGCCTCAGCACCCGATGGTCCGCCGCCCGCAGCGCGGACGTCAGCGCAGAACCGATCAGGCCCGAGGAACCCGCAATCGCAATGACGAGGTTTTGCACTGGCTCTACAGTCCGAGGTCGGCCTCGAACGCTCCCTCTTCGAGGCGCCGCTTGATCGTCGTCAGGAACCTGCCGGCATCCGCACCGTCGACGAGTCGATGATCGTAGGTCAGCGGCAGGTAGCACACCGACCGCACGCCGATCGACTCGTTGCCGTTCTCGTCGACCACGACCCGCGGGCGCTTCACGATCGCGCCGGTGCCCAGCATCGCCGCCTGCGGCGGGACCAGGATCGGGGTGTCGAAGAGCGCGCCCTGGCTGCCGATGTTGGTGATGGTGAACGTCCCACCGGACAACTCGTCCGGCTTGAGGTTGCCCGACCGGGCGCGTCCCGCGATGTCGGCGATCGCCTTGGCGAGCCCGCCCAGCGACAGATCGCCAGCGTTCTTGACGACGGGGGAGAGCAGACCCTGCTCGGTGTCGACCGCGAAGCCGAGGTGCTCGGCGTCGTAGTAGGTGATCTCCTTGGAGTCCTCGTCGTAGCTGGCGTTCACGTTCGGATGCGCCTTCAGGGCATCGATCACAGCGACCGCGAAGAACGGCAGGTACGTCAGGTTGACGCCCTCGCGCTCTTGGAACGTCGCCTTGGCGCGAGCTCGCAACGCCACGATCTTGGTCAGGTCGACTTCGTGAGTCTGCGTCAATTGTGCTGTCGTCTGCAGAGATTCGCGCGTCTTCTTGGCTGTGATCTGGCGGATGCGGTTGGCCTTCTGCGTGGTGCCACGCAGGTGTGCCAAGGCGGGCGCAGGCGCGGGCGCCTTGGCCGCCGGGGCTTGGGCTGCAGCGGCCGCAGGTGCGGGTGCCGACGGCGCGGGCGCCTTCTTGGCCTCTGCCGCTGCGAGCACGTCCTGCTTGCGAATCCGTCCTCCGACGCCAGTGCCCTTGACCGACGCCAGGTCGACGTCGTTCTCGCTCGCCAGCTTGCGCACCAACGGCGTCACGTAGGGGCTGCCGCCGTCGGACGCCGGGGCCTCTGCCGTCGCGGGTGTCGGTTCCGGCTTGGGTTCGGGTTTCGGTTCCGGCTTGGGCTCGGGCTTGGGTTCCGGCTTCGGCTCGGGCTTGGGTTCCGGCTTCGCCTCTTCCGCCTTCGGTTCCGGTTCCGGTTCCGGTTCCGGTTCGGGTCCGGGTTCCGGCTTCGGCTCTGGCGCTTCGGCCTTCGGGGCGGCACCCTCGGCGCCGATCTTGGCCAGCTCGCCACCGACCGCGACGGTGTCGTCCTCCTCGGCCGTGATCGACAGCAGTGTGCCCGCCACCGGTGAGGGGATCTCGGTATCGACCTTGTCGGTGGAGACCTCGACGAGTGGTTCGTCGACGTCGACGCTGTCGCCCACCTTCTTCAGCCACCGGGTGACGGTGCCCTCCGTGACGGATTCACCCAGTTCGGGCATCACGACGGAGGTGGACTCGCCACCTCCGGAGCTCGGGGCGGCAGCAGCCGGCTCTTCCTTCGCCTCGGGCTCTGGCTCCGGTTCTGGCTCGGACTCGGGTTCCGGCTCGGACTCGGGCTCTGGCTCCGGTTCGGACTTCTCCTCCGCTGCCGGAGCGCTCTCACCGCCGTCTTCGGCCGCGTCGCCGATCGTGCCGAGGTCACCGCCGACCTCGACGGTGTCATCCTCGTTGGCGATGATCTTGGTGAGTACACCCGCGGCGGGTGAGGGGATTTCGGTGTCGACCTTGTCGGTGGACACTTCGAGCAACGGTTCGTCGACCTCGACGGCGTCGCCTTCTTGTTTGAGCCATCGCGTGACGGTCCCTTCGGTGACGCTCTCACCGAGTGCGGGCATCTGGACGGTGATGGCCATGTGTTGTGACTCCTCGAACGGTGGCTCGTCATGGGTCGAAAATGCTCGCTGCCCATCCTGTCACGTCCGTGCCCGTCGGTCGTCGCAGACCTGTCGAGTTCGTCCTCTGGCACCATGGAAAGTCGTGGCGCCGCGATGGACGCAAGGGCGCCGAAGGGAGCGGGATCGCGTTGGGACTGTTCGACACCTTCCGTCGTCGCGGTTCCAAGCGCGCCTCCGACGGCCGTGATCCCGGGACGGATCTGAAGTATCTGCGCCAGTGGGTCGCCGAGCATCACGGTGTGGAGGCGTTCGTGGAGCCGAAGACCACCGTCACCGAGGTCACGGTGGTCCTCGTCGCCGCGGACGGCGAGTGGACCCGACGCCGCGCCGGTGGCGACAAGGGGGCCCGTCGGCTCAGCGACAAGCTCGACATCCCGGTCTACGACGTGCAGAAGGTCGGCTACCCGCAGCGGATGCGGGACCACGACGCGAGGCAGCGAATCCTCCGCGACCGCGAGCGCAAGGCACGCGACCGCGACATGCGCCGCGAGCTCGGCGAGAGTTAGCCCTTCTCGGCGATGTCCTCGAGCACGGCGAACATGGTGCGCGTCGGCACCCCGGTGCCGCCCTTGCCCGTGTAACCCCACGGTCCGCCCGTGTTGTACGCCGGGCCCGCGACGTCGATGTGCGCCCACTGCACGCCGTCGGCGACGAACTCGCGCAAGTAGACGCCCGCGACCAGCATGCCTGCGTAGCGGGACCCGCTGACGTTGGCGAGGTCGGCGACCGTCGACTTGAGATCGTCCTTGAGTTCCTCGGGCAGCGGCATCGCCCAGGCGTTCTCGCCGACGGCCTGCGACAGCGTGGCCACCCGGTCGCGGAACTCGTCGTTGCCCATGACGCCGGGCGTGCGACCGCCGAGGGCCACCGTCTGCGCGCCCGTCAGCGTCGACGTCTCGATCAGGTAGTCGGGGCCGTCCTCGCAGGCCCGCACGATGCCGTCGGCCAGGATCAGCCGGCCCTCGGCGTCGGTGTTGAGCACCTCGACGGTGATGCCGCCGTACTGGGTGAGGACGTCACCGGGCCGCTGCGCGGTGGACGACGGCATGTTCTCGGCCATCGGCACGGTGGCGATCACGTCGATGGGCAGTTGCTGCTTGGCGGCCAGCACCACGGTCGCGATGACCGCGGCCGCACCGCCCATGTCGGAGGTCATCTGATGCATGTTGGCGGCGGGCTTGATCGAGATGCCGCCGGTGTCGAAGGTGATGCCCTTGCCGACGAGGGCGACCTTCTTGGCCTTGCGCCCCTTGCCGCCCTTGTGGGTCAGCCGGACCAGGCGCGGCGGGCGTGAGGATCCCTTGCCGACGCCGATGATGCCGCCGTACCCACCCTTCTCGAGGGCCTTCTCGTCGAGGACTTCGACCTGCAGGCCCACCGATTCGCCCAAAGCCCTTGCGCGTTTGGCGAATTCGTCGGGATAGAGGTGACTCGGGGGAGTGTTGACCAGATCGCGCGCCGTGGCGACGGCGGTAGCGACGTTCGTGCCGCGGGCGGCGGCGGCCTTGGCGCCCTTGGCCGTCGAGAGCACCGTGATCTTCGCCAGGCCGGGCTCCTTGGGGGCGGTCTTGGCGCTGCGGAAGTCGCTGAACCGGTAGGCACCGAGGATCAGTCCTTCCACGGTCGCCGCCATGTCGAGTTCCGACAGCGTGGTGACGACGCTCTCGGTGCCGCTGAGGGCTCGCGCCGCCGCGCCGGCCGCCCGTCGGATCGCGTCGCTCGGCCATTCGTCGCGGGACTTACCGAGGCCGACCGCGAGCACGCTTCCCACCGCAAGGGACGGGGCGGGCAGCCGCGTGGTCTGGTCGGTGCCGCCCTTGGCCCCGAGGGCCTCCAGCGCCACCTCGATCTCGCCGACCGCCTCGGCGTCGAGGAACGGGTTCGAGACGACCTTCGCCCGGTCGTCGTCACCGGTCACGACCGGGACGATCAGCACCGCCGAGCCGGTGCCACGCTTGGGCAGCGTGGCGGAGACGGTGACGGACGGGGACTGGTAGCCGGGTGCGGTGCTCACGGACTGAGCCTAGTCACGGCCGCAGCCCGGGCGCAGAGGTCGCCGCGGCTCCCGGCTACTAGGCTCACTGGTCGTGAGTGAGAACCTGCTGAAGGGCCCGCTGGAGGACCGCCACCGCGCACTGGGGGCGAGTTTCGCCGAATTCGGGGGCTGGCTCATGCCGGTGTCCTACGCGGGCACGGTGAGCGAGCACAACGCCACCCGCAACGCCGTCGGTCTCTTCGACGTCAGCCACCTGGGCAAGGCGCTGGTGGTGGGACCGGGAGCCGCCGAGTACGTCAACGCCTCGTTGACCAACGACCTCCGTCGCATCGGCACCGGCAAGGCGCAGTACACCTTGTGCTGCAACGACTCTGGTGGCGTTATCGACGATCTGATCGCCTACTACGTCTCCGACGACGAGGTGTTCCTGGTGCCGAACGCCGCCAACACCGCCGCGGTCGTGGCCGCGCTGCAGGCGAAGGCGCCCGCGGGGCTCACCATCACCGACGAGCACCGCTCCTACGCGGTCCTCGCGGTGCAGGGTCCCAAGTCGGCCGAGGTGCTCCGCGCCCTGGGGCTGCCTGCCGACATGGACTACATGGGCTACGCCGACGCGGAGTACGCAGCGGGCGGGGAATCAGTCAAGGTCCGCGTCTGCCGCACCGGCTACACCGGGGAACACGGTTACGAGCTGCTGCCCGAGTGGGACCGCGCCGCGGTCGTATTCGACGCGCTGGTCGAAGCGGTGAAGGCTGCGGGCGGAGAACCGGCCGGGCTCGGCGCCCGTGACACGCTGCGCACCGAGATGGGCTATCCGCTGCACGGTCACGAACTGTCGCTGGACATCTCTCCGCTACAGGCCCGGTGCGGCTGGGCCGTCGGGTGGAAGAAGGATCAGTTCTGGGGCCGCGACGCCTTGCTGGCGGAGAAGGAAGCCGGGCCGCGGCGCGTGCTCCGCGGCCTGAAGGCACTGGGCCGGGGTGTGCTTCGCGCGGACATGACGGTGCTCGACGGCGACCGGCCGGTCGGTGTGACGACGTCGGGAACCTTCTCTCCGACACTGAAACTCGGCATTGCACTGGCTCTCATCGATGCCGACGCCGACGTCGCCGACGGGCAGCGCGTCGCGGTGGACGTGAGGGGTCGCGCGCTCGAGTGCGAGGTGGTCGCACCCCCGTTCGTGGAGGCAAAAACTCGCTAGTCATGAGTTATACAATCGGCTCATGACTGATGGCCCCCTCGAGTTCACGCTTGCCCGCAATGCGAATCCGGCAAGCGACGAGGTACGCGCCGGAATTCTCGCCGACCCGGGGTTCGGTCGCTTCCACACCGACCACATGGTGTCGATCACCTACGCCGAGGGCCGGGGGTGGCACGATGCGACGGTCCTCCCGTACGGCCCGATCGAGCTCGACCCGTCCGCGGTGGTGCTGCACTACGCGCAGGAGGTCTTCGAGGGTCTCAAGGCGTACCGATGGGTGGACGGCTCCATCGTGTCGTTCCGCCCCGAGGTCAACGCCGCGCGGTTGCGGAACTCCTGCCGCCGAATCGCCATCCCCGAACTGCCAGAAGACGTCTTCCTGGAATCGCTGCGACAGCTGATCGCCGTCGACCACGACTGGGTGCCCGCAGCGGGCGGCGAGCAGTCGCTGTACCTGCGGCCGTTCATCTTCGCCACCGAGCCCGGTCTGGGAGTGCGGCCGGCCACCGAGTACCGGTACATGGTGATCGGATCGCCGGCGGGGGCGTACTTCAAGGGTGGCATCAAGCCGGTGTCGGTGTGGCTGTCGACGGAGTACGTGCGCGCCAGCCCGGGCGGGACCGGCGCGGCCAAGACCGGCGGCAACTACGCCGCGTCGCTGCTCGCGCAGGCGGAGGCGGCGGAGCACGGTTGCGATCAGGTCGTCTGGCTCGATGCCATCGAGCGCCGCTACGTCGAGGAGATGGGCGGCATGAACCTGTTCTTCGTGTTCGGTAGCGGCGGCACCGCGCGCCTTGTCACGCCCGAACTGAACGGTTCCCTGTTGCCCGGGATCACGCGGAAGTCACTGTTGCAGTTGGCAACCGATGCCGGCTACTCCGTCGAGGAACGCAAGATCGACGTCGACGAATGGCAGAAGAAGGCCGCCGCCGGTGAGATCACCGAGGTGTTCGCCTGCGGCACTGCGGCCGTGATCACCCCGGTGTCCCACGTCAAGTCCAATGACGGCGAGTTCACCGTGGCCGACGGCGAGCCGGGTGAGGTCACGATGGCGCTGCGCCACACCCTGACCGGCATCCAGCGCGGCACGTTCGCCGACACCCACGACTGGATGACCCGCCTCGGCTGACCCTCAGCCGACCGCCAGGCCCAGCGCGGTGAGCGTGGTCGTCAGTTCGACGCACGCCCCGAGCACGTCGCCGGTGATCCCACCGAACCGGCGTACGCAATGCGCCACCAGCGCGACGCTGAACGCCAGGGCCACCACGACGACCAGCGGTCCCTGCCAGGGGAGTTCGGTTGCGGTGACCGCGGCGGCGGCGACGGCGGCGACCCAGGCCGCGGCCACCCACAGCGGCTGTGTGCCCGCGACCAGCGCCGCCAGCGTGCCGCCCGGCGCGGCGGGTACGGACCGGCGGCAGGCGAGAACCACCGCGACCCGGCCGGCCGCGACGGCGACGACGATCGCCATGGGTCCGAGCACGGTGAACGTCAGTCCCTGGACGACGATCGTCACCACGATTGCGGCCACCCCAAACGGGCCGGCCGGGCCGTCGCGCATGACGGCCAGTGCCCGCTCGGGCGGTCCGTAGCAGCCGAGTCCGTCCACCGTGTCCGCGAGACCGTCGACGTGCAGACCACGCGTCGCCAACAGCAGCACCGTCACTACGGCCATGCCGGACAGGGGATTACCGGCACCGAATGCCGCCGTGGCCACCCACGCCGCTCCCGCCGCCGCCGCACCCAGGGCCAGGCCGACGACCGGCAGCGCGGTCAGGGCGCCGCGACCGAAGGGTTGGCGAGTGCGCACCGGCAGAACGGTCGCAAATGCGAATGCCGATGCCAGAGAGCCGATCACGCCTCATTTCCCGGGTCGCTCCGCTCCTGCCCTCCGAATTCATTTCCCGGGTCGCTCCGCTCCTGCCCTCCGGATTCGATTCCCGGGTCGCTCCGCTCCTGCCCGCCGGATTCGATTCCCGGGTCGCTCCGCTCCTGCCCTCCGGACGCGTTGTCGGAGACGTGCGCCTCGTCGAAGGTGGCCATCGACGACAGGGCGGCCACCGCCGCCCGCAGCACCGGCAGCGCGACGGCGGCACCCGTACCCTCGCCGAGGCGCATTCCGAGATCCACGATGGGCTCCAACCGCAGGTGCTGGAGCGCGATCGTATGAGCGGGCTCGGTCGATCGATGCCCGGCCTGCCACCACGCCCGCGCCCCCGGCGCCAAGCGGTCGGCGACCAGGGCAGCCGCAGTCACGACCACACCGTCGAGCAAGACCGGAGTTCGTCGGACGGCGGCCTGCGCGAGGAAACCGGCCATCGCGGCGAGGTCGGCACCGCCGCACACCCGCAGCAGGCCGACGGGATCCGCGGAGACGTCGCGGGCGCGGTGCAGCGCATCCCGGATGGCCGCCGTCTTGCGGGCCCACCCCGCATCGTCGATGCCGGTGCCGCGTCCCACCACCACGACGGGTTCCGATGCGGTCAGCGCGGCAATCAATGTCGTTGCCGCCGTAGTGTTTCCGATGCCCATGTCACCGGCGATCAGCAGGTCGGCGCCGGCGTCGACCTCCTCGTCGGCGATCGCCCTGCCCGCCGCCACCGCGGCGACGGCCTCCTCGGCCGAGAGCGCGTCCTCGACGGCAATGTTGCCGCTGCCGCGCCGCACCTTGTGTGCGCCGATCGCCTGCGACAGTGGCTCGTCACAGTCGACGGCGACGTCGACCACCCGCACGGATGCGCCGGCGACGTCGGCCAGTGCGTTGATCGCCGCGCCGCCGCCGTCGAAGTTCGCGACCATCTGCGCGGTCACCTCGGGGGGGAAGGCGGAGACCCCGGCCGTGGTCACCCCGTGATCGCCGGCGAACACGACCACCCGCGGACGCAGGAACTGGTTCGGTGGGCACGCGCCCTGGCATCCCGCCACCCAGATCGACAAATCCTCGAGGCGGCCCAGTGACCCGGGCGGTTTCGTCAGCCTGCCGTGGCGGGTGCGGGCGGCGGCCTCGGCGTCGGCGTCGAGGGCCGGAACGTCGGGGATCGATGGCATGTCCGTCACGAGGGCTCCTTGACCGTCAGCGGCTGTCCGGCGATCACCAGTACGGCGTGATCGCACACGGACGCGAGACGTTGATTCAACACGCCCAGCTCGTCGGCGAACCGTCGGCCCGACGCGGTCGCCGGCACGATCGACAATCCGACCTCGGGACTGACCAGTGCCAGCGGCCCCCGAAAGGACTCGACTGCCTCGATGAGGTCGTCGACGTCGGCCGCTATCGCGCCCCCGGTCCACGCGTCGCGCCGGTCCATCGCGGCGACGAGCCAGCCGCCCACGTCGTCCACCAGGGTCGGCACCCTGTCATCGGACCGCAATTGCGTTGCTACGTCGGTACTTTCGACCGTGGACCACTGGTCGCTGCGGCGGGCCCGGTGGACTGCCACCCGCGCCGACCAGTCGGGATCGGACGAGATGGCACCGGTGGCCACGTAGCGGAGGTCGGCGCCGGGCCCGGCTGCCCGGGTGATGGTCGCCTCAGCCCACTGCGACTTGCCCGACCTGATACCGCCGAGCGCGAGGACGCGCACCTCGGCTCAAGCGACCTTCGCGCCGCGCTCGACCTGAGGGCGGGGGGCACGCATGCGGCGCAGCTGCGACGCGCGACTGGCGGCGTAGAAGCCGAGCTTCCAACCGCTCTCGGTGTTGTCGGGGAACTTGGCGTCGACGCCGGCGTTCACCCGCCGCGCGATCAGGAACCCGTCGATCACCATCACCACGACCAAGCCCAGCATGACGAACTGCACGTAGTACTGAATCTGGACCGATGGCAGCGACAACATGACGAACACGAGTGCGAGCGCGGCCGGCATGAACAGCCCGAGCAGGTTGCGGCGCGCATCGACGATGTCGCGGGCGTACCGGCGGAGCGCACCCTTGTCGCGGGGCAGCAGATAGGCGTCGTCACCCGCCATCATCTTCTCGCGGCGCTCGGCCAGCGCGGCACGCCGTACCAGCTTGTCGGCCTTGCGCTCGTCCTTGGTCATCGTCTGCTTGGCGGCCTTCTTGCGCTTGCGCGCCTCGGCAGCCGTCATCGGCGCGGGCGCCACCGGCCCACGCGCGCGGGTCTGGTTGCGCTTCGGCGTCGGCCTGCCCTTGGGGGCGGTGACGCGGGCCCGGGCCTCCGCCTCGGCGTTGGTCAACCTCTCGGCGCCGAAGCCGTCGGTCTCCTCGGGTGGGGGACTGTCCTTCTTACGACCCAGCAGATTCACGTCTCCCAGGTTACGTCCGTTTGGTGCGCCGCTCGACATGCACCTCCGACCACCCGGACTTACCGTGAACCGATGACGGTCTCGGCGATGCGCGTGTTGATCGCACCCGACTGCTACGGCGACAGTCTCACCGCGGTTCAGGCCGCCGAGGCCATCGCCACCGGCTGGCAGCGGGCCCGCTCCGGCGATCGGTTGACGCTCGCCCCCCAGTCCGACGGCGGCCCCGGCTTCGTCGACGTGCTCGCCAGCCGCTTCGGCGGTCGCCGCTCGGCGGTGGTCAGCGGCCCACTGAGCGACGACGTCACCGCGGAATGGGTCTACGACGCCGCGTCGGGAACGGCCTACGTCGAGTGCGCGCAGGCGTGTGGACTTGCCCGGCTCGGCGGTCCGCCGACGGTCGAGACCGCCGTCGCCGCGCACAGCGGGGGAGTCGGTCAGCTCCTCGACGCCGCGCTGCAGGCGGGCGCCGCTCGCATCGTCGTCGGGCTGGGCGGCAGTGCCTGCACCGACGGCGGCCGCGGCATGGTCGAGGCGCTCGACGGCCTCGACGCCGCCATCGCGCGTCTGGCGTCCGTGGAGTTGATCGCCGCCACCGACGTCGAGCACCCGCTGCTCGGCCCACGCGGCGCGGCCCACGTGTTCGGCCCGCAGAAGGGCGCCGATCCCGCCACCGTCGACCGGCTCGAAGCGAGGTTGACCGGCTGGGCCGACGTGCTGGCTACCGCCGGGGGCCGCGACGTCCGCACCGAACCCGGCGCTGGAGCCGCCGGAGGCATCGGGGCCGCCCTGCTGGCGCTCGGCGGGCGCCGCGAGTCGGGCGCCGCCGTCATCGCCGAGCACACCGGGCTGTCGGGCGACGTGGCGGACGCCGACCTGATCATCACCGGCGAGGGTCGTTTCGACGACCAGTCACTGCACGGAAAGGTGGTCAGCGCGCTGGCCGGGGGCGCCCGCGACGCGCCCGTAGTGGTGCTCGCCGGGCAGGTGACGCTGCCCGCGGCCGCATGGCGGGAGGCGGGCATCGCCGCCGCACACTCGATCACGGACTACGCGGGCTCCGTCCAGGTCGCGATCGACGACGCCGCGCGTCAGCTCACGGGGCTCGCGGAACAGACCGCTGCGGGTTGGGGAGACCGCACGGGTCGGGAATAGCGGTCCGGCAAGGTACCGTTGAGCTATCCGACGCATGACAATGCACAGGGAGTAGGAATGACCATTCAGGACGAGTCGACCACGACTACCACCGCTGCTCACGGAGCACTCCTCACCGACGCTGCCGCTGCCAAGGCCAAGTCGCTGCTGGACCAGGAAGGCCGCGATGACCTGAAACTGCGGATCGCGGTTCAGCCCGGCGGTTGCGCGGGCCTTCGCTACGAGCTCGCCTTCGACGACCGGTCGCTCGACGGTGACCTCAACGTCGAGTTCAGCGGTGTCACGCTGACGGTCGATCGCATGAGTGCCCCGTATCTACAAGGCGCCACGATCGACTTCGTCGACAGCATCGAGAAGACCGGTTTCACGATCGACAACCCCAACGCGGGCGGCTCCTGCGCGTGCGGCGATTCGTTCAACTGAGTCACCCCCGCTAGCCGGCCGATGCGCCGAACGTGACGCCACTGCGAGATTCACGACGACTTCTCGCAGTGGCGTCACGTTCGACGGCGTTGGAGCTGGCTAGAACTGCCCGGCGTTCCTTGGCAGGTATGAGCAGACCAGGATGTCCGGTCCCTGGATGAGCAACTGGGCGATGCCTTGGCGCTCCACCTCACCCTGACTGCGGCCTGCGGGTGTGGCCCGCATCGTGAAGAGCACCTGGGACTGATTGGGCGACCACGCCACGACCTTGTCGATTTTCGACACTTCGACGCTGTCGTACTGCCGTTGGAAGGCGTCACTGGTCAGCTTGGCGAGCGTCATGTCCGACCGCTTGTCGGTGACCGCATCGAAGAATCCGCAGGAGTTGTTGCGCGCCACCGTCTCGTCGTCGCCCTTGGTCAACGCATCGAGGTAGCCCTGGATGGCGGTCGTGGCCGACGCATCGGTCACGGTGGCGAGGCCGCCGTCGTCCTTGCGTGAGGTCATGACGATCGTCGTGATGACGGCGACCACCAGGGCGATGACCACCAGGGCGACGATGATGAGCGCAAAGCGATTGCGGCGCTGAGGTGGCGGGTAGTTGACCGGGGGCGGCAGAGTGCCCGGGTACGGCGATGGCGGATAACCCGGATGGGGCATGGGTCCGAGGGGCCGCTGATTGGGGGACTCGGGGTACGGGATTGGGCCAGCCATGACGTTGTTAGGCTAGCGCACCGACCTGCCAGCTAGTGTTGTCTAGACGGTTTAACTAATTGAGGGGTAGCGCTTCGTGACGATTGTGGTGACCGGATCCATTGCGACCGACCATCTGATGAAGTTCCCCGGCAAGTTCTCTGAACAGTTGCTGGCCGACCACCTCCAGAAGGTGTCGCTGAGCTTCCTGGTGGACGATCTCGTCCTGCACCGCGGCGGGGTGGCGGGCAACATGGCCTTCGCCATCGGCGTGCTGGGCGGCGACGTCACGCTCGTCGGTGCGGCGGGCAAGGACTTCGACGAATACCGGGACTGGCTGACCTCGCACGGGGTGGACTGCTCGTCGGTCCTAATCTCCGATTCCGCCTACACCGCGCGCTTCGTCTGCACCACCGACGAGGACATGGCGCAGATTGCATCCTTCTATCCGGGCGCAATGTCGGAGTCCCGCAACATCAAGCTCGCCGACGTCGTGTCCCGCACCGAGTCGATCGACCTCGTCATCGTCGGGGCCAACGATCCCGACGCGATGTTCCTGCACACCGAGGAATGCCGGGCGCTCGGGTTGCCCTTCGCCGCCGATCCGTCCCAGCAGCTCGCCCGCCTCTCGGGCGAGGAGATCCGCAAGCTCATCGACGGCGCGACCTACCTCTTCACCAACGACTACGAGTGGGACCTGCTGCTGCAGAAGTCGGGGTGGAGTGAGGCCGAGGTGATGAACCAGATCGGTCTGCGCGTGACGACCCTCGGACCCAAGGGTGTCGACCTGGTGTCCTCGGACGGTGACTTCATCCACGTCGACGTCGTGCCCGAGACCCATCAGGCCGACCCGACGGGTATCGGGGACGCATTCCGCGCCGGCTTCCTGACCGGCCGCGCCGCGGGGCTGAGCCTGGAGCGCGCGGCGCAGTTGGCGTCACTGGTCGCCGTGCTCGTGCTCGAGGCGAGTGGACCGCAGGAGTGGGCGTGGGACCGCGACGCCGCGGTCACCCGGCTCGCCGACGCCTACGGCCAAGAGGCCGCGGACGAAATCGGCGCGACGCTGAGCTGATTCCCCGCCGGTCGCTGAATCCTGCTACAGCTGAACGGGATACGTCGGTTCGGCGATGCGGGGTACCACGCTTTGCTCGACGAAGATCGCGTGCCACAGCATGAAGATGAGGACGGTCCACAGCCGGCGGCTGTGATCGGCTTCGCCGTTGCGGTGTTCGTCGAGCATCCGCGAAACGCCGGCAATGTCGATCAACCCGTCGGTCTGCGATGCGGCCACCGTCGCATGCGCCCAGTCGAGCAGCTCACCTGAACGCAGCCAATGGCGAATCGGCACGGGGAAGCCAAGTTTGGCGCGGTTGAGCACGTGTGGGGGGACGATCGGTTCGAGCGCCCGGCGCAACGCGTACTTCGTCGTGGCGCGGGTGATCTTCTGGTCGAACGGAAGTCGGGACGCGACCTCGAATACCTCGGGGTCGAGGAAGGGCACGCGCAACTCCAGCGAGTTGGCCATCGTCATCTTGTCGGCCTTGACCAGGATGTCGCCGCGCAGCCACGTGAACAGGTCGACGTGTTGCATGCGGGCCACCGGGTCCCAGCCCTCGGATTCGGCGTAGAGGGCCGCGGTCACGTCGGTGTGCGTCCACTCCGGCCGGA
Organism: Mycolicibacterium sp. TUM20985; assembly: GCF_030295745.1. Taxonomy (NCBI): domain Bacteria; kingdom Bacillati; phylum Actinomycetota; class Actinomycetes; order Mycobacteriales; family Mycobacteriaceae; genus Mycobacterium; species Mycobacterium antarcticum. The sequence continues at coordinate 2,270,843 of NZ_AP027291.1, forward strand.
ATCCCGGCAGCACCGCACGCAACTGGGCGTCGGAGAAACTCCTGGCGTTGCCGTAGTACCGGTCCTGCAGCGTCAGCGAACCGCGGTGCAGCAGACTCTTGCCACGCATGCCCTCGGGCAGGGGACGCGATGCCCTGCCCAGCGACCGGCGCAGCGCGCCGGGAACGTAATCGAAGGCCTTCAGCGACAACGGCTCCCGATAGATCGTGTAGCCGCCGAACAGTTCGTCGGCACCCTCGCCCGACAGCACCACCTTGACGTGCTTGCGCGCTTCGCGTGCGATGAAGAAGAGCGGCACCAGGGCGGGATCGGCCACCGGTTCGTCCAGATACCAGACGATCTCGGGCAACGCCTCCACGAACTCGGCCTGGCTGACGACCTTGGTGACGTGGCGGGCGCCGATCGCCTCGGCGGACGCGACGGCGACGTCGACCTCCGAGAAGCCCTCGCGCTCGAAGCCGGTGGTGAACGTGATCAAGCGCGGGTTGTGCCGCATCGCCAGCGCGGCGATTGCCGTCGAATCGATGCCGCCCGAGAGGAAGGCTCCCACTGTGACGTCGGCGCGCATGTGCTTGGCGACGGAGTCCTCCAGCACGGCGGTGATCTCGTCGTAGCGGGCCTGCTCCGACCCCACGGCGAACGGCGTCGCGGCGAAGCGGGGCACGAAGTACCTCGTCACCTCCGGTGTGCCGCCCTGGCGGATGCGGGCGTAGCTGCCCGACTCCAGCCGGCGCACGCCGCGGTGCAGCGTCTCCGGCTCCGGCACGTACTGCAGCACGGTGTAGTGCTGCAGGGCGCGCTCGTCGATGGTCAGGTCGATGCCCGCCACGGGGGCGAGTGCGAGCAGCGACTTCTTCTCGCTACCGACGATCGTGCCGCCCGCCCCGGTCGCCATGAACAGCGGCTTGATGCCGAACGGGTCGCGCGCGCAGAACAGCTCCCGCTCCTCGGCGTCCCACAACGCGAAGGCGAACATGCCCCGGAGGCGGTGCAGCGCGTCGGTGCCCCAGTGGTGGTACGCCGCGAGGATCGCCTCGCCGTCACCATCGGTGGCGAACTCGACGCCATGGCTGGCCGACAGTTCGGCCCGCAGTTCGAGGTAGTTGTAGATCTCGCCGTTGAAGACCAGCTTGTAACGGCCGGGCTGCTCGGGTGGGCCCCAGCTCAGCGGTTGGTGGCTGTGGGCGATGTCGATGATCGACAGGCGGTTGAAGCCGAGGACCACCCCGGGCGCAGCGTCGTCGTCCGCCCAGGTGCCCGGCTCGTCGGGGCCGCGGTGACGCATGAGATGAGCCGCCCCGGACACTGCGTCCACCAGTTCGGCGGACGGGTCGGCCGACGGGTCACGCAGGTAGGCCAGCAGTCCGCACACCGCGCCAGTATGCGCCAATGGCGAGGCGCGTCGAACCAGCGCCCTAGGTCATTTTGCGATCCCATCGGTGACATTCCCCGGTCGCTTCGTCCGTGTCCGTCGGTGTGGTCTACGCTGCGTAGTATTCGCCGGTTTCACCCATTTCTAGGAGGCACCAACGTGACCGCTCGCGGGTTCCGGTTGGTGGCGTTGTCGGTCGTACTGGGCGGGACTGCGCTCCTTCTCAGCGGCTGCAGTTGGTCCGAGGCCCTCGGGCTCGGCTGGCCGAACGGCATCACGCCAGAGGGCAAGCTCAACCGTGAACTGTGGATCGGCAGCGTCATCGCCTCGCTGGTCGTCGGTGTCATCGTGTGGGCGCTGATCTTCTGGACCAGCGCGTTCCATCGGAAGAAGGACACCGACACCGAACTGCCGCGTCAATTCGGCTACAACATGCCTCTCGAGTTGGTGCTGACAGTCGTGCCGTTCCTCATCATCTCGGTGCTGTTCTACTTCACCGTGGTCGTGCAGGAGACGATGCTGAAGAAGGAGCCCAACCCCGACGTCGTGATCGACGTGACGGCCTTCCAGTGGAACTGGAAGTTCGGCTACCAGAAGGTCGACTTCAAGGACGGCACGCTCAGCTACGACGGTGCCGACCCCGCGCGCAAGAACGCGATGGTGTCCAAGCCCGAGGGTGTCGACGAGCACGGCGAAGAGATCGTCGGTCCGATCAAGGGACTGAATCCCGAGGATCGCACCTACCTCAACTTCGACAAGGTCGAGACCACCGGGACCAGCAACGAGATCCCGATCCTGGTGCTGCCCAAGGGCAAGCGCGTCGAGTTCCAGATCGCCTCGGCGGACGTGATCCATGGCTTCTGGGTTCCGGAGTTCCTCTTCAAGCGCGACGTCATGCCCGATCCGAAGGCCAACAACTCCGACAACGTCTTCCAGGTCAGCGAGATTCAGAACACCGGCGCCTTCGTCGGTCGCTGCACCGAGATGTGCGGCACGTACCACTCGATGATGAACTTCGAGGTCCGCGTCGTGGAGCCCAACGTGTTCAAGGCCTACCTCCAATACCGCATCGACAACCCCAACGGGACCAACGCCGACGCGCTGGGGGCCGTCGGCCTGCCCGAGTTGGCGGTCACGACGCGTCCATTCGAATCGCGCCGGGGCGAGCAGGTTCCCATGGCGAGCAAGTAGGGGACGACACCTCATGCACATCGAAGCGAGACTGTTCGAGTTCCTGACCGCATTCTTCGCGCTCTGCGCCGTCCTGTACGGCACGTTGACCGCGATCTACGCCAACGGCGGCATCGAGTGGGCGGGTACTACGGCACTGGTTCTGACCATGGGCCTGTCGCTCATCATCGGCACGTTCTTCCGGTTCGTCGCGCGGCGGCTCGACACCCGTCCCGAGGACTACGAGGACGCCGAGATCTCCGATGGCGCGGGGGAGTTGGGCTTCTTCAGCCCACACAGCTGGTGGCCGTTGCTGATCGCGTTGTCGGCGTCGGTGACCGCCGTGGCCGTCGCTCTGTGGTTGCCGTGGCTGATCTTTGCGGGCGTCTGCTTGGTGCTGGCGGCGGTGGCCGGCCTGGTCTTCGAGTACTACGTCGGCCCCGAGAAGCACTGACCGCCCCCGGCTCAAGGTCACGATAGAGGCCTCAGTTGGTCGACGCACGGTGCCACCCGAGCCGCCACGGCGCGACCTTCGCTAAGGTTGCCGAGGCACGGCCAGTCACGACACCGACGCTGACGTCGCGCCGTATGGGCAGTCGAAAAGGACAGGCGTAGATGAGCGGGCCGAATCCCCCAGAACCGGATTCTCCACAGTCGAAGTCTTCGGGGCAGGACGAACCGGCTCGGGAGGTGCCGCCGAAGACGGGCGAGACGGAGATCTACTCCCAGGCGTACTCAGCGCCGGAATCCGAGCAGTTCACCAGTGCACCGTATGTGCCCGCGGACTCCGCGCTGTACGACTACGACACCTTCGACCCCGCCTCGGGCGACGACGATGACGCGACGCCACCGCGATGGCCCTGGGTGGTCGGCGTGGTGGCCATCGTCGCGGCGATCTCGTTGGTCGCCTCGGTAGCGGTGCTGGTCACCCGGACGGATAGTGAAACGCTGGCGACCCCGGAGACCAGCACGACGACGTCGGTGCCACCGGTCCAGGACGAGATCACCACGACGACGCCACCGCCGCCGCCGCCCACCACCGAGGAGCCGCCCCCACCGCCGCCGGAGACGGTCACGGTGACGCAGGAGCCGCCCCCTCCGCCGCCACCCCCAGCGACGGAGGCACCGCCACCGCCGCCTGCCGAGACCGGGCCTCCGCCGGTGACGAGCACCGCTCCCGCGGGTCCGAGATTCATCACCTACACGGTGACGGGAACCAAGGCGCCATTGGATCGCATCTCCGTCACCTACACCGATGCATCGGGCCGGCAGCGCACGCAGCAGAACGTATACATCCCGTGGTCACTGACGGTGACACCGATCTCGATGTCGGAGTTCGGCTCGGTGCAGGCATCGAGTCTGCTGCGACTGAGCAAGTTGAACTGTCAGATCACCACCAGCGACGGGCAGACCATTGCCTCACAACAGAACAATGATTGGCAGACGAGCTGTTGATGACCCATGACACCGGAGCAGTGGTCACACCGGACCGGACCGACCGCATTCTCGTCATCGTCGCCATCGCCTTCTGGCTGGCGGCGCTGGGCGCCGCAGTGGCGGCCGTCGTCGCCCTCGTCGGCCTCACGAACTCCGAGACGGTCGGCCCCGGCGGAGGCAGCTCAGACACCCCGTGGTTGCTCTACACCGTCATCGGCGTATCCGCCGCGGTGATCGTCGGCGCCATTCCGCTACTGCTGCGCGCCCGGCAGACGGCGACCTCCGACGGTGCGTCGCGACCGGCCGCAGCGGACGCCGGGAACGTAGCCGGTGACGCCCCGGGGCTGACGCAGCGGCTGCAACCCTTCGGAGCGCCCGTGCAGCGCCGACATCCCCTTCCGACGGCGGGCGGTCCGGTGGGTTTCCCCACTGCCGCGGTCGAGCAAATCTGGCTCCGTTGCACGTCGGTCGTCACCGCCGCAACCGGTGCTGCCGCAACGGGAGTCGGCGTAGCGACCTATCTGATGGCCACGCATCACGACTCCGCTTCATGGGCCGTATACGTCGTAGCGGGAGTCATCACCGTGGCCATGTGCGCCGCCCCGTGGTATTTCCTCCGTCAGCTGCGCCACGTGCTCGCCGGCTCCCGCTGACCCCTTCTTCACCGCCCCCCGCCAACGCGACGACCGCCCCGACTCTCGTCGGGTCGGCCGTCGGTTGACGTGCGGTCGAGCGGCTAGTGCTGGCCGTTGGACCCGTTGCCGTTGGACCCGTTGCTTCCGTTGGTGTGTTGCCGTTCCTTGAGGGCGAGTTGGGCACGGTGTTCGGCAGCGTGTGCGGCCTCGACGAGTGCGGTCTGTTCGCCTTCGGGATCGGGGGAGAGGAAGCTGCCGGTGCCGGGGGCGCCGGCGGAGCCCAGTTTGTTCATCTTCTTGGGGAGAGCGGCGCCCTGGTATTGCAGCGGGATCGGGTGACCGTGGTCGTCGACCGGGCCGAGCGGTTGGTGCAGCTCGATGTAGGCGCCGTGGGGCAGGCGCTTGAGGATGCCGGTCTCGATGCCGTGTTCGAGCACGGCGCGGTCGCTGCGCTGCAGGCTGATCGCCCACCGGTAGGTGATGTAGTAGACGATCGCGGGCAGCACCACCATGCCGATGCGGCCGATCCAGGTGGTCGCGTTCAGCGAGATGTGGAACTTCAGCGCGAGGATGTCGTTCATCGCCGAGAAGGTCAGCACGATGTACAACGCGATGGCCATGGCGCCGATCGCGGTGCGCACCGGGGCGTCCCGCGGGCGTTGCAGCAGGTTGTGGTGGGCCGTGTCGCCGGAGAACTTCTTCTCCAGGAACGGATAGATGGTGAGCAAGATGAACACCAGCCCCATCAACAGAGCGACGGCGACCGCGGCGGGCACGGTGTGTCCAAAGGGGTAGAGCTCCCATGGCGGCCAGATGCGGGCGAGGCCGTCGGTCCACATCATGTAGAAGTCGGGCTGGCTGCCCGCGGAGATCTGGGAGGGCTTGTAGGGGCCCAGCTGCCAGATCGGGTTGATCTGCAGCAGCCCGCCCATCAGGCCGAGCACGCCGACGGTCATGGCGAAGAACGCACCGGACTTCACCGCGAACACCGGCATCACCCGGACACCGACCACGTTGTGCTCAGTGCGGCCGGGGCCGGGGAACTGGGTGTGCTTCTGGAACCACACCATCGCCAGGTGCACCCCGATCAACGCCAGGATGATGCCCGGCAGCAGCAGGATGTGCAGGGCGTAGAGCCGGGGGATGATGATGTCGCCGGGGAAGTCCCCACCGAACAGGGCCCAGTGCAGCCAGGTCCCGATCAGGGGCATGCCCAGGGTGATCGAGGAGAACGCCGCCCGCAGGCCGGTGCCCGAGAGCAGGTCATCGGGCAGGGAGTAGCCGAAGTAGCCCTCGAACATGGCCAGGATCAGCAGCAGCGAGCCTATCACCCAGTTGGCCTCGCGGGGCCGGCGGAACGCGCCGGTGAAGAACACCCGGGCCAGGTGCACCATGATCGAGGCGGCGAACAGCAGCGCGGCCCAGTGGTGGACCTGACGGACGAACAGCCCACCGCGGACCTCGAAGGAGATGTCCAGTGCGGTCTCATAGGCCCGGGACATCTGAATCCCGTTGAGCGGCTGATACACCCCGTGATAAGTGACCTCGGCCATCGACGGGTCGAAGAACAGGGTCAGGTACACACCGGTCAGCAGCAGCACGATGAAGCTGTACAGCGCGATCTCACCCAACAGGAACGACCAGTGCGTCGGGAACACCTTGTTCAGCTGACGCCGCACCGCCCCCGACGGGTGATACCGCGAATCGATCGCATCGCCTTGATGCGCTGCCAACTCAGCGAGTTTTGGGCTCATGACGTCCGCTCCCAGAATGCCGGTCCTACTGGTTCGATGAAATCACCGTTTGCGACGAGATACCCGTCCTTGTCGATGGTCACCGGAAGCTGCGCCAGGGCGCGGGCCGCCGGGCCGAAGATGGGACGGGCGAAGTGGAGTGCGTCGAACTGCGACTGGTGGCACGGGCACAGGATTCGGTAGGTCTGCTGCTCGTACAGCGAGGACGGGCACCCCAGATGCGAGCACACCTTGGTATAGGCGAACAGATCGCCGAAGTTGAAGCTCTCCTGACCCTGGCGCTTGACCACCCGCGTCATGTCCTCGGGCCGGATGCGGATCAGCATCACGGGGTTCCGCACACCCATGGCGATTTCGGTCAGCAGCTCGTGGGACTCGAACGTGGACCCGTCACCGTCGGACGCCCGCCACGGGAAGACCGTCTCCATGCCGCCCGCGTCGATGTCCTCGGGGCGCATCTTGACGAACGGCGAGCTGCCGGGCTGGCCCGTGGCGCGGGCCATGTAGATGGTCTCGCCGACGAACCGCGGGGTCCACCCGGACGTCCACAGCACCGCCTTCTTGCCCTCGGCGGTCGGGACCACGGGCTTCCATGGGTTCTTGATGATGCCGCCGATGAACGCTACCGCGGTGCCCAGCCCGAACGCGCCGAGACCGATACCGAGTGACAAGCCAATCAGCTTGCGCCGCTTGAGGGTTGAGCCCTCCAGCGCGTCGGTGAGGTTGGCCGCCGCCGTCCTGCGCTGTATCTCGGGGGAGGCGCCGTCGTGGCGGTCCTGGATCGAGATCTCCTCGGGGATGAACTTCTTCTGGAAGAGCACCGCGCCAATCCCGATTGCCAGGACAGACAGTCCGAACGTCAGGCCGTAGAGGGGCGTGGCCAGGCTGTACACGAACTCGCCTGCGGAACCGTACGGCTGGTACTCCCACGGCCAGAACAGGAACACGAGAAGCAGCGCCAAACCCAGGAAGCCGCCGAACATGAGCCAGTAGGACACGGTGCGCTCGGCCCGCTTCTCGGCCTTGGTGCCCTCGATCGGCCAGCGCGTCTCCATGAAGACGGTCTCGACGCCGTCCATCCTGCCGCCGAGTGCGACGAGCTCCTGACGCGACATCTTCGCCAGTTCGGCGTCGCTCGGTTGACCGGGAACGCCGGCCTGGCCCGGAGTGTCGGTGCCCTTGACGTCGCCGTTCGTATCGTTCGTGTCGCTCATGCGCGCGATCCCACCCACATAGCGGCGCCGATGACGGCGACCATTCCGATGATCCAGGCCGCCATGCCCTCCGGCGCAGGGCCGAAGCCGCCCAGACCGTAGCCGCCCGGATCGGGCGTCTCGGTGGCCTGGCGGACGTAGGCGACGATGTCCTTCTTCTGCTCCGAGCTGAGCTGGCGATCGGAGAACTTGGGCATGTTCTGCGGGCCGGTCTGCATCGCGGTGTAGATCTGTGCGGGGGTGGCCTCGTCCAGGGCCGGCGCGTACTTGCCCGATGACAGGGCGCCGCCCTTGCCGGTGAAGTTGTGACACGACGCGCAGTTGAGGCGGAAGAGATCGCCACCGCGGGCGACGTCGCTGCCGATCAGGCTGCTGTCGGCGACCGCGCCGTTGGCGTCCCGCGGGGTGACGGGTCCGCCGCCGTTGGCCTGGACGTAGGCGCCGATCGCGTCGACCTGGTGGGGGTCGAAGATGGGGGGCTTGCGGGCGATCTGCGCTTCGCCGCGCATCGCGGGCATGCGCCCGGAGCCCACCTGGAAGTAGACCGATGCGTCGCCGACACCGATCAGGCTCGGGCCGCGACTGGGCACACCCTGCAGGTTGGCGCCGTGACACGTGATGCAGGCCGTCTCGTACAGTTGCTGACCGGTTCTCAGCAGCGCCAGTCCCGACTCGTCGGCGACGGCGACCTGCGGCTCGGGCGTGAGGGTGGCCGCGATGCCACCCGCCACGAGAAGTCCGGTCAGAAGCAGAAGTGCTGCCGACACACGCCGGCGTAGCCGACGGCGAGACTTGCTGCTCATCGAACCCCTTCTCATCGGCCGTCCGGGGGGCGGCGCATCATCCTTGACACTCATCGGGCACTCATCGAACGAAGTAGATGACGGCGAACAGCGCGATCCACACGATGTCGACGAAGTGCCAGTAGTACGACACGACGATCGCTGCGGTGGCCTGCGCCGGGGTGAACTTGCTCATGCGGGTGCGCGCCAGCAGGAACAGGAACGCGATCAGGCCGCCGATGACGTGTAGGCCGTGGAATCCGGTCGCCAGGTAGAACACCGAGCCGTAGGCGCTGCCGGGGATCGTCGTGCCGTGGGTGACCAGGTGGTAGTACTCGTAGCCCTGACCGGCGACGAAGAACGCGCCCATGAAGAAGGTCAGCAGGTACCAGCGGCGTAGTCCGAATACGTCACCGCGCTCGGCGGCGAAGACACCCATCTGGCACGTGAACGACGACGCGATCAGCACCAGCGTCACCGGAACGGCCTGCACCAGGTTGAGCTCGGTCGGGGACGGCGGCCAGTCACCGGCGGCTTGCGCCCGCGCGGTGAAGTACATCGCGAACAGTCCAGCAAAGAACATGAGCTCGCTGGAAAGCCACACGATGGTGCCGACACTTACCATGTTGGGACGGTTCAGCGAATGCACACGCGCAGTGATCGCGGTTCCCGACGTCCCTACAGCACTCGTCACATCATGAAGTATGACGCTTTGTAGTTGTCGAACTCCACCCGGGGCACGACATTCGTAATAATCAATTCGTGACATCCACCGATTCGATGACCTGGCCGCAGATTCTGGGCCGCCTGACCACTGGACGCCCGCTCGAGAGCGGACAAGCGGGGTGGGCCATGGACCAGATCATGACCGGGGTCGCGACGCCCGCCCAGATCGCGGGATTCGCGGTCTCGATCAAGATGAAGGGGCCCACCTCCGCGGAGGTGAAGGAGCTCGCCGACACGATGCTTCGGCACGCGCGCCGGGTGCCCACCGACGTCATCGGGACGGCGGCGGTGGACGTGGTCGGTACCGGCGGTGACGGCGCCAACACGGTCAACCTGTCGACGATGGCCGCGATCGTGGTGGCGGCCAGCGGTGTGCCCGTCGTCAAGCACGGCAACCGGGCCGCCTCGTCGCTGTCCGGGGGCGCCGACACGCTCGAGGCCCTCGGCGTGCGCATCGACCTGGGCCCGGACGACGTCGCCCGGTGCGTGGCCGAAGTCGGCATCGGCTTCGCGTTCGCCCCGCAGTTCCATCCGTCGTACCGGCACGCCTCGGCTGTGCGACGGGAGATCGGTGTCCCGACGGTCTTCAATCTCCTTGGACCGCTGACGAATCCGGCGGCGCCGCGGGCCGGTCTGATCGGGTGCGCGTGGGGTGACCTCGCCGAGGTGATGGCGGGCGTGTTCGCGACGCGCGGGTCCAGCGTGCTGGTGGTGCACGGCGACGACGGCCTCGATGAACTGACCACCACCACGACGAGCACCATCTGGCGCGTGCAGGCCGGCACCGTCGAACGGCTGACGTTCGACCCCGGCGCCTTCGGCTTCGAGCGCGCCCATCTGAGCGAGCTGACGGGCGGCGATGCCCAGGCCAACGCCGCCTCGGTCCGGGAGGTGTTCGCCGGTGCCAAGGGTGCCGTCCGCGACGCCGTCGTCCTGAACGCCGCGGGCGCCATGGTGGCGCACGCCGGGCTATCCAGCGACGCCAAATGGGTGCCCGCGTGGGAGGTCGGCCTCGCGCGGGCCGCCGACGCGATCGACTCGGGGGCGGCCGAAGACCTGCTCGCGCGTTGGGTGCGGTTCACTCTGCAGCTCTGACGCCTCGGTCTGCCTGGCGGCGATCCGTGCCGAGCGTGCGGTCGCCGCCCACGCCGCGTGCCTGCCCGCGGCGGCCACCGGCGTGGCATAGCCGTCCCCGGACGTCGTCTCGACCCGGACGATGCGCACTCCCGGCTGAGTCAACCACCGTGCGATGAGGCCGGTCTCCTCGACGAGCGCACCGCCCAACGGGGCGGCCGAGGGCAGAACCGATTGTGCCGCAGCGCATATCGCGTCGATCACCGGCATCGGGGGCACGCCCCGGCAGGCGTTGCCCGCGGCGGCGAGCTGACCGTATCGGACGATCGCGAGGTGCCAGCCGCCCGCACCGTCCGGCCGTGCGGCGACGAGTTCGTCGACCGCGACGAGGGCGTGCAGCCGCTGGCCCCGCCAGACGGTGTCGATCGCGGTGGCGGCATGATCGCGCCACCGTGCGGCGGTCTCGTACTTGCCCCGCTCGGCCAGCAGGCCGACGTGGGTGAGGGCTTCCGAGAGCGCCGAGTCGTCGGCCCCGGCGATGAGTTCCACGGCCCGCGCGGGGGCGGCGGCATAGACCGTCGCGGGCACGTCCCGGGCGGCCGGGCACGGCGAGAGCTCCAGCTGGGGGCAGGACGGCCCGTGGAGCGCCGAACGGGCCAGCCGGGTGGTGCACGTCCGCACCCCGGTGAAGCGGGCCAGCAGCGCAGCCGTCTCGACGGCGTCGGCGCGGGCGCGGAACGGTCCGATCGCTCGGTCGTGCCGCGGCGACCGGACCACCGAGAACCTCGGGAAGGCCTCCTCGGTGAGCACCACCCACCACCACTTGTGCGGAAATTTGGAACGCCGGTTGTAGGGCGGGGCGTGGGCGGCGAGCAGCCGGAGCTCGCGGACGCCCGCCTCGAGTTCGTGCGCACACTCGACGTGGTCCACCCGGATGGCCAGCGAGGCCATCTCCTTCATCCGGATGCGCGGATCGGTCCCGTTGAAGTACCCCGCGACACGGCGTCTCAAGTCGACGGCGGTGCCGACGTACAGCACCTCGTCGGAGGGGCCGCGGAACACGTACACGCCGGGTCGGCGTGGCAGTGCGGTCGCGAGATGCCGGTTGCGGCGCTGGGCCGGCGTCACGTCGGGCAGGTAGGAGCGGAGGTCGGCGAAGGTGTGGATGCCCTGGTTGCCAATGCGTTCGATGAGGGCATGCAGGACGTCCACCGTGGCGCGAGCGTCGTCGAGCGCCCGGTGCGTGGGCCGGGTACGCGCACCGAGAAGCAGGGCCAGCGCCGACAACCGCACGCTCGGTGCCTCGTCCCGGGTCAGCACCCGGCGCGCCAACTTCACGGTGCACAGCACCGGGGGTCGCTTCCACGGGAGCTGCAGGCGATCCGCGGCGGCCCGCAGGAACCCCACGTCGAAACCGGCGTTGTGGGCGACCAGCACCGCACCGCGGGCGAACTCGAGGAACGCCGGGAGCACGGAGTCGATGGTCGGCGCATCGCAGACCATGGCCGTCGTGATGCCGGTCAGCGTGACGATCTGCGGGGGGATCGAGCGGCCCGGATCCACCAGGGTGGCGAACTCGCCGAGCACCTCGCCACCGCGCACCTTCACGGCACCGATCTCGGTGATCGCGTCGAATCCCCGGCCATCCTCGTCGCCCTTGGCCCGACCGCCGGTGGTCTCGAGGTCGACGATGACGAAGGTCGTCTCGCGCAGTGGCAAGTCGGCCAGTCCGGCGAGCAGCCCAGCCGGATCGTCGCGGAAGACCGCGTCGACGTCGCCGAAGCTCAGCTGGCCCATGGGAGGACCGTAGGCGTGGCGACCGACACCCGACTCACATCGTTGTAATTCGCGTGTCAGGGCCTGTCGGTGGTCGTCGTTACCGTGCGGCATGACTCTATTGAGAGGAGTGCGGCCATGACTCGAGCAGAGACGGGACCGGACCTGCCAGAACCGTCCGACGACGACGCCGGGACCCTGCACATCGATTGCGATGACTGCGCGGTGCGCGGACACGGCTGCCAAGACTGCGTCGTCAGTGTCTTATTGGGCGTCCCAGAGACTTTGCTGGCGGATGAACGCCAAGCCCTGGAGGTCCTAGCAGACGCCGGATTGGCCCCTCGGCTACGGCTGGTTCCGATTCACCGGAGGCGCGCTGACGGGGTCGCGTAGCGGGGTCCGTCGCTGGGTGGCAGCGAAAAATTCCCCTGGCGCCTGTTAAGTTTGCGTCTCTGTTGGACAACCCCGTTGCCGTTTCGTAACCTGTCTGAGACCCAACGCAGTTCGAGCGGCTCGCTTACAGCAGTTGAAGGACGCGAAATCTTGAGGTTTGACGCCATGCACCGAAGCACACGTGGTCTTCGGCGACCGATTGTTGGCGCGCTAGCAGGGCTGATGGTCTTCGCCGGGGCGCTCGCAGGCAATTCGCAGGCAGACCCTGCCGCCGACGCGCTGGCAAAGCTCAATGAGCTGTCCCGCCAGGCCGAGCAGACCACCGAGGCCATGCACTCTGCGGAGTTGGATCTCGGAAACAAGTTGCAGGCTCAGAACGCAGCCGAACAGAAGCACGCCGCCGACCTTGCCGCCGTGGATGCGACCAGGGCCCAGCTGGCAACCTTTCAGATGTCGGTCGACAAGGTTGCTGCCGCCCAGTACATGGGGGGTCGCACCGACGGGCTGGACGCGATGCTGACCGCAAGCTCGCCGCAGGGCCTCATCGACCAGCTGGCCGTGCAGCGCGTGATGGCCACCGAGATGTCGGTGCAGATGAAGAACTTCAAGAGCAGCAGTGTGCTGGCTAACCAGGCCGAGTTGGCGTCCGCTAAGTCCGCTGCCGACACCAAGACGCTTGCAGAGCAGGCCGCAGCGGTGCGCGCGGACCTGCAGTCCAAGCAAAGCAAACTGCAAGTGCAGATGGCGATCGTCAAGTCGCAATACACGGCGCTGACCCCCGCCCAGCGTCAGGCGCTGGCCGCCATCCCGCCCCCACCACCCATGCCCGCACCGGATGCCGCCCCGCCCACCGAGGGCCCCGACGTACTTGCTGCCGCACCCGGTGGCATCAACCCCGGCGACCTCGCACCGCCGGAGGCCGCCATCCCGGCCCCGCCCGCCGAGGGAGAGGGCATGGTCGCCGTCCAGGCGGCACTGACCCGAGTTGGTTCGCCGTACTCCTGGGGTGCGGCAGGTCCCGGTGCGTTCGACTGCTCGGGACTGGTCATGTGGGCCTTCGGCCAGGCCGGTGTCAACCTTCCGCACTCGAGCCAGGCCCTGGCCCAGGGCGGCCTGCCCGTGTCCACGGATCAGATGCAGCCCGGCGACCTGGTCACCTTCTATTCGGACGCCTCACACGTCGGCATCTACATCGGCGACGGAATGATGGTGCATGCCTCGACGTACGGCACACCGGTGCGAGTCGCCCCGGTGAACAATGCGCCGATTCACAACGTCCGTCGTTACTGAGCGCCCGCTGGTCGGCCTGCTCCTGCTGGCCGAGTTGGCCGCCGCTGCGGTACTGATCGCGAGTCCGCTCGGCGATGGCCGGCCCGACCAAGGGCCGCCGACCGCCACGCATGCCTCGCTCGACGTGCCGTCCACGCCCGCCGACCCGCTCGTGCTCCGCGACGGCCGCACGGTCTCGCTGATGGCCCTCGGGGGCGCCAAGACGGCTGATCTCCAGAGTCGGATCTGGGGTGAACTCGACGGCGCTGCCGACGCGGTCACGGCGTTCTGGGGTGACGACTGGCCGCGCAACGTCGTCGTGGTGCTCACCGGTACCAATGAGGAGTTCCGGGCACTCGCGGTGGGGGAGCCCGACATCGCCGCCGCGACGACGGCGCAGCGGATCGTCTTTGCGCCAGGCGCCAGCTCGATGAGCGACGCCTCGTTGCGAATCGTGTTGCGCCACGAACTCTTCCACTACGCCGCCCGTGGACGCACCGTGGCCGACGCGCCGCGCTGGCTCACCGAGGGGATCGCCGACTTCGTCGGCAGGCCACCCACACCGAAGCCCGGGCCCGAACGGGCCGCCGTCCTGGCGCAGCTGCCGACGGACGTCGAGCTCGACACGCCGGGCGCGACGCGGTCGCTGGCCTACGACAGGTCGTGGTGGTTCAGTCGGTTCGTGGCCAGCCGCTACGGGACCGAGACGCTGCGCACGCTGTACGTCAAGGCCTGTGGCGCCGGCCATCCCGAGCCTTCCGCCGCCATCTCCGACACCCTCGGCGTGGACACACCCCAGGTGCTCGCGGCGTGGCGGGCCTGGCTCAGCGGATAGCGATGTCCCGAGTCCTGTTGGTGACGAATGACTTTCCGCCGCGTCGCGGTGGCATTCAGTCCTACCTCGAGAACCTGGTCGCCGAACTGGTCAAGACCGGTCGTCACTCGCTGGTGGTATACGCACCGAAATGGAAGGACGACAGCGACTACGACGCACGGGCCCGCGAGGCCGGCGTCGAGATCGTGCGTCACCCGACGACGCTGATGATCCCGGAGCCGTCGGTGGCGCTGCGGATGCGCAAGCTCATCAGCCGTCACGACGTCGACACGGTATGGTTCGGCGCCGCCGCTCCACTGGCGCTGTTGTCCCCGCTCGCACGCGATGCCGGCGCCACCCGGGTGATCGCCAGCACGCACGGCCACGAGGTGGGCTGGTCCATGCTGCCGGTGGCGCGAACGGCGTTGCGGCGCATCGGAAACGACACCGACGTCGTCACGTTCATCAGTCAATACACCCGCAGCCGGTTCGCCGCCGCCTTCGGCCCCGCCGCCGCACTGGAACGACTCGCGCCCGGGGTCGACACCGACCGCTTCGAACCCAATTCCGTGGCCAGGGCCGAGATGCGCGCCCGCTACCGCCTGGGTGACCGGCCGGTCGTCGTCTGCGTGTCGCGACTGGTGCCACGCAAGGGTCAGGACATGCTCATTCGGGCGCTGCCCGCAATTCGCCAGCGCGTGTCCGGCGCGGCACTCGTCATCGTCGGTGGCGGGCCCTACCGGGACGAGTTGCGCCGCCTCGCCCACGGTGTCGGCGTCGCCGAGCACGTGATCTTCACCGAGGGCGTGCCCGCCGAGGAGCTGCCCGCCCACCACGCCATGGCCGACGTCTTCGCGATGCCGTGCCGCACCCGCGGCTCCGGGCTCGACGTCGAAGGCCTCGGCATCGTCTACCTCGAGGCGTCGGCGACGGGCGTGCCGGTCGTCGCGGGGAAGTCGGGGGGCGCACCGGAATCGGTCATCGACGGCGAGACGGGTCTGGTGGTCGAAGGCTGGGACGTCGGTGCCATCGCCGCCGCGGTGTCCGACCTGCTGGCCGACCCCGACCGGGCCGCGGCGATGGGCAGGGCGGGCCGTCAATGGGTCGTGGACCACTGGCAGTGGCGCACCAAGGCGGAGCGACTCTCGGAACTGCTCGCCGGTTAGTGCCCGGCCTTCGAGTAGAGGGCGTCGATGTCGCTGGCGAACTTCTCGGCGACCACCTTGCGCTTGACCTTCAGCGTCGGCGTCAATTCACCGGTGTCCTCGGTGAAGTCGACGGGCAAGATGCGGATCTTGCGGATCGACTCGGCATGGGACACCGACTGATTGGCGTCCTTGACGGCCAGGTCGACCTCGGCGAGCAGGTCGGGATCCTCGGCCAGATCGCCGACGGTGGCCGAGGCGTCCTTGCCATTGCGCTGCTTCCAGCCGGGGAAGGCCTCGGGGTCGATGGTGATGAGCGCCGCGATGAAGGGTTGCGCGTCACCGACGACCATCGCCTGACTGATCAGCGGGTGTGCCCGCAGCCTGTCCTCGAGCAGAGCGGGGGCGACGTTCTTTCCGCCCGCGGTCACGATGATCTCCTTCTTGCGGCCGACGATCGTTAGGAAGCCCTCGTCGTCGATCGCCCCGAGGTCACCGGTGTGGAACCAGCCGTCGGTGAACGCGCCCTCGGTCTCGGTTGGGTTGTGCCAGTAGCCGCTGAACACGACGCCACCCGACACCAGGAGCTCCCCGTCGTCACCCAGACGCATGCTGTTGCCCGGCACCAACTTTCCGACCGAGCCGACCTTTACGTCCCCGACGCGGTTGACGGTGATGGCCGCGCTGGTCTCGGTCAGGCCGTACCCCTCGTAGATCGTCAGGCCGACGCCGCGGTAGAAGTGCCCGAGCCGGGCTCCCAGCGGTGCCCCGCCGGAGATGGCGGCGTGGCAGTTGCCGCCCAGGGCCGCCCGCAGCTTGCCGTAGACCAATCGGTCGAACAGGGCGTGCTTGAGTCTGAGCCGCAGGCTGGGCCCGCCGGTGGCCTGGGCCTGGCTCCAGGCGATCGCGGTCGCCGTGGCCGCACCGAAGATCTTCTGCTTGCCGCCGTCGCTGGCATTCTGTTCGGCCGTGTTGAAGACCTTCTCGAACACGCGCGGTACCGAGACCACCAGTGTCGGCTTGAACACGCCGAGCGTGGGGACCAGGTTCTTGACGTCGCTGGTGAAACCGAGGGTGACCTTGTTGCTGAACGCCGCGATCGTGATGGCGCGCGCCAGCACGTGGGCCAGGGGGAGGAACACCAGGAGCTTCTCGCCCTTGTCGAGAAGGGTGGGGAAACAGGCCTTGGCGCCACGCATCTCGTTCAGGAGGTTCGAGTGGGTCAGCTGGCAGCCCTTGGGCTTTCCGGTGGTGCCCGACGTGTAGACGAGCGTGGCGACGTCCGCGGACGCGATCCCATCGAGCCGCTGCCGCACCGCGTCGGCCTCGACGCCCTCACCGATGCGGGCGAGCTCGCCGAGCGCGCCGGGGCCGGTGCCGTCGATGCGGTACACGTGGCGCAGGTCGGGCAGTTCGGCCTTCAGCTGCTCGATCTTCTGGAAGTGTTCGTCGGTCTCCGCGAAGGCCGCGACCGCCCCCGAATCCGACAAGACGAACCGCACCTGCTCCGCCGAGCTGGTCTCGTAGATCGGCACCGTGATCGCGCCGATGGACAGGATCGCGAAATCGATGATGGGCCACTCGTAGCGGGTCGCCGAGAGAACGGCCACCCGGTCGCCCGGCGCGACACCCTCGGCGATCAGACCCCGGGCGGTCGACCGGACCTGCTCCGCGACCTGGGCACACGTCACGTCGGTCCACGATCCATCGACGAGACGCTGGATGATGACGTGATCGGGATCGTCGGCCTCGTGGGAGAACACCGAGCTGACGACGGTGTCGTGCTCGCTGACGGTGAACGATGCGGAGACACTGAACTCGCGCACGATGTGTGCCACCTCTTTCGACGGTTCCCCCCACAGGACGGATATCTCGTCGGACCAGCCTAGTCGGCCGCCGAGCGTCGTCGTCGCCGCATGTGTGAAGGTGGTGAACGATGAACAGCATTCAGGTAGCGGACGAGACGTTCGTGTGCGCCGATCCCGCGGACGTCGGCGCGGCGGTCGCGGATCCGGCGAGCTGGCGACGATGGTGGCCCGACCTGCGGCTGACGGTCGTCGAGGACCGCGGCCCGGCGGGCCAGCGCTGGACCGTCACGGGCGCGCTCACCGGCACGATGGAGATCTGGTTGGAGGCGTCCTTCGACGGCGTCATCCTGCACTACTTCCTGCACGCCGAGCCGTCCGGAGTGGCCGCCTGGCAGTTGGCGAAGATGGACCTTCCCAAGGCGATCCATCGGTGCCGCGTGGCAGGGAAGAAGATGGCGTTCGAGGTCAAGCAGAGGCTCGAGGAGTCGCGCAAGGTCGGTGTGTCCCGGCTGGCGTGAGCGCCGCGCGATACGGGTACATTCCTGCACGTGGCGGACAAGACTGCGCAGACCATCTACATCGACGCCGACCCCGCGACGGTGATGGACGTGATCGCCGACATCGGCTCCTATCCGGACTGGGTGGCTGAGTACAAGGAGACCGAGGTCCTCGAGAGCGACGCCCAGGGCTACCCGAAGACGGCGCGCCTGGTGCTCGACGCCGCCGTGCTGAAGGACACCATGGTGCTGGCCTACACCTGGCCGCCCGACCACGCCTCGGTGCGGTGGTCATTGGTGTCCAGCTCGCTGTTGCGGGCGCTTGATGGGGCATACCTCCTGTCCCGCAAGGGTTCTGGTACCGACGTGACCTACGAGTTGGCGGTCGACCTGGTGATTCCGATGATTGGTCTGCTCAAGCGCAAGGCCGAGCGACGGCTCACCGACACTGCACTGAAGGATCTCAAGAAACGAGTCGAGGCTGACTGAGAGCGACAACCCGGTCGAAACCCTCGCCACCGGCAGCGCAAGGATCAGCCTCTTCGTCGGCAAGGGTGGAGTGGGCAAGTCCACGCTGGCGACGGCCACTGCGGTGCGCGACGCGCGCAGCGGCCTACGGGTACTACTGGTGTCGACCGATCAGGCCCACTCGACGGGTGACGTGCTGGGCACCAGCGTGATCCCGACGGGGGAGCGGAGCCCCACCAGGGTCCTGGCCGATGAGTTCGAGGCAGGCGGCGGGTGGCTCGACGCCCTCGCTCTCGACACACTGGCGCTCATGGAGCAGCGGTGGCGGCAGGTGGCGGGTGTCCTCGCCGCCCGGTTTCCCGAGTCTGATCTTGGAGACGTTGCCCCCGAAGAGCTTTCGGCTCTGCCCGGCATTCAGGAGGTCTTGGGTCTCGACGAGGTCGGCGAACTGGCCGCGTCGGGGCGATGGGACCACGTGGTCGTCGACTGCGCGTCGACCGCCGACGCCATGCGCATGCTCACCCTGCCCGCCACCTTCGGGCTCTATCTCGAGCGGGCCTGGCCACGGCACCGCAGACTCTCCCTGGCCGCCGGTGACGCCACCGCCTCCGGGGTGGTCGAACTGCTGGAACGGATCGCCGTGGCTACCGATCGCCTCGGTGAACTGCTCACCGATTCCTCGCGAGTGCGGGCCCACCTGGTGCTCACCCCCGAGCGGGTGGTCGCCGCGGAGGCGGTCCGCACGCTCGGCGCGCTGGCCCTGATGGGGGTCTCGGTGGAGGAACTGATCGTCAATCAGGTTCTGTTGCAAGATGACTCGTTCGAGTATCGGAACCTGCCAGAACATCCGGCGTTCGACTGGTACGCCGAGCGGATCGCCGAGCAGCGAGGGGTCCTCGATGGTCTCGACGCCGCGATCGGTGACGTCACGCTGGTGCTCGTCCCGCATCTGGCGGGGGAGCCGATCGGGCCGAAGGCGCTCGCCGACCTGCTCGACGCCGCGCGACGGCGGGACGGCTCGGCGCCACCCGGGCCGGTGCGTCCAGTGGTCGACCGCGAATCCGGGTCCGGGCTCGAGGCGGTGTACCGGATGCGGCTAGAGTTGGCACAGGTCGATCCGGGCACCTTGACATTGGGCCGGGTCGACGACGACCTGATCATCGGCGTCGGAGGCATGCGTCGCCGCGTTCGGTTGGCGTCCGTCCTACGGAGATGCACCGTGGTGGACGCGCAGCTGCGCGGTAGCGTACTGACGGTGCGTTTTCGACCCAATCCGGAGGTGTGGCCGGCGTGAGCGAGTCCCACTCCGACATTCCCCCCGAGCTCCGGCAGCTGGCCCAGTCGCTCCTGGACCGCCTCGACCCCGCCGTGCGGCTGGCCGCCGCCCGCGCCACGTCGGGGTCCGACGGCAAGTGCCAGCAGGTGTGGTGCCCGGTGTGTGCCCTGGCCGCATTGGTGACCGGGGAACGGCATCCGCTCTTGACCGTGATCGCCGAGCACAGCGTCTCCCTGTTGGCGGTCGTTCGCGCAATGACGGATGCCCTCGACCAAGAGGGAACCGACGCACCGGAGCCGCCGCCGACCGACCCGCCGCAAGCACCCGGCCGCTACGAGCACATCCCCGTCACCGTCGAGGACTGAGCGCCAACTGGGTACAGTTGTCGCAGGGCTCCGTCCGGGCGCCCGCCGCGGGAGGCTCGATGTGGTATTGGCTGTTCAAGTACATCTTCATGGGCCCGCTGCTGCAGTTGCTGGGCCGCCCGAAAGTGCAAGGGCTGGAGCATGTTCCGAACTCCGGTGCCGTCATTCTGGCCAGTAACCACCTCGCCGTCGCGGACAGCTTCTACAAGTGCCTCGTGGTTCGGCGCCGGATCACCTATCTCGCCAAGGCCGAGTACTTCACCGGCACCGGCATCAAGGGCTGGTTCAACCGCTGGTTCTACTCGGCCGCAGGCCAGGTCCCGATCGACCGGACCGACGCCGACGCCGCCCTCGCGGCGCTGACCACCGCGGAGCGGATCCTGGGTCAGGGCAAGGTCTTGGGGATGTATCCCGAGGGCACGCGCTCACCCGACGGGCGTCTGTACAAGGGCAAGACCGGCATCGCCCGGTTGGCGCTGGAGACCGGCGTCCCCGTGATCCCCGTGGCGATGGTCGGCACCGACCACGTCAATCCGCCCGGCTCGAAGATGTGGCGGTTCGCCCGCGTCGAGGTGCGCTTCGGCAAGCCGATGGACTTCTCCCGTTTCGAAGGCCTGGCGGGTAACCGGTTCATCGAACGGGCCGTCATCGACGAGGTGATGTACGAGTTGATGCGTCTCTCCGGACAGGAGTACGTCGACCTCTACGCTGCGGACATCAAGGAGGCGCTCGACGGTGGGACCGGCGCCACGCCGGCGGCGCGCATCCCGACGGCTGCGGCCGGCTAGCTAGAGGCGTGCGCGGGCGTCGAGTCGTCGACCGCCTGCGCGCCGTCTCGCTCCTTCAGATTGACCGTCCCCGCGACGATGATCAGCGCCAGCGCCCACCACAGGTAGGAACCGCCGAGCAACTGGCGCCAGAGCGACGCGGACGTCTCGTGATGTTCGATCATCAGATGGATGGGTGCAAAGTACATCAGCAGGACACCGGTCACGCTGACCGCACCCATCGCGATGCTGCGGTGGCGCAGCGCGAGCACCGCCATCACCAGGACCGCCGGCAGCGCCCACACCCAGTGGTGTGACCACGACACGGGTGAGACGACCAGACCGAACATCGCGACGCAGATCAGCGCGAGCACCGGCTGGTCGCCGTCACCCGAGCGCAGCACCCGACGTACCGCCCACACCGTCAGGCCGAGCACGGCGAAACAGGCGACCACCCAGATGACGAAGCGCGGCGTCTCGCCGAGGCCGAGTCGGGCCAAGGTGCCTGCGATGTTCTGGTTGGTGAGATACGTGGCGGTGCCGATGCGGTCGGTGTCGTGCACCGTCTCGGTCCAGTACTGCCAGGAGTCGCGCATGGCCACCTGAAACCCGACCGCCGTCGCCAGGATGGCCGAAGCCGCGCTGGTCAGCAGTGCCCGGGTATCCCGCCGCAGCAAGAAGTACAGCAGGAACACCGCGGGTGTCAGCTTGAACGCGATCGCCACGCCGAGCAGCAACCCCCTCGGCCACGGGGTCTTCCTCGGCACGCAGTCGGCGATCACCAGGGTCATCAGGACGACGTTGATCTGACCGAACTCGAAGTTCGAGCGAATGGGCTCCAGGTAGACCACGGCCGGGGCGACGATCGCCGCGGCCAGCCAGCATCGGCGGACCCACGCCGCTCCGGACAGCCGGGGCGAGTGCTCCCATACCCGCAGGCGGGTCAGCACGATCATGGTCGTGACCAGCAGCAACGCAAAGGTGATGACGGTGATCGTCGCGCTCGCCGCGGGTAGCGACAACCATGCGAAGGGAGCGAAGACGGCGGCGGCGAGCGGCGGATACGTGAACGGCAGATTGAGGCCTGCTTCGGTATGGAAGAGCACGCCGTCGCTGTAGAGCGACGCGCCATCGAGCCACGCCCGGCCGCCCATCCGATAGACGTCGATGTCGATGCGGTAGGGGGTCGTGGCCAGCAGGTGGCGGCCTGCACCGAACACCCCGGCGATGACGAGCAGCTGAAAGAGGCGCCACGCCGCGGTTGGCCACAGCGCCCGCCAACCTGGTGCCCCTTTAGAGAGCTGCCGAATTCTCATCTCGCGGACAAGAGTATCGGTGCGCGTCGGCGAGTCGGGGACCATCCTGTCCGCCACGCGCGCTGGTCGGCGTAAGTTTTGCCCGTGTTCGACGATTGGAAGTTCGACTTGGGACTCGACCTGGCGATCCCGCCCGGCCGATTGCCGCTGCTGTGGTGCCTGATCTCGTTCCTGCTGACGTTTCTGGTGACCCGCACGATCGTCCGATACATCCGGCACAACGCCGACAACGACACGCCGCCCAAGTGGTGGCAGCCACGCAACATCTCCATGTCGGGCGACGAGTCCGCCACCCACATCCACCACGTGGTCATCGGGGTCGTGCTCGTCATGATCTCCGGGGTCACGATGGTGACCCTCGCGGTCGACGGCGGCGTCCCCGAGTTCACCGTGGCCGCGATCTTCTTCGGCATGGGCGCCGCGCTGGTGCTCGACGAGTTCGCGCTGATCCTGCATCTGGAGGACGTGTACTGGTCCGAAGACGGCCGGACGTCGGTGGACGCAGTCTTCGTGGCGATCGCCGTGGCCGGGCTGTTGATCCTCGGCTTCAACCCGCTGTCCTTCTTCGACATCGACATCTGGCGGGAGGATCAGACGCTGCTTGCCCGCGCCACCGTCGTCGGCATCGCCGTGGTCACCCTCGCACTGGCGGTGGTCGTGCTCCTCAAGGGCAAGGTGTGGACCGGGTTGGTCGGCATGTTCATCACCCCGCTCCTGATCATCGGCGCAGCGCGGATGTCGCGCCCCCACGCGCCGTGGGCGCGGTGGCGGTACGGCAAGCGGCCGAAGAAGATGCACCGGGCCATGGAGCGCGAGCGTCGGCAGCGGCGCCCCGTCGTGCAGGCCAAGCTGTGGCTGCAGCACGTCGTCGCGGGAGAACCGCACTTCCCCGACGACCACGAGGTCGAGGCGCAGCTCGACCGTGAAATCCATCCGGCGCCCGCACCGCTCGCGTCGACGACCGAGGCGGCGTGATGCGCTACTTCTACGACACGGAGTTCATCGACAACGGCCGCACCATCGAATTGATCTCGATCGGCGTCGCCGCCGAGGATGGTCGCGAATATTACGCCATCTCAACCGAATTCGATCCTGACCGCGCGGGCGCCTGGGTGCGCAAGCACGTGCTGCCGAAGCTCCCCTCGCCGTCGTCGAAGCTGTGGCGGTCACGGCGGCAGATCCGCGCGGAACTCGAGGACTTCTTCGACGTCGACGGTGACGAGACAATCGAACTGTGGGCGTGGGTGGGCGCCTACGACCACGTCGTGCTCTGTCAGCTCTGGGGCCCGATGACCGACCTGCCGCCCGCAATCCCCAGGTTCACCAGGGAGCTGCGGCAGTTCTGGGAGGAACGGGGTTCGCCCCGCATGCCCCCCCGACCCCGTGACGCGCACGACGCCCTCGTCGACGCGAGGCACAACCTGACCAGGTTCCAGCTGATGACGGCCGACCTCGGCGACATCGATGACGACGGGGCTTGGGCAGCACGCGCCTGAACTGCGGCTATGACTCTTGGCGGGGTGTAAAACCCGCTTCTGGACGCGGTTACCATGGACGGGTGAACTGGACCGTCGACGTGCCCATCGACCAGCTGCCTGAGCTACCGCCGCTGTCGCACGACCTTCGCGAGCGGCTCGACGCCGCTCTGGCCAAGCCGGCCGCCCAACAACCCAGCTGGCCCGCCGACCAGGCCAAGGCGATGCGGACGGTGCTCGAGAGCGTGCCGCCGGTGACCGTGCCGTCGGAGATCGAGCGGCTCAAGGGGCATCTGGCCGACGTCGCGCGCGGTGAGGCATTCCTGCTGCAGGGCGGCGACTGCGCTGAGACGTTCGTCGACAACACCGAACCGCACATCCGCGCCAACATCCGCACGCTGCTGCAGATGGCCGTCGTGCTGACCTACGGCGCGAGCATGCCGGTGGTCAAGGTCGCCAGGATTGCCGGGCAGTACGCCAAGCCGCGCTCGGCCGACGTCGACGCGCTGGGGCTGAAGTCCTACCGCGGGGACATGGTCAACGGCTTCGCACCCGATGCCTCGGTGCGTGCTCACGACGCCTCACGGCTGGTGCGGGCCTACGCCAACGCCAGCGCCGCCATGAACCTGGTGCGGGCGCTGACGTCGTCGGGCCTGGCGTCGCTGGAGTCGGTGCACGACTGGAACCGGGAATTCGTCCGCACCTCGCCCGCGGGCGCCCGGTACGAAGCGCTGGCCGCCGAGATCGACCGCGCGTTGCGCTTCATGAGCGCCTGCGGGGTCAACGACCGCAATCTGCAGACGGCAGAGATCTACGCCAGCCACGAGGCGCTGGTGCTCGACTACGAGCGCGCCATGCTGCGGCTGAGCCATGAGGACGGCACTCCCAAGCTGTACGACCTGTCGGCCCACTACGTGTGGATCGGCGACCGGACCCGTCAACTCGACGGCGCGCACGTCGCGTTCGCCGAGGTGATCTCCAACCCGATCGGCGTCAAGATCGGTCCGAACATGACGCCGGAATTGGCCGTCGAGTACGTCGAGCGGCTGGACCCGCACCACGAGGCGGGCCGCCTGACGCTGGTCAGCCGGCTCGGCAACGGCAAGATTCGCGACCTCCTGCCGCCCATCATCGAGAAGGTGCAGGCCACCGGACACCAGGTCATCTGGCAGTGCGACCCGATGCACGGCAACACCCACGAGTCGTCGACCGGTTACAAGACCCGCCACTTCGACCGCATCGTCGACGAGGTCCAGGGTTTCTTCGAGGTGCACCGTGCGCTGGGCACCCATCCGGGCGGCATCCACGTCGAGATCACCGGTGAGAACGTCACCGAATGTCTCGGTGGCGCACAGGACATCTCGGACTCCGACCTGGCCGGGCGGTACGAGACGGCATGCGACCCGCGGCTCAACACGCAGCAGTCGCTGGAGCTGGCGTTCCTGGTCGCGGAGATGCTGCGCGACTAGCGGGGGACCGGCGGGCAGGAGCGCAGCGACCGGGGGATGGGACCGGCGGGCAGGAGCGCAGCGACCGGGGGATGGAACCGGCGGGCAGGAGCGCAGCGACCGGGGGATGGAACCGGCGAGCCGCTACAGCAAGTCCTGCAAGTGGGTGCCCAGCGTCCACGCGCCTGCGGCGACCAGTGCGGTGAGGGTGAGGACGCCCACCAACCAGAACCACGTGAGGCGTCGACCGCGTTGCCTGGCCCACTCCAGGTCGTCGATGTCGATGCCCGCGAATTGGTTTGGTGCGGAACGTCTCTCGGGTTCCTCCCATTCGTCGGGTCCGCGCGTCATGGCCCTGGTGTGCTGCCGCGGTGGTGATGGCGTGGCGGCGGTCTCGATGGTCTGCTCGTCGTCCTGGTGTATCCGGCTGTGGTACTCGTCGGCCGCGGCGTGCTGCGCGGAGTTCTGTGGGGCCGGCACCTTGAATGGCGGCAGGCCCAGCTCGGAGACGATCGTCCGCACGTCGGCGGCCATCGCCTCGGCGTCGGGGTACCGGCCGTCCGGATCGCGTCGCGTCGCCCGCCCCACCAGTGCGTCGAACTGGGGTGGGACCCCGGCGATCACGGTGCTCGGCGCCGGAACGTCGTTGTCCATCCGCTGATACGCCACGGTCAGCGGATTGTCACCGCGGAACGGCGTGACACCGGTGAGCAATTCGTACGCGAGGATGCCCACGCCGTAGACGTCGCTCGCCGGGGTGGCGTCACCCGTGCCGACCTGTTCGGGTGACAGGTAGGCCGCCGTGCCGAGAATCACACTGGTCGAGGTGATCTTGGCCTCGGCAACGGCCCGGACGAGACCGAAGTCGGCGATCTTGACCTCGCCGTCGTCGGAGATCAACACGTTCTCCGGCTTGACGTCGCGATGGACCAGGCCCGCCCGGTGCGCCGCGGCGAGACCCCCCAGGATCGGGGTCAAGACGGCCGCGACGGCGTGCGGTGGCATCGGTCCGCGTTCGGTGAGCAGCTCGCGCAGCGTGCCGCCCTCGATCAGCTCCATGACCAGGAACGGGTGCTGATCGTCGAGGCCCTGGTCGTAGACGGCGACGAGGCCGGGATCCTTGAGGCGGGCCACCGCGCGTGCCTCGCGCTGGAACCGGACGAGGAACTGTTGGTCGCCCGCGTACCGCGAGTCCATCACCTTGAGGGCGACCGGTCGGTCCAGCCGGAGGTCGAGTCCGCGGTACACCGAGGACATGCCTCCGGTGGCGATCACGGCGTCGACGCGGTAGCGCCCGTCCAACACGACGCCGACGAGCGGGTCCGATCGTTGGCTGGTACCCACGCGTGCATCTTAGACTCGGTCCGGTGAGCAACATTCCGGCTGCCGACGACGTCCTGGACCCCGACGAAGCCGTCTACGACCTTCCCGCCGTGGCGTCCATCCTCGGCATCCCAGTGACCAAGGTGCACCAGCATCTGCGACAGAAGCACCTCATCGGAGTGCGTCGCGACGGGGTGCTGGTGGTGCCGAAGATCTTCTTCGACGACCAGGGGCACGTCGTCAAGAGCCTGTCGGGTCTCCTGGTGGTGCTGCACGACGGCGGGTACGACGAAACCGAGATCGTGCGCTGGCTGTTCACGCCCGACTCGTCGCTCACCATCAGCCGCGACGGGTCGGATGAACTTCGGCCGAACGCCCGGCCGGTCGACGCACTGCACTCACACCAGGCACGCGAAGTGGTGCGCCGAGCCCAGGCGATGGCCTACTGAGCCTCTCGCGCCTTCGCCAGCGAGTACCACGCCGCGGCCGCGCATGCGGTGGCCAATGCGACGTGCAGCCACGAGTACATGCCGTGTGACCCATCGGGTTTGAAGATCACCATGATCCACGTCGAGAACCCGGCGATCAGCGCGATCGCCTGGCGGCTCTGCGCCAGTGCCGAGAGCACGGCCAGCGGCCAGGTGTAGTACCAGGGCAGCGCGGCGGGCACGAACAGCACCACGACGAGCATCGCCAGCGCGATGCCCATCAGCGCTTCGCGATCGTCGTGCCGAAAACGCCACCACAGCAACGGAAGTGAGATGGCGATGATGGCCACGCCGGCAATGCGCGTCACCTCCAGCACGGCGTAGAAGTTGACGGGGAAGAACAGGCCGCCGACCGCGTTGGTGAGGTTCGCGATCGCAGTGGGCACCGTGAGCCAGTTGATGATCTTCACCGAACCGGCGAGCGCGGTCAGCCATCCGAGTCCGACGCCGGCGAGCCAGGACAGCACCGCGAACACCACGACGAAGATCAGCGCCGAGGCGGCCGTGGCGATCCCGAACGCACGCACCGACCCGAGGCTGCGTTCGTCCCGCAGTCGCCGCATCCACATCCAGACCATGAAGGGCAGGGCGATTCCCGCCGTCGCCTTGACCGCCACCGCGATCGCGATGAGGCCGACACCGAAGATGGGGCGGTTCTGCAGGGTCAGGGCGATGGCCGCCATCATCAGGCCGACCATCAGCATCTCGTTGTGCACGCCGCCCATCAGATGGATGATCACCAATGGGTTGAGCACGCAGATCCACAGTGCGGCAGGGCCGCTGGCACCGACGTGGCGCGCGATCCGGGGCGCCGCCCAGATCAGCATGATCAGCCCCGGCAGCATGCAGAGCCGCAGCAGCATGGTGCCCTGAATGACGTTGTCGCCGACCACCATCGTGACGAACTTGGCCACCAGGATGAAGACCGGCCCGTACGGCGCGGTGGTCGTGGTCCAGATCGGGCTCACGTCGTCCAGCAGCGGGTTGGGATTCTCGATGGGCCCGACGACGTAGGGGTCGAAACCGTCGCGGAGCAGCGCGCCCTGCGCCAGGTAGGAATACGTGTCGCGACTGAACACCGGCACGCTCAGCAGCAGCGGAGTCAGCCAGAAGCCCGTGGTCGCGAGCATCGTGTACGTGGTGGCGGTGCGGTCGACCACCCGCCGGCCGAGCCACAGCCAGGCCACCAGCATGGCCGCCACGCCACCCCACAACAACACCGAGGAGACCACCAGGCCATGGCCGAAGCGCAGCCACGACAGCTGGATCGACTCGAGTACGGGGTCGTGCAGTCGGGTGCTGCCTGCGCCGAGGCCGCCGAGGGTGATCAGGGCGGCACCCAGGAAACCGAGGAGGGCGGGTCGGCCGTCCTGCGACGAGGCAAAGGTGGTCAGTCGCGAAAGATGCTGCGCGGCAGTGCTTCTCGGTGACCGCGGCGCAGTCGACGCGGGGGTGGGGGTAGTCATTGGCCTCAGGCGGACCGGTTCGACGCCAATCGGGCGAGTTCCGCCAGACCGACCTTGGCGGTGCCATCGATGGGGGCGGCGTCGAGCAACGCCAGGGCCTGGCCG
This sequence comes from Mycolicibacterium sp. TUM20985, assembly GCF_030295745.1. Lineage (NCBI taxonomy): Bacteria > Bacillati > Actinomycetota > Actinomycetes > Mycobacteriales > Mycobacteriaceae > Mycobacterium > Mycobacterium antarcticum. The sequence goes on from NZ_AP027291.1 coordinate 2,299,206, forward strand.
GTGAGCCGCTCGATGCGGCTCTCCACCGCGGCGAGGGCACCGACCGACTCGATGACCTGGCACAGCTCGCGGACCTGGGACTCGGACAGGTCCGTACCGACCGCCGTGCGTAACAGCTTGGCGGCCAGGGGATCTGCGGTGTCGGCCCGCTGGACGGCCTCGGCCAGCAGCACCGTGCGCTTGCCCGAGCGGAGGTCGTCTCCCGAGGGCTTCCCGGTCACCGCGGGGTCGCCGAAGACGCCGAGTACGTCGTCGCGCAGCTGAAATGCCACGCCGAGGTCGGTACCCAGGGTGTGGAAGGCGTCCTGCACGTCGGGTCGGTCCGCCGCGGCTGCCGCGCCGAGCTGCAGTGGCCGGGACACGGTGTAGGAGGCCGTCTTGTAGGTGCAGACGTTCATCGCCGACTCGACCGTCTCGGCGCCGCTGGCCTCGGCGACGATGTCGAGGTATTGCCCGCCGAGCACCTCGGTGCGGATGTCGGCCCAGACGCGCTGGACGCGGCGGTGGGCGTCGGGTGGCAGCTCGGCCGAGGTGACGATGTCGTCCGCCCACACCAGGGAGAGATCACCGAGCAGGATGGCGGTCGAGACGCCGAACTGTTCCGACGACCCTCGCCAGTCCCGCTCCCGGTGCAGGTCGGCGAAGTAGCGGTGCACCGTCGGCAGGCCGCGCCGGGTGGCGGAGGCGTCGATGACGTCGTCGTGCACCAGCGCGCAGGCGTGCAGCAATTCCAGCGCCGAACACAGGAGCAGGACGTCCGAGTCGGCGGTCCGCCCGGCCGGTGCGACGGCACGCCACCCCCAGTAGGCGAACGCGGGGCGCAGGCGCTTGCCACCGCGCAGGACGAACTCCTCGAGGGCGGCCGTCATCTCGGCGTAGTGCTCACCGATGTAGGCGGCGTCGCGCCGACGGGTGCGGAGATGATCCCGCAGTCGTTCGCTGACGGCTCCGACCAACTCGATGGCGGACGGTGCCGCAGCAGACTCCACGCTCAGCACGCGCCCCTTTCGCTACCCCAAAGTGCCTTCAGAGTAGAGCGTGCCGACCGGTGGGAGGCAAGTCAGGTCGACGCGGGCGTCAGCGCGTCTCGTGCGGGTTGGGCATCACCGGGCTGCGGTCGCGGCTGTTCCACGCGACACCGCCGATGATCCCGGCGACGAGGAAGGCGGCGACACTCAGCCAGATCGCGGCACCGGTGAAGGACCTCGCGCTGGGATCGGTGTAGCGCGCCTGGGCGTTCATCGAGCTGACGACGCCCGGCTTCAGCGTCCACTGCACGACGTCCGAGGCGACCTGGTCGCCGTTGGTGGACGTGACGTCGCCGGGGAACGCGACGTTGAGCGAGACGTCGGCGTCGGGATCGTTCAGCAGGGTGAGATCCGCCCGGCCCTCCAGGATCACCAGGTCGCCGGCGCGGCGCAACGAGATGTCGACCCCGGCGGCGTCGCGGTTCATGTTCGCGAGCTGCGGCAGCTCGGCGAACGTGAGGTCGGAGAAGACGGCCTGGCTGCCGACGTAGTCGTCGCGGGTGTACGACGAGACCGACACCTTGTTGCCGAAGGGCAGGCTGTTGAGCAGCTGCGGACCCTTGTCGTCGTCGTTCCGCTGCTTGGCGGCCGCGATGATCTGACCCGATACCCGGTCGTCCGGGGACACCGTGATCGACGCCCGGACCCGGACGCAGCCCGCGATCATGGGCGCGATGAGCACCAGCATTAGCAGGGCGAGCAGGCGTTTGCGGCGGGATGGCACCCCGATATGGTGCCAGACCGGCCGGCGCTACAGCGGCAGTTCCCTGCCGAGGATGGCGAACGGCCTCGGGTCCCCCGCGAAGTGGTAGCCACGGATGACGTCGGTGAATCCCAGCCGTCGGTAGAGCCGCCAGGCGCGGTTGGCCTCCCCGTTGATCTCCGGAGTGGAGAGCAGCACGTGCGGCTCCTGGCGGTCGGACAGCAGCCGTCGAGCGAGCGCCTCGCCGAGCCCATGTCCCTGCGCCTCGGGGTGGATGTGCAGTTCGGTGAGCTCGAAATAGCTGGCCATCAGCTCGGCGATGCGTGAGGTGGCGGTGCCGCCGCGCTTCAGCCCCTGCACCACCTGCTGTTGCCACCACTGATCCGGTGCGCCGCAATAGCCGTAGGCGATGCCGACCATGCGGGCCTCGGCCAACGGACCCTCCCCGTCCTCGTCGTCGGTGAAGGCGTCCGGCGCGTCGACGGCGGCCACCGCCGTCCACCCCTTGCGGCGGGTGTGCTCCAGCCACATCGAGGCGCGCTGATCCTCGGTGCCGCGGGGGTATCGCATCGCCTCGACGTAGACACCCAATGCGTCCCCGAGCCGTCGCTGCATGTCCGTGGGGGACAGATCGATGAGGAACGTGGCCAAGCTATCGGTGTCCTTCGCGCCGTTGCGTACTCGATGTCATTATCCGGTCAGCGGCGCAGTATCTCGCCATCGGCGGGCTACCAACTACAATCGGGGTCTGAGTGAGTTCGGCGGGGTTGAACGAAGTGACTCGGGGAAGTAGGTGGTACGGGTCAGATTCTGCTCGTATCATGGAGATCGGTGCTCCGCGAAAGCGGGCGCACGAAGTTTTGACGCAGGCGGCCGCAATCTTGCGGGTGCGGCAGGAACGCGACATGGGAGGCACGGATGCCACTCTCCGATCATGAGCAGCGCATGCTCGACCAGATCGAGAGCGCACTTTATGCCGAGGACCCCAAGTTCGCGTCGAGCGTTCGCGGCGGGAATCTGCGGGCCCCGTCGGCCCGGCGCCGACTGCAGGGCGCGGTGCTGTTCCTGGTCGGCCTTGGTCTGCTGGTGGCAGGCGTGCCGTTCTACGCCAATGTCAACCACGCCTTCCTGATCGTCAGCGTGATCGGTTTCATCATCATGTTCGGCGGCGTCGTGTTCGCGATCACCGGCCCTCGGGTGGCGGGCGGCCGAGAGGGTGCCGCACCAGAGGCGGGTTCGGCCCGGCAGCAGAAGCGAGCCAAGGGCGGTAACTCCTTCTCCAGTCGCATGGAGGAAAGGTTCCGTCGCCGCTTCGAGGAATGACGGTCCGCGGGACATTAGGGCAGCTCCGATGAGGGGTTGCCCTTTTTCTTTGCCAGTCGACACGCCGTAGTGGGCGTCGACCGCCCACTGGTGCGTCGCTGTGCCCCACCCTGCCCCACCGCGGCTTGCGGGGGTCTCTAGCTGCGACGATCCCGGATCCGCCGTGGTCGACGGGTCGGCCGGACCGCTCCCCATCGGTGATAAGTGGTGTTCAGTGGGGCCTGAGCCCAAATTGTTGCCAAGGAGTGGAGCAATGTGGGGGATCGTGGGGTAATGTGGCGGGCAACGGAGCAACCGGAGTTCCGTGAGCAGGGCAGCTGGAGGTGGCGTGATGTTCCTCGGCACCTACACGCCCAAGCTCGATGACAAAGGGCGGCTGACGCTGCCCGCCAAGTTCCGCGAAGCGCTGGCAGGAGGGTTGATGGTCACCAAGAGTCAAGATCACAGCCTGGCTGTGTATCCGCGAGCGGAATTCGAGAAGCTCGCCGAGCGGGCGTCGCAGGCCTCGCGGAGCAACCCGGACGCCCGTGCCTACCTGCGCTACCTGGCGGCAGCCACCGACGAACAACATCCCGATGCTCAAGGCCGGATCACCCTGTCGGCCGACCATCGTCAGTACGCAGACCTCTCCAAGGAATGCGTGGTGATCGGGTCGATCGAATACCTGGAGATCTGGGACGCGCAAGCCTGGCAGGCGTATCAGCAGACCCACGAAGAGAACTTCTCCGCGGCCAGCGATGACACCCTGCGCGACATCATCTAGTCCAGCTGCCCCTGCATGGTGGCCTCTGCCCGAACCGGCCCTGGCGTACTTCCCCAACGCCAGGTCCGCAATCTCGGACAGGGACCTCCATGCAAGGGCGGGCACACGTTTCGAGGGTGCAGCCATGCCTGACGATCACCCCCACGCCCCGGTCCTCCTCGACCGTTGTGTCGAACTGCTCACACCGGCGCTCACCCGCCGCGGCGCCAACGGTGGGGGTGCCGTCCTCGTCGACGCCACCCTCGGTGCCGGGGGTCATGCGGAACGCTTCCTGACGGAATTGCCCGGCCTGCACCTGATCGGTCTCGACCGTGACCGCGCCGCGCTGTCGATCGCTGCGGAGCGACTGGCCCCGTTCGGTGACCGGGTCACCTTCGTGCAGACCCGCTATGACGGCTTCTGGGCGGAGCGCGCCGATGACGCGCCTCCCCTCGATGGCGTGCTCTTCGACCTCGGCGTGTCGTCGATGCAACTCGACCGTGCCGAACGCGGCTTCTCCTACTCCCACGACGCACCCCTAGACATGCGAATGGATCAGGACGCGCCCCTGACGGCGGCCGAGATCCTGAACACCTACGACAAGCGCGCGCTGACGAGGGTGCTGCAGGAATTCGGCGAGGAGCGCTTCGCCAGCCGCATCGCCGGCGCCGTCGTGCGGCGCCGCGAGCGCAAGCCCTTCGAGACCACCGCCGAGTTGGTCGAACTGCTCTACGACGTGATTCCGGCGCCGGCCCGCCGCACGGGTGGCCACCCGGCCAAGCGCACGTTCCAGGCCTTGCGCACGGCGGTCAACGGCGAGCTGGACTCGCTGCGCTCGGCCGTGCCCGGCGCGCTCACGGCGCTGCGCGAGGGCGGACGCATCGTGGTCATGGCCTACCAGTCTCTCGAGGACAAGATCGTCAAGGGGGAGTTCGCCGCAGCGACGGCGTCGCGAACCCCCGCGGGTCTGCCGGTCGAGCTCCCGGGCCACGAGCCCTATTTCGTCTCGTTGACGCGTGGGGCCGAGAAGGCGGGGGCCGACGAGATCGACCTCAATCCGCGAAGCGCATCCGTCCGGTTGCGAGCTTTGGAAAAGGTTGTCAGAAGGGAAGTTTCGTGATGGCCAAGCGACCGGACCAGGCACGCACCAATGATGAGCGCCGCACACCGCGCAAGCCACGCGACGGTGTCACCCAGCGCCGCGGCACCGAGGCACCGCCTCGCGGCCGCCGATCGACTCGGGAGCAGCGCCCACCGCGCCCCGATCACCCCCGGCCGCACAACAGTCCGACACCCCGTCCCGTCGACGGACCGGTCCGGCCGAAGAACGCCGCCCAGGCCAAGGCGCGGGCAAAGGCGCGTAAGGCCAAGGCCCCGAAAGTCGTTCGCGCGCCGCTGCGGGAGCGGCTCTTGGTCCGGCTGGCGGCCGTCGACTTCGACCCTCGCCGGTTCGTCACCAGGGTGCCCTTCGTGGTGCTGGTGATCGGTGCGCTCGGGGTCGGCCTTGGCGTCACGCTCTGGTTGTCGACCGATGCCGCCGAACGGTCCTATGAGCTGGGCCGCGCGCGCCAGGTCAATCAGGCACTGCTCCAGCAGAAGGAGGGCCTCGAGCGCGACGTGCTCGAGGCTCAGGCCGCGCCCGCTCTGGCCGAGGCGGCCCGCAACCTCGGGATGATTCCCTCGCGGGACACCGCGCATCTGGTGCAGGACCCCACGGGCAACTGGCTGGTGGTCGGCACGCCGAAACCCGCCCAGGGCGTGCAACCGCCGCCGTTGAACAGCCCGCTGCCCGAACCCGGGCCCCCCGCTCCGCCCGCACCGCCCGCCCCGCGGGTCGTCGAACCGCGCGAGGTGGCAGTCCACCTGCCGCCGAGGCCAGCGACCCTGCCGAATCCCGCAGCGGCGCTTCCCAATCCGGCGGTCCTGCCCAACCCCGCGGCCGTGCCCAATCCCGAGATCCTGCCCAATCCCGAGGTCGCCGTGCCGGCGCCTGCCGGGGTGCCGGTCCCGGCGCCGGCGGCCCCACTGGATGCCGCGGGACCACACCTCGAGTCGCCGCAGACGCCTCCGCTGCCGGGTCCGCCGCCCGGCGCCGAGCCCGTCCTCGAGCCAGTCCCGGCCCCCGTGCCAGGCGCCCCCGCATGAGCCGATCGGGCACTCCACACCCGGCGAACGAGCGCCGCACCCGCAAACCCATGGCCGACGACGGACTCCGCAGTGCGTCGTTCGGGTTCCGCCACCGGGTCGGCAACGTCGTGATCGTCCTCGTCCTCGTCATCGCTGCGGGCCAGCTCTTCATGCTGCAAGTGCCGCGCGCCCAGGGTCTGCGCGCCGAGGCCGCCAGCCAGCTGAAGGTCACCGACGTCGAGGAGGCGGTCCGGGGGAGCATCGTCGACCGCAACGACGACAAGCTGGCGTTCACGACCGAGGCGCGTGCGCTCACGTTTCAGCCCGTCAAGGTGCAGAAGGCGCTGGTGGAAGCCCAGGCGAAGGTGCCTGATGCGCCGGAGCCCATCAAGAGGCTCCGCGAGATCGCCAAGGGGGTGGCCGGACTGCTGAACAACAAGCCCGACGCGAACACCCTCTACAAGAAGCTCACCGGCAAGGACTCCTTCGTCTACCTCGCCCGCGCGGTCGACCCGGCCATCTCCGACGCCATCACCACGAAGTACCCGGAGGTCGGGGCGGAGCGCCAGGACATTCGCCAGTACCCCGGCGGGTCGCTGGCGGCGAACATCGTCGGCGGCATCGACTGGGACGGGCACGGCCTGCTGGGCCTCGAAGACTCGCTGGACGCCAAGCTTGCGGGGACCGACGGCTCGGTCACCTACGACCGCGGGTCCGACGGCGTCGTGATCCCCGGCAGCTACCGCAACCGGCACGACGCGGTCGACGGCTCCACCGTGCAGCTGACCATCGACGACGACATCCAATTCTTCGTGCAGCAGCAGGTGCAGGAGGCCAAGAACCTCTCCGGCGCCAAGACGGTCTCCGCCGTCGTGCTCGACGCGAAGACCGGTGAGGTCCTCGCGATGTCGAACAACGACACCTTCGACCCGAGCCAGGACATCGGTCGGCAGGAAGACCGGCAACTGGGCAACCTGTCCGTGTCCTCACCGTTCGAGCCCGGCTCGGTCAACAAGATCGTCGCGGCGTCGACCGCCATCGAGAACGGTCTGACCAACCCCGACGAGGTGTTGTCGGTGCCGGGTTCGATCAACATGGGTGGCGTCACCGTCAAGGACGCGTGGGATCACGGCACGATGCCGTACACCACCACGGGAGTATTCGGTAAGTCCTCGAACGTCGGAACACTGATGCTGGCCCAGCGCATCGGGCCGGAGCGCTACGCCGAGATGCTCGACAGGTTCGGTCTCGGGCAGCGCACCGGCGTCGGACTGCCCGGCGAGAGCGACGGCCTGGTTCCGCCGATCGACCAGTGGTCGGGCAGCACGTTCGCCAACCTGCCGATCGGACAGGGTCTTTCGATGACGCTGCTGCAGATGACGGGCATGTACCAGACCGTCGCCAACGACGGTGTCCGCATCCCGCCGCGGATCATCAAGTCCACCATCGCCGCCGACGGCACCCGAGTCGACGAGCCGCGGCCCGAGGGCGTCCGCGTGGTCTCGCCACAGACTGCGCAGACCGTGCGGAACATGTTGCGCGCCACCATCCAGAAGGACCCCATGGGGATCCAGCAGGGGACGGGTTCCGGCGCCGCGGTGGAGGGCTACCAGCTGGCCGGCAAGACGGGTACCGCACAGCAGATCAACCCCGGCTGTGGCTGCTACTACGACGACGTCTACTGGATCACCTTCGCCGCGATGGTGCCCGCGAACGATCCGCGCTACGTCGTCGGAGTGATGATGGACAACCCGCACCGCACCGCCGACGGATCCGCGGGCACGACCGCCGCGCCGCTGATCCACAATCTCTCGGCGTGGCTTCTGCAGCGCGAGAACGTGCCGCTGTCTCCCGATCCCGGTCCGCCGCTCGTCCTGCAGGGATGAGCCCGGGTTCATCCCTGCCGTCGTCCGATGCTCGGCCGGTAGGGTGTCATGGCCATGAACTTGCGTCCCTCGAGTCCTGCCGGTGAAGGCCTCGTCGCGTTGGCCGAACGTATCCACGCGCACCCGCTGGCGGAGGCGGCCGCCGCGCACGTGCGGGTCACCGGCGTGACGTTGCGCAGCCAGGACGTCCGGCCCGGGGACCTGTTCGCCGCACTTCCCGGGGCGTCGTCGCACGGGGCGCGCTACGCCGCGGATGCCGTCCGGCAGGGTGCCGTCGCGGTGCTCACCGACGAGGCGGGAGTCGAGGTCATGGGCAGCGGTGTCGCTGCGCCCGTGCTGGTCCATCCCACGCCGCGAAGAGTGCTCGGCGAGCTGGCGGCGGAGGTGTACGGCAGACCATCGGAACACGTGCGCGTCATCGGCGTGACGGGCACCTCGGGCAAGACCACCACCACGTATCTGGTCGAGGCCGGGCTGCGGGCCGCCGGACGGGTGGCCGGCCTCGTCGGCACCGTCGGCATCCGGATCGACGGCCGCGAGGAACCGAGCGTGCTGACCACGCCCGAGGCTCCCGACCTGCAGGCCCTGCTCGCGGTGATGGTCGAGCGTGGCGTCGACACCGTGGTGATGGAGGTGTCCAGCCACGCGTTGACCCTCGGCCGGGTGGACGCCGTCCGGTTCGCCGTCGGCGGTTTCACCAACCTGTCGCGCGATCACCTGGACTTCCATCCGACGATGGAGGACTACCTAGAGGCCAAGGCCCGGCTGTTCGATCCCGAATCCTCAACGCACGCAGCCCTTTCCGTGGTGTGCGTAGATGACGAAGCGGGACGCACCATCGCCGCACGCGCCAGTCGGCCCGTCACGGTGAGCGCGTCCGGCGACGATGCGGACTGGCGGGTCGAGGGTGTCGGCACCGTCGAGGGAGGTGGCCAGGAGTTCACGGCCGTCGATCCGGCGGGTGTCCACCATGCGGTGGGCATCGGACTGCCGGGGCACTACAACGTGGCGAATTGCCTGCTGGCGACCGCCCTGCTCGACGCGGTCGGCGTGTCACCGGAGCAGGCGGCGCCGGGGCTGCGGACGGCGACCGTTCCCGGCCGGCTCGAACCGATCGATTGCGGCCAGGGCTTCCTCGCGCTCGTCGACTACGCACACAAGCCCGGCGCCCTGCGCGCGGTGCTGGAGACGCTCCGGGCTCAGACCCAGGGTCGCATCGCGGTCGTGTTCGGCGCCGGCGGCAACCGTGACCATGGCAAGCGGGCGCCGATGGGACAGACGGCCGCCGAACTCGCCGATCTGGTGGTCGTCACCGATGACAACCCGCGGGACGAGGACCCAGCCACCATCCGCGAGACCATCGTCGCCGGGGCAGCGGGCGGCGCCGCGCAGGTCGCCGAGATCGGTGATCGCCGCGCGGCGATCGACTTCGCCGTCGGTTGGGCGAGGAGGGGAGACGTCGTGCTGGTCGCGGGCAAGGGGCACGAGGCCGGCCAGACCAGTGGTGGCCGCACCCGGCCGTTCGACGACCGCGAGGAGCTGGCGCACGCCCTCCAGGCCCTGGGGTCGCTGCCATGATCGACCTGACCCTGGCGCAGATCGCCCGCATCGTCGGTGGGGAACTGGCCGACGTCACCGCCGAGGACGCCGAGACGACGCACGTCACCGGGACCGTCGAGTTCGATTCGCGCGCCGTCACGCCAGGCGGGCTCTTCCTGGCGCTGCCCGGCGAGCGTTCCGACGGCCACGACTTCGCGGCCGGCGCCGTGGCCGCAGGCGCGGTGGCGGTGCTGGCGGCCCGCCCGGTCGGAGTGCCCGCCATCGTGGTGCGGCCCGACGCGGCCCTCGTCGACGCCGGAGCCAGCGTGCTGGAGCACGACCGCGACGGGTCGGGTGCTGCGGTGCTGGCCGCGCTGGGCAAGTTGGCCGCCGCCGTCGCCGCCGAACTGGTCGCGGGCGGACTGGTGATCGTCGGTGTCACCGGGTCTTCGGGCAAGACGTCGACCAAGGATTTGTTGGCCGCCGTGCTCGCTCCCCTCGGCGAGGTCGTCGCCCCGCCCGGTTCCTTCAACAACGAGCTCGGGCATCCGTGGACCGTGTTGCGGGCCACCGCCGACACGGACTACCTAGTGCTGGAGATGGCGGCTCGCCATCCGGGCAACATCGCCGCGCTGGCGCGGATCGCGACGCCGTCGATCGCCGTCGTGCTCAACGTCGGGACCGCTCACCTCGGCGAGTTCGGCTCACGCGAGGCCATCGCGGCTACCAAGTCCGAACTCCCACAATCGGTTCCGGCCTCCGGGGTGGCGATCCTCAACGCCGACGATGCGAACGTGGCCGCGATGGCGGACAAGACGGTGGCACGGGTGGTGCGCGTCGGACGTACCTCCGCCGCCGACATCTGGGCCGACGGCGTCGTCCTCGACGAACTGGCCAGGGCCCGCTTCACCCTGCACGCCGGCGGCTCGGAGATCGACGTGGCGCTCGCCGTGCACGGAGACCACCAGGTGTCCAATGCGCTGTCCGCGGCGGCCGTCGCGCTGGAGTGTGGCGCCGACCTCGACACCGTGGCGCGCGCGCTGGCGGGAGCCGGGCCGGTGTCGCGCCACCGCATGCAGGTGAGCACGCGGGCGGACGGCGTCACCATCGTCAACGACGCCTACAACGCCAATCCCGACTCGATGCGGGCGGGTTTGAAAGCGCTGGCCTGGATGGCGCAGGGCGGCCGGGAGAGGGCCGCCGAGCGGCGGAGGAGTTGGGCGGTCCTCGGCGAGATGGGTGAACTCGGTGATGACGCGATCACCGAACATGACAGCATCGGTCGACTCGCCGTGCGCTTAGATGTGTCACGACTCGTCGTCGTCGGAACCGGGAGGTCAATGAGCGCCATGCACCACGGGGCGGTGATGGAGGGGTCATGGGGGAGCGAAGCCATCATGGTCGCCGACGTGGACGAGGCGCTCGAACTCCTGCGATCCGAACTGCGCGGAGGTGACGTGGTCCTGGTGAAGGCCTCGAAGTCGGCGGGGCTGGCCGCGCTCGCGGAAGCGCTGGCCAGCCAGGGGAACACGACCGGATGAGACAGATACTCATCGCGGTCGGCATCGCCCTGGCCGTGTCGATCCTCCTGACGCCGGTGTTGATCCGGTTGTTCACCCGGCAGGGGTTCGGCCACGAGATCCGCGAGGACGGTCCGCCCAGCCATCGCAAGAAGCGCGGCACGCCATCGATGGGCGGCGTGGCCATTCTCGCCGGTATCTGGGCCGGTTACCTCGGCACGCACCTGGTCGGGCTCGCGCTGGACGGTGAGGGGCCGTCCGCCTCGGGTCTGCTGGTACTCGGGCTCGCCACGGCACTGGGCGGCGTCGGGTTCATCGACGACCTCATCAAGATCCGGCGCTCCCGCAACCTCGGGCTGAACAAGACCGCCAAGACCGTCGGCCAGCTGTTCGCCGCCGTGCTCTTCGGCGTGCTGGCCCTGCAGTTCCGCAACGCCGACGGGCTGACGCCGGGCAGCGCGGAGCTGTCGTACGTCCGCGAGATCGCGACGGTCACCCTGGCGCCCGCGGTGTTCGTGTTGTTCTGCGTCGTCATCGTCAGCGCCTGGTCGAACGCGGTGAACTTCACCGATGGACTCGACGGCCTCGCCGCAGGTGCGATGGCGATGGTCACGGCGGCCTACGTGATCATCACGTTCTGGCAATTCCGCAATGCGTGCGCGTTCAGCCCGGGCCTGGGTTGCTACAACGTTCGGGACCCGCTCGATCTGGCGCTGGTCGCGGCGGCCACGGCGGGTGCCTGCATCGGGTTCCTGTGGTGGAATGCCGCTCCGGCCAAGATCTTCATGGGTGACACCGGCTCCCTCGCACTCGGTGGCATCATCGCCGGGTTGTCCGTCACCAGCCGCACCGAGATGCTGGCCGTGGTGCTCGGTGCGCTGTTCGTCGCCGAGGTCACGTCGGTGGTCGTCCAGATCCTGGCGTTCCGCACCACCGGCCGCCGGGTGTTCCGGATGGCGCCGTTCCACCACCACTTCGAGTTGGTGGGCTGGGCCGAGACGACGGTGATCATCCGTTTCTGGCTGCTCACGGCCATCGCCTGCGGTCTCGGCGTGGCGCTCTTCTACGGCGAGTGGCTGGCGTCCGTCGGCGCCTGATCGCCGCCCGGCCGACCGTGACCCTCCGCCCATTCCGCGACACGCGGCGGATGTCCGCTCGCCGTGGCGGGTGACGGGGGAGGATTCTGGGGTGCAAGGGACAAACGAGTCTGCTGTTACTCCTGTGACCTATGTGATCGAAGCGGGTCGGTAGTCACGGTGAGCCAGATCTTTGCCCGATTGCGGCGCAGCACACCTCCCGCCGACGACGCCGCCAGTCCCACCGGCGCCGTCGCGGTCGAGACGGCCCCCCGGACGCGCGTCGGAGCGTGGCTGGGACGCCCGATGACCTCGTTCCATCTGGTGATCGCCGTCGCCGCGCTCCTGGTCACCCTCGGCTTGATCATGGTCTTGTCGGCTTCGGGTGTGCACTCGTACGACGAGGATGGCTCGCCCTGGGCGATCTTCGCCAAGCAGTTGCTCTGGACGGTCGTCGGGCTGGTCGCGTTCTACGTGGCGCTGCGCACGCCGGTGGGCCTCTTGCGCAAGCTGGCCTTCCCCGGGTTCGCCCTCACCATCGTCATGCTGATCCTGGTGCTGGTTCCCGGAATCGGCAAGGAGGCCAACGGTTCCCGCGGCTGGTTCGTGGTCGCCGGCTTCTCCATGCAGCCCTCGGAACTGGCCAAGATCGCCTTCGCGATCTGGGGTGCGCATCTGCTGGCCGCCAGGCGGATGGAGCGCGCGTCGGTACGCGAGATGCTTCTCCCGCTGGTGCCCGGCGCCGTGCTGGCGCTGCTGCTCATCGTGCTGCAGCCCGACCTCGGCCAGACCGTGTCGCTCGGCATCATCCTGCTGGGTCTGCTCTGGTACGCCGGACTTCCTCTGCGGGTGTTCCTCAGCTCGTTGGTCGCCGTGGTGGTCGCCGCGGGCATCCTGGCGATGTCGGAGGGATACCGCTCCGACCGCGTGCAGTCGTGGCTGAACCCCGGGGCCGACACGCAGGGGTCGGGCTACCAGGCTCGGCAGGCCCGGTACGCGTTGGCCAACGGCGGCATCTTCGGTGACGGGCTGGGGCAGGGCACGGCGAAGTGGAACTATCTGCCCAACGCACACAACGACTTCATCTTCGCGATCATCGGGGAGGAATTGGGCTTCGTCGGCGCGGTCGGCCTGCTGTGCCTGTTCGGTCTGTTCGCCTTCACGGGGATGCGGATCGCGCGCCGCTCCGCGGACCCGTTCCTGCGACTGCTCACCGCCACGACGACGCTGTGGGTGCTGGGCCAGGTGTTCATCAACGTCGGCTACGTCGTAGGCCTGCTGCCCGTCACGGGTCTGCAGTTGCCCCTGATCTCCGCAGGCGGAACGTCGACGGCCACGACGATGTTCATGTTGGGGTTGATCACCAATGCGGCGCGCCACGAACCCGAGGCCGTCGCCGCGCTGCGGGCGGGCCGGGAAGACCGGTTCAATCGCTTGCTGCGGTTGCCGCTGCCCGAGCCGTACGTGCCGACTCGTCTGGAGGCGGCGCGCGACCGGTTGCGGACCCGGCCGGACAAGGCGGCACCCGCCAAGCCGAAGTCCAAGCCCAAGGCGAAGGCAGCCTCTAAGGCAAAGCCCAAGGTGAAGGCCAAGCCGAAGCCGAGGCGCCAGCCCGCGGACGACCGCCGGCGCAGAACGGCGGATGCGGCCGATCGGACGCCGAAGGCCGCAGGGCATCATGGAGACCGTCAGCGTCAACCGAGCCGACGGGCTCGCTCTCTGGAAGGTCAGCGTTACGGGTGAGCAAGCCGTCCTCCGGGATCTCCGTGGTCCTCGCCGGCGGTGGCACCGCGGGCCACATCGAGCCCGCGATGGCCGTCGCCGACGCACTCGTCGCGCTCGATCCCGGGGTCCGCATCACTGCGCTGGGCACCCATCGCGGTTTGGAGACGCGGCTGGTGCCCGAACGCGGGTATCCCCTGCGGCTCATCACGCCGGTGCCGTTCCCGCGCAAACCGTCCGGTGACCTGGCGCGGCTACCGCTGCGGGTCCGCACGGCCGTCCGCGAGACGCGGGCCATCCTCGACGACGTCGCAGCCGACGTGGTGATCGGGTTCGGGGGGTACGTCGCGCTGCCCGCCTACCTGGCGGCCCGCGGCAGCGCGGTGCGTCGGCGCCGGGTGCCCGTCGTCGTCCACGAGGCCAACGCCAGCGCGGGCTGGGCCAACCGAGTCGGGGCCCGCACCGCGCGTCGGGTGCTGTCCGCGGTCCCCGCTCCCGGTCTGCGCGACGTCGAGGTCGTCGGTGTGCCGGTCCGGGAGTCCATCACCTCACTGGACCGGACGGCGCTGCGGGCTGAGGCCCGCGCCCACTTCGGCTTCGCCGACGACGACCGGGTGCTGCTGGTGTTCGGCGGCTCCCAGGGTGCACAGTCCCTCAACCGCGCCGTCGCGGGAGCCGCGAAAGACCTTGCTGCTGCTGGCATTTCGGTCTTGCACGCGCACGGCCCCAAGAACGTCCTCGACCTTCGAGAGCCTGCCCCCGGTGACCGACCCTACGTCGCGGTGCCCTACCTCAGCCGGATGGATCTTGCCTATGCCGCGGCCGACCTGACGATCTGCCGGTCCGGCGCGATGACCGTCGCCGAGGTGACGGCGGTGGGCCTGCCTGCCGTGTACGTCCCGCTGCCGATCGGCAACGGCGAGCAGCGGCTCAACGCGTTACCCGTCGTCGGTGCGGGTGGCGGACTGTTGGTGTCCGATGCGGACCTGACACCTCGTTTCGTCGCGGAGACGGTCCGCGACCTGCTTGGGGATCCGCACCGGCTGGCGGCGATGACCACCGCGGCCGCTCTCGCCGGGCACCCGGATGCCGCGCGGCGGGTGGCCGAGATAGCCCTGCAAGTCGCGCACGACGACCGGAAGCGGACCCGATGAACACGCGTGAGCTGCCCCCCGAGTTGCGGCGCGTGCACATGGTGGGCATCGGGGGAGCCGGCATGTCGGGCATAGCCCGCATCCTGCTCGACCGCGGCGGTCAGGTTTCGGGATCGGACGCCAAGGAGTCCCGCGGCGTTGCGGCGCTGCGGGCCCGCGGCGCCCAGGTCCGCATCGGGCACGACGCGTCAGCGCTCGACATGCTGCCCGGCGGGCCCAGTGTCGTCGTGAACACCCACGCCGCGATTCCGAAGGACAACCCGGAACTCGTCGAGGCCCGGCGGCGCGGCATCCCGGTTATCCTCCGGCCGGCGGTCCTTGCCAGCCTGATGGACGGCTACACCAGGGTGATGGTGTCCGGCACGCACGGCAAGACCACGACGACGTCGATGATCATCGTGGCGTTGCAGGGTGGCGGTTTCGATCCGTCGTTCGCGGTGGGCGGCGACCTGGGGGAGGCGGGGACCAACGCGCACCACGGCAGCGGCGAGTGCTTCGTCGCCGAGGCCGACGAGAGTGACGGTTCCCTGCTGGAATACAGCCCCGACGTCGCGGTGGTGACCAACGTCGAGGCCGATCACCTCGACTTCTTCGGCACCGTCGCGGCATACGTGGCGGTCTTCGACGAGTTCGTCGCTCGGCTTCGGCCGGGTGGTGCGTTGATCGTGTGCGCCGACGACCCGGGCGCCGCGGCGTTGGGCGAACGGGCGACGGCCGGCGGGGTCCGCGTGCTGCGTTACGGTAGCGCCGATGGATCCACGAATCTTGCTGCTGCCCTGATTGATTGGAACCAGCAGGGGACGGGCAGCGTATCGACCGTGCAGCTGGCGGGGGAGTCCCACCCCAGGGGTATGCGGTTGGCGGTGCCGGGCAGGCACATGGCGCTGAATGCACTGGGTGCATTGCTGGCGGCGGTCGAGGCGGGCGCCGACGCCGACACGGTGCTCGACGGTCTCGCCGCGTTCGAGGGCGTCCGACGGCGGCTCGAGTCCGTCGGCACGGCGGCGGGCGTGCGGGTGTTCGACGTCTACGCCCACCATCCCACCGAGGTGCGCGTCGATCTCGAGGCGCTGCAGGCGGTCGCCGGGGATGGTCGCTGCATCGCGGTCTTCCAACCGCACCTGTACTCGAGGACCCAGACCTTCGCCCGTGAGTTCGGGCAGGCGTTGAGCCTTGCCGACGAGGTCTTCGTACTCGACGTGTACGCGGCCCGTGAACAACCGATCGCGGGGGTCAGCGGAGCCAGCGTGGCCGAGCACGTCGGCGTTCCCGTCCGGTACGTCCCCGACTTCTCGGCCGTGGCCGGTCTGGTGGCGAGCTCCGCGCGCCCCGGGGACGTCGTGGTCACGATGGGTGCGGGCGACGTGACGTTGCTGGGCAGGGAGATCCTGGCGGCGGTGCGGTCGTGACCGGTCCGAACGACACCGCCGAGGAACCGGTCGCCGAGGAACCGGTCGCCGAGGAGCCGGCGGCCGAGGACGAGGCCGCCGACTCCTCGTACGAGGGTCCCCGGCGGCGCGCCCGGCGGGAACGCGAGGAACGGCGCGCGGCGCAGGACCGCGCGGTGGCGATCGAGCAGGCCAGGCGCGAGGCCAAGCGACGGGTCACTGGCCGGGCGGCCGATGAGCCGAAACCCCCTGCACGCGGATTGATTCGCGGTCTCAAGGCGCTGATGTGGTCGGCGCTGGTCAGCGTGATCGCCGTCGGTGTCGGACTACTCCTGTACTTCACGCCGATCATGTCGGCGCGCGTCACGGCGATCACCGGTTTGATCACCCTCACACCGGAGGAGGTCCAGGAGGCGGCCGCGGTACCCGCCGACACGCCGCTCCTGCAGATCGACACCGACACGGTCGCCGAACGGGTGGCGACCATCCGGCGGGTGGCGAGTGTGCGGGTGCAGCGGGAGTACCCGTCGACGTTGAGGATCAGCGTCGTCGAACGGGTGCCGTTGGTGGTCAAGGACTATCCGGACGGCTCGCACCTCTTCGACCGCGATGGCGTGGACTTCGCCACCGCGCCTCCGCCGCCGGGCCTCCCGTACCTCGATGCCGACACGCCCGGGCCCACCGACCTGCCCACGAAGGCGGCGCTCGACGTGCTCACGTCCTTGCGGCCGGAGGTGGCGGGGCAGGTGAGCCGTATCGCCGCGCCGTCCGTCGCGTCCATCACGCTGACACTGTTCGACGGTCGCACGGTGATCTGGGGGACCACCGAGCGCACCGACGAGAAGGCGCTGAAGCTGGGCGCGTTGCTGACTCAGCCCGGCACCACCTACGACGTCTCCAGCCCGGATCTGCCGACCGTCAAGTAGGCACACGGTATCCACTCGCGAAAATCCCGCGACGCGTTCGGCGCGCCTGCACGGATACCTCGCGTGCTCGCCCTACCGTTCTGTTTGCGCGAAACTACTTGACATAACTCTAAGCCTCCGGTTGAGGTTGAGGGTTGGCCCAGGAGGAAGACTACCGATGACACCCCCGCACAACTATCTCGCAGTAATAAAGGTGGTCGGCATCGGTGGCGGCGGCGTCAACGCCGTCAACCGGATGATCGAGCAAGGCCTCAAGGGCGTCGAGTTCATCGCCATCAACACCGACGCGCAGGCGCTGTTGATGAGTGATGCCGACGTCAAGCTCGACGTCGGACGGGATTCGACCCGCGGCCTCGGTGCAGGCGCCGACCCCGAAGTCGGCCGCAAGGCCGCCGACGACGCCAAGGACGACATCGAGGAGCTCCTCCGCGGCGCCGACATGGTCTTCGTCACCGCTGGCGAGGGCGGCGGCACCGGTACCGGCGGCGCGCCCGTCGTGGCGACGATCGCCAGGAAGCTCGGTGCCCTGACCGTTGGCGTGGTGACGCGTCCGTTCTCGTTCGAGGGCAAGCGCCGTTCCAACCAGGCCGAGGCTGGCATCGCCGCGCTGCGCGAGAGTTGCGACACGCTCATCGTGATCCCCAACGACCGGCTGCTCCAGATGGGCGACGCCGCCGTCTCGCTGATGGACGCCTTCCGCAGCGCCGACGAGGTGCTGCTCAACGGCGTCCAGGGCATCACCGACCTGATCACCACGCCCGGCCTCATCAACGTCGACTTCGCCGACGTCAAGGGTGTCATGTCCGGAGCGGGCACCGCGCTGATGGGCATCGGCTCGGCCCGCGGCGACGGGCGCGCCCTCAAGGCGGCGGAGACCGCGATCAACTCTCCGCTGCTCGAGGCGTCGATGGAAGGTGCTCTCGGCGTGCTGCTGTCGGTCGCCGGTGGCAGTGATCTCGGCCTCTTCGAGATCAACGAGGCGGCTTCGCTGGTGCAGGACGCCGCGCACCCTGAGGCCAATATCATCTTCGGCACCGTGATCGACGACTCGCTTGGTGACGAGGTGCGCGTGACGGTGATCGCCGCGGGCTTCGACGCCGCCGGCCCCGGCCGCAAGCCCGTCGTGGGAGCCGGCGTCGGTCCGGCCGTCGCGTCGGGTACCTCGGGCCGGCTGCGGCCGCCGTCGGCCTTCGATCCCGATCCGGCGAGCGTGCCGTTGCACACCAACGGCGCGACGGTCAGCATCGGTGGCGGCGGTGACGATGACGACGACGTCGACGTGCCACCCTTCATGCGTCACTGATCCGCACGGGTGCGGGCGGAATACTGGGCACCGTGACGTTTCGCATCCGGCGTGTGACCACAACCCGTAGGGGCGGGGCCTCGGCGCCACCCTTCGACACGTTCAACCTCGGCGATCACGTCGGGGACGATCCAGCCGCAGTGGCCGCCAACCGCGCACGCCTCGCGACCGCCGTCGGCCTGGGTGAGGACCGCATCGTCTGGATGAACCAGGTGCACGGTGACCGTATCGTCGACGTCGACGGCCCCGTGGCTGGCGCAGTCGACGACACCGACGGTTTGGTCACGGCCACACCAGGTTTGGCCCTCGCGGTCGTCACCGCGGATTGCGTCCCGGTTCTGCTGTCCGATGCTCGGGCGGGCGTCGTCGCCGCCGTGCACGCGGGCCGGGTGGGCGCGCACAAGGGTGTGGTCGTGCGCGCGGTGGAGGCGATGGTGGCGCGCGGCGCGCACGTCGAGGATGTCTCCGTGCTGCTCGGGCCCGCCGTGAGTGGCCGCAACTACGAGGTGCCCGACGCAATGGCCGACGACGTCGAGGCGGCGCTACCCGGCAGCCGGACCACGACCGCGCGCGGGACCGCCGGCCTGGATCTGCGATCGGGGCTCGCCCGGCAGCTGACGGCGCTGGGCGTCACGGCGATCGACGTCGATCCACGCTGCACGGTCGAGGATCCCGATCTGTTCAGTCATCGTCGGGCCGCTCCCACCGGACGGCTGGCCTGCCTGGTGTGGATGGAATGAGCACTACCCGCGCTGCCGAACTCGGCGAATCCCTGACCGCGCTGCGAGCGCGAGTCGCCGCCGCGGCCGTGGCGGCGGGCCGCGATGTCGCCGATGTCGAACTGCTCCCGGTGACGAAGTTCTTTCCGGTCTCCGACATCCTCGAGCTGGTGGACCTCGGCTGCTCCGCGTTCGGTGAATCGCGCGAACAGGAGGCGTCGAGGAAGGTCGCGGAGGTGGCCGCGCATCTGGAGGGTCGCGACCCGACGCCGACGATCCGTTGGCACATGATCGGCACCATTCAGCGCAAGAAGGCGCGTGCGGTCGCCGGGTGGGCGTACGCGGCGCACTCGGTGGACGGCAGCGCGCTGCTCACCGCATTGGACCGGGCGTCCGCCGAGGCGCTGGCCGATGGCAGGCGAGCTGCACCCCTGCGCGTGTATCTCCAGGTGAGCCTCGACGGCGATCCCGACCGTGGCGGCGTCGACGTGAACCGGCCGGACCTCGTGGACGAACTGTGTGCCCAGGCCGACGGGGCCGAGGGCCTGGACTTCGTGGGCCTGATGGCCATCCCACCGTTGCAGGCCGACGCCGACGATTCCTTCGCGTTCCTGGAGCGTGAACTGGCCCGGGTACAGACGTCCTACCAGCAGCGACTGGGTCTCTCGGCGGGAATGTCGGGTGACCTCGAGACGGCGGTGAAACACGGCTCTACGTGTGTGCGTGTCGGTACCGCGCTAATGGGGCAGCGTCCTCTAACGTCACCCTGAGTAGTCACTCCAGTCACATCTTCATCACAGACAACACGGTTCTCTCAGTCATCAGAAGGGTCTCCGATGAGCACACTGCATAAGGTCAAGGCCTACTTCGGTATGGCGCCGATGGACGATTACGACGACGAGTACTACGACGACGACGATCGCTCGTCGCGCGCCTACCCACGCCGGCCCCGCGAGGAGCGGTTCGAGGACGAGGGCTACGCGCGTGCCGCCGAGGGCCGCGGCTATGACGACCGCATGGAGCGCGTCGGCGGACGCGAGTTCGAACGCGAGATGGCTGCTGCCCCTTCGGGTTACCGCGGCGGCTATCTCGACGACCCCACCTTCCGCGGCAGGCGCGACTTCGAGCGCCCCCGCTTCAACACCTTGCGCGGGGCCACCCATGGCGCCGTGGCCATGGAGCCGCGCCGGATGGCGGAACTGTTCGAGGCGGGCAGCCCGCTGGCCAAGATCACCACCTTGCGTCCCAAGGATTACAGCGAGGCGCGCACGATCGGTGAGCGCTTCCGCGACGGCACCCCGGTGATCATGGATCTGGTGTCGATGGACAACGCCGACGCCAAGCGCCTCGTCGACTTCGCCGCCGGGTTGGCGTTCGCCCTGCGCGGATCGTTCGACAAGGTCGCGACCAAGGTCTTCCTGCTCTCGCCCGCCGACGTCGACGTCACCGCCGACGAGCGCCGCCGGATCGCCGAGGCGGGCTTCTACGCCTACCAGTGACCGAGCCGTTGGCACCCCGGTGCCGAGGTCCGTCACGGGTAGGCTGGCGGTAAGCCTTCGTTCGTCACCACCGCCCTGAGTGAGGTCGCGCAGTTGTCGCTGTTCTTTGAGATCCTCGGCTTCGTGCTGTTCGCCTTTTGGCTGCTGCTGATCGCCCGGGTGGTCGTCGAGTTCGTTCGGTCCTTCAGCCGGGAGTGGCGCCCGAGGGGCTTCATGGTCGTGGTCCTCGAGGTCATCATGAGCTTGACAGATCCGCCGGTGAAACTGCTCCGGCGAATAATTCCCCAGCTCACGATAGGTGCGGTGCGCTTCGACCTGTCGATCATGGTGCTTCTGCTTGCCGCCTTCATCGGCATGGAGCTGGCCTGGAGTCAGTAGATCCGGGGCTGGTCGCGAGCGCGCTCGACTTTGAATTTCGCTCTTATTTCTGGACCTCGCCCGCAACCGCCGGGTCTGCTGTGACAGGATGGACGCCAGTTACCTCCAGTACGGCTTTACACTTGACACCGATTGACGGTCCAGACCTCAAGGGGGCAGACGATGCCGCTCACACCAGCCGACGTCCATAACGTCGCGTTCAGCAAGCCGCCCATCGGCAAGCGGGGCTACAACGAGGACGAAGTCGATGCGTTCCTCGACCTGGTTGAGAACGAACTGACTCGCCTCATCGAGGAGAACGCCGACCTCCGTCAGCGGGTATCCGAGCTCGATCAGGACCTCGCCGGCGCGCGGTCCGGCAGCGAAGTCCAAGCGACGCAGTCGATTCCGCAGTACCAGCAGCCCGAGCCGGAACCCGAGCCCGTCGCTCCGCCGCAGCCGGTCTACGAGGCGCCGCCGCAGCCCGTGGCCGCCGCTGCCCCCGCCAGCGAGGATTCGCACATCCGGGCGGCCAAGATCCTCGGCCTGGCCCAGGACACTGCGGACCGACTGACGGACACTGCCAAGGCCGAGTCCGACAAGCTCCTCGCGGATGCCCGCGCACAGGCCGACGCCATGGTCAGCGAGGCCCGTCAGACGGCCGAGACCACGGTCTCCGAAGCCAAGGCGCGCGCCGATGCGATGCTGTCCGACGCCCAGAACCGGTCCGAGACCCAGCTTCGGCAGGCGCAGGAGAAGGCCGACGCCCTCCAGGCGGACGCCGAGCGCAAGCACTCCGAGATCATGGGCACCATCAACCAGCAGCGCACCGTCCTCGAGGGTCGCCTCGAACAGCTGCGGACCTTCGAGCGTGAGTACCGGACCCGGCTCAAGACCTACCTGGAATCGCAGCTCGAAGAACTCGGCCAACGCGGCTCGGCGGCACCGGTTGACTCCACGGCCAACAATGATGGCGGCGGATTCAACCAGTTCAACCGGGGAAACAACTGATCGGCTGATTGATGCTGATCGTTGCGCTAGTCCTTGCCGTCATCGGCCTTGCGGCCCTGGTCACCGCCGTCGTCACCAGCAATGAGCTGATTGCCTGGGTGTGCATCGGCGCCAGTGTGATCGGTGTCCTGCTCCTGATCGTCGACGCCCTCCAGGAGCGCTCCCGGGGCACCGACACCGAGGACACCGACGCCGAAGCCCGCGACGACGAGACCACGGTGATACCGGCCGTCCCGGAGTCCGAGATCACCGAGGACTACCCGGACGACTCCGCCGGCGAGGCCGAGGTGCTGACACCGGACGTCGCTCCGCACGAACAGGCGGTCGACCCGGCCGACGACGAGCTGCCGCCCGGCGGCACCCGCGACTAGCGTCGCAGCGCTGCCCGTACCTCGTCGTCGCCGACCTGTTCGAAGTCGGCGTACACCTGCCCCACCGCGTGGAAATCCCGGGGGGTCACCGCGATGACGACGTCGTCGGCCTCTTGGCGCAGCCGCTCGTCGACCGAGCACGGTCCGACCGGTACCGCCACGATCACTCGCGCCGGGCCCGCTGCGCGCACCGCCCGCACCGCGGCGAGCATCGTCGCACCCGTGGCGATCCCGTCGTCGGCGAGCACCACCGTCCGGCCGGTAAGTAGGGGCGGCGGTGCGGTCCCTCGATATCTGCTCTCCCGACGCGCGAGTTCCGCTGTCTCGGTGGCGATGACCCCCTGCAGCTGCGCGTCGTCGATCCCTAGACTCGCGATCACCCGATCGTTGACGACGACCCCGCCACCGCTGGCGATCGCGCCCATCGCCAGCTCCGGCCACTGCGGGACGCCGAGCTTGCGTACGACGAAGACGTCCAACGCGGCGTCCAGTGCGCTGGCGATCTCGGCGGCCACCGGGACGCCCCCTCTCGCGAGGCCCAGCACCACGACGTCGCCGCCGGCGCAGGAGTCGACCAGTCGCGCGGCGAGTACCCGGCCCGCTTCGCGGCGGTCCCTGAACGTGCGGTTGACGAATCCCTCGATGAGACGAGCCTAGTTCGCCATCCGACGGGCCAGCGAGTACGAATGGAGCTCGTGGGCATCGAATTCGAAAGCGTCGTCGACCATCCCCTGGACGACGTGTTCGCCTGGCACACCCGTCCCGGCGCCATGCCGCGGCTGGTTCCGCCGTGGCAGCCCATGACGGTCGTGGCCGAGACGACGTCGGTGGCCAACGGGCGCGCGGTGCTCGGGCTACCCGGGGGACTGCGGTGGGTCGCCCAGCACGAGGCCGACGCCTTCGATCCGCCGTACCGATTCGTCGACGAGCTCTCCTCGGACGGGCTGAGGTCGTGGCCACCGCGGATCATCGGCAAGTGGCGCCACACCCATTCGTTCAGTGCGGAAGGGCCCGAGGCCACCCGCGTGCACGACCGTGTCGAGGCCCCCGTCCCCGCCGCGGCACTGCGATCGACGTTCATCTATCGGCACCGCCAGCTGCGCGACGATCTCGCCGTGCACCGCGAGGCCGCCGAGGCGGGAACCCAGCCGCTGACCGTCGCGGTCACTGGGGCGTCCGGCCTGGTCGGCTCGGCGTTGACGGCTCTGCTGACCTCCGGCGGTCACCGGGTCATCCGGCTAGCCCGCCACGATGCGCATGGCCCCGACGAGCGGCAGTGGCAGCCCGACGCCCCCGCCGGCGACCTGCTCGACGGGGTGGACGCCGTCGTCCATCTGGCCGGCGCGTCGATTGCGGGGCGCTTCACCGACGCGCATCGTGCGGCGATTCGGGATAGCCGCATCGAGCCCACCCGCAGGCTGGCGGAGGTCGCCGCACGCGGCACCGGCGGTCCCCGGACATTCGTGACCGCGTCGGCGATCGGCTACTACGGGTATGACCGTGGTGACGAGCTCCTCGACGAGAATGGTTCCCGTGGCGACGGTTTCCTGGCCGACGCGGTCGCCGACTGGGAGGCCGCGGCCACACCTGCGGCCGACGCCGGGCTGCGCGTCGTCGCCATGCGCACCGGAATCGTCCAGGCGGCCCGCGGCGGCACCCTCAAGTTGATGCGACCGCTGTTCGCCGCCGGGCTGGGTGGGCGGCTGGGCAGTGGCAGGCAGTGGCTGTCCTGGATCGGCATCGACGACCTGATCGACACGTACTACCGTGCGCTCTTCGACTCGCGACTCACCGGCCCCGTCAACGCGGTGGCCCCGAACCCGGTGCGCAACGTCGACTACACCAAGGCACTGGCGCGCACCGTGCACCGTCCGGCGGTGGTACCGGTGCCGTCGTTCGGTCCTCGACTACTGCTGGGCAGCCAGGGCGCGCGTGAGCTCGCCGAGGCCGACCAGCGCGTCACACCGGCCAAGCTGCTGGCGCTCGGTCACCGGTTCCGGCAACCCGAGATCGGCGAGGCGCTCGCCCACCAGCTGGGGCACACTCAGGCCTGAGCCACCGTGTCCACGAAGGCCCTGACCAGGGCGTGCACGCGTTTGGTGGCGCTCTCCAGCTCCTGGGTCGTCGCGGCGCGCAACTCGTCGGCGGTCCGCCCGTGCTCGGCGATCTCGTGCCCGCCGCTGCCCTGCAGCCACATCTCCAGGAGTCCTTCGTCGACCTCGGGGTGAAACTGCAGGCCCATCGTCCGGCCCATGACGAAGGCCTGAGAGGCGCTGGCATTCCTGGCGATCTCCACCGCCCCCGCAGGCACGGTGAACCGGTCGAAGTGCCATTCGAACCAAGGACCACCGGGGACGAGGTCGCTTCGATCTGATTCGACTGCGTACCAACCAATTTCGGGTGCGGGGGACCGGGTGACCGAGCCGCCGAGAGCGTGGGCGAGGAGTTGGCCGCCGAAGCACACGCCCAGCATCGGCACCCCGGCTGCCTGGGCATCGCGCACCATCGCCGCCTCCGACGCCATCCAGGGCAACTCGTCGTTCACGCCCCAGCGGGACCCCAGGGGGACGACGACGTCATAGGACAGCGGGTCGGGAAACGTGACGTCGAAGGCGGGGTCCTCTTCGCGTGCTGCGGCGACGACCTCGAAAGTCCGGACGTCGTAACCGCATTCACTAAAGGCATCACCGAGCATCGCCTCGGGAGCGCTCGGGTCGTTGTAGAGGAACAGTACGGTCTTCGCCACTGCTCGAGCTTACGGGGAATGGGCGCTCATTTCGCAGGTGGGACGGGTGGGGCTCGATCCGGGGCGAGCTCGGCGCCGATCCGGCGAAACAGCACCTCCGCGGCGTTCGAGTAGTTCCCCTCGTCGTCGAAGGCCTCGGGGGCGAAAGTCGCGGCGACGGCGATCGCGATCTTCTCCTCCGGTAGGTAGGCCTCGACGGCGGAGTAGCCGGCGAACATCGGGTTCTGCAGCAGCCACCCACCGGAGATGACGATGCCGAGACCGTAGGTGTAGCCGTCGGTCATCGGGGCGCAGGTGGCACATCCCGGCTGTGCCCTCGTCCTACCGCGCAGGTCCGTCGACACCATCTTCTGGTACGAGTCGCGGCTGAGCAGCTTGCCCGAGCCGATGCCCACAGCGGTGGCCTCGAGGTCGTAGATGTTCGACGTCTGGATCGCGCCGCGGGTGATCGTCCACGACGGGTTCCAGTAGGTGCTCTCCTCGTAGAAGGGGGTGCCGTTGGGAACCCGCAGTGCCGCCCGGCGCTCCGAGGTGAAGGCGTGCAGTGCGGGGGACGGAATGTCGGCGGTGTCGGCGTTGGCCGTGTTGGTCAAGCCCAGGGGCCGTAAGACCTTCTCCATCAACAGCTTCGGCATCGCCTTGCCAGTAGCCTTCTCCAGGGCCAAACCGAGCAGCACGTAGTTGGTGTGGGCATAGTTCCAGTTGGTTCCGGGTTCGTAGAGCAGCGGCTGATTGACGGCGAAGTCGAGCAGTTCGTCGGTGCTCCACTGGCGGAACGGGTCGGCGTACAGGGCATCGTTCATGGCCGTGTTGCCGATGACGTAGTCGACGTAACCCGATGTCATCTGGGCGAGCTGGCCCAGAGTGACCCGGTCGGAGTGCGGCACGTCGGGCAGCCACGTCGAGAGCTTGTCGTCGAGGCGCAGCTTGCCGTCGTCGACGAGGCGCAGCAGCAGGGTCGATACGTAGGAGATCGCCACGGCGCCATTGCGGAAGTGCATGTCGGTGCGGGCGGGTACGCCCGTCATCGATTCACCGAAGGCGCGGGTGACGACCTCCTTGCCGTCCTGGGTCACCCGCACGATGACGGCCTTCAGGTGCGACTGCTTCATCACGTCGTCGACGATGCGCATTACCGCGTCCGACCGGTCGCTGGTGGTGGTGGTGTCCGAGGGTGCGGGCGGCACCGGCGCACAGCTCGTGAGCAGCAGAGCCGAACACGCGAGGGCGCAGACCAACTGACGACGGGACA
The DNA here is from genome assembly GCF_030295745.1 of Mycolicibacterium sp. TUM20985. NCBI lineage: Bacteria > Bacillati > Actinomycetota > Actinomycetes > Mycobacteriales > Mycobacteriaceae > Mycobacterium > Mycobacterium antarcticum. The sequence continues at coordinate 2,325,598 of NZ_AP027291.1, forward strand.
TACGCGAAGCTTCCCAGCCGGTGTCTACGGTGCGGAGCGCTATCGTGTTTTGGGTAGGTTTGTTCACGAGGTGCGGGTGATGGGCAATGAACCACTTCTACGGGACGGTCGTCGCGATCACTGCCGCCGTCCATCTCGCCTTCGTCGGATACGGCGTGCTCGGCGGATTCCTGGCGCTGCGGTGGCCGAGGACCATCTGGTCACACCTGCCCGTGGTGCTCTGGTGCGTGGCGATCGAGATCGTCGACTTCAGCTGTCCGCTCACGGCATTGGAGCGCTGGGCCAGGGCGGAGGCCGGTATGGCGCCGTTGCCGCCGAGCGGATTCATCGACCACTACCTCACCGGCGTGCTTTATCCGGCCGCCTACGAGAACGTCGTGCTGGGGTTGGTGCTGCTGGTCTTGGTGACGTCATGGCTCATGGTCGGACGTCCAACAGCTGTTCGAAGAATCCTTCGAAGCCACGCTGCTGATCGATGAAGTGGACCTCGAGGTCGGCAAGTTGCCCGACGTCGAGATGCGCGCTTGGTGCGCGGGGGTGCCGTCGGCGGCAGTTCTGTTGGCAAGAGTGAAGAGCTGGGCGGTCAAGGTCGAATCTGGCGTTGGGTGGTGGTCGGATTGATCAGCGAGTAGGTCCCCACGACGGTGATGAGCGTACATGCGACGCAAAGGATGATGGTGAACGCGCGAACGCGTTGCCCCGCTGCTGAACTCGCCGCACCCATGTTGGTCACCATCGCTTTCGCTGCGCACGATCCAATTCAGGACTTCAAGGTCGGGGTCAGCGCCGCGGCGAGGATCTTCGCGTCGCGGGTAGCGACGGTGAGGTTGCGACGAAGCGCTTGAGCGACGATCACTCGGTCGAATGGGTCGCGGTGATCCCAGGGGAGCCGCCCAGCGAGGATCGCGTCGTCGGAATCGATGGGCAAGTCCTCGACGCGCATCGCTTCCAGCTGACTGGCCCAGGTCCCCAACAGCGTGGCGCCGTCCAGCCGGCCAAGGCGAGTCTTGATGGCGATCTCCCACGCCGACGCTGCACTGACCCACACCGATGATGCGGGATCGGCAAGCTGGCCCAGCACTTCGGGGTCCAGTGCGGTCGGCTCACTGAGGAGCCACAGCAAGGTGTGGGTGTCCACGAGGATGTTCACGACGGCTCGCCGCCCTCCCACCGTGCAAGCTCGGCATCCGGCAGTGGGTCGTCGAAGTCCTTGGGCACGGACATGTTCGGCAGTTGCCCGAACTGCCGAGGTGTCGGGGTCGCGGGCACCAGGCGTGCGACATCGCGGCCGTGGTTGGTGATTATTACGGTCTTCCCGGTGCGCTCGACGTCGGCCAGGAGCGCGTTCAGGCGGTTCTTGGCGTCAGTGCTGGATACCTTCTCGACGGCCATGCCGCCAGGCTACCCGCAAATGAGCGTATCGCGCTAGCGGTACTAGCGCGTTTTGCTCGCCGGTGACGGACCTCGGATCTGGCGGTCGCCGGGGCGATACTGGCGGCCGCGGGTGAGAGCCAAGCCAAGGCGCGGCGGGGTTACCTCCCCTACGACGACACCTTCACCAAAGAACCTGAACCACCACCCTTCTAGCGACGAAGGTAGTAGCGCCGCTCGGGCCGGCCCGCGCCGTACTGCAATCGGAGCTCCAGGGCGCCCGTGCTGAGGTAATACTCCAGGTAGCGCCGTGCGCTTACGCGCGAAATGCCCACCAGCTCCGCGCATTCCGCTGCGGAGACCTCGGTTGCGGTGCGCACGGCGTCTAGGACCAGCTGTCCCGTGACCGCGCCGAGCCCCTTCGGCAGTGCATCGTCGGGAGGGGTAGCGCCCGGCCCGCCGAAGAGCGAGTCGATCAGGGACTGATCAACCCCGGTCGCGGACGTCAGCGCCTCGGCCCTGGCGGCGAAGGCCTCGAGCTTCGCTCGTAGCTGGGGGAACTCGAACGGCTTGATCAGATAGTCGGCTGCGCCGCCATCCAAGGCGCCGCTGACGGTATCGAGTTCCCGTGCGGCGGTGATCATGATGACGCCAACGGGATTGCCCGTGGTGCGAAGCTGTTGTAGCACTTCCAAACCCGTCATGTCGGGCAGGTACACGTCGAGCAGGATGAGGTCCGGTTGCAGTGCGGCGGCCATCTCGAGGGCCTCCGAGCCGCTGCGCGCCGCCCCGACGGTGGTGAACCCGTCGACCCTGTCGACGAATCTTCGATGGATCTCCGCCACCATGAAGTCGTCGTCGACGACGAGCACCTCACGCATGGTCGGACCGCGCGGGCGGCAGCGTCACCGTGAAGCACGCGCCGCCCGAGGGCGCATCGGTGACCTGGACCGAGCCCCCGTGCTGTGCGCTGACCAGCCGGACCAGCGCCAGGCCGATGCCACGCCCGCCGGGCTCGTCGGACTTCGACGTGACCCCGCGGGCGAAGATCTTCTCCCGAAGGTGTTCGGGCACACCGGGTCCCGAGTCGGTGACCGCAAGTGTCATCGTCTCCTCATCGTCGAGGTGGACTCTGACCAACGCCTCGCGCGACCCCTCGGACACGTCGACCGCGTTGTCGATGAGGTTGCCGAGCAGCGTGATCACGTCGGTCGCGAGCGTGGGATCAAGGGCCGACAGGTGCGAGTCGTGGTCGATGGTCAGCGCGACACCGCTCTCGGCCGCCAGCGAGGTCTTGGCGATCAGGAGCGCGGCTACGGCCGGATCCAAGATGTGGCGTGTCACGGCATCGCTGATCTCGGCCCGACGTCGGGTCAACTCTCCGACGAAGTCGTGCACCGCATCGTATTCGCCCAATTGCACCAGCCCGGAGATGGTGTGCAGTTGGTTGGCGAACTCGTGGGTCTGCGCTCTCAAGGTGTCGGTAACGCTCTTGTGCGAGGAGAGCTGCCCCTGCATGGACGCCAACTCGGTGCTGTCCCTCATGGTGGTGACGGTTCCGATGCGCTGACCCTGGCTGGACGCCGCGCGGCGGTTCAGCGCCAGGACGCGGGTGGGCGTGACGATGACGACATCGCGACCGTCCTCACCCGACAGCAGGAAGTCGGTGATCGCCGGATCGAGTCCGACCTCGTCGATACGGTGGCCCACCGCGTGCGGTGCCACGTCCAACAACAGTTGTGCGCTGTCGTTGAGCACCGTGATCACTCCGTCGGTGTTCACCGCGACCACTCCCTCTCGAATGCTGTGCAGCAATGCTTCTCGATGTTCGGCGAGGCTGGCGATCTCGGCGATCTCCAAGCCTCGGGTCTGTCGCTTGATGCGCCGCGACAGCAGCCAGGAGGCCAGCACGCCGAGCGCGGCGCCGAATCCGAGGTACACGAGCAGGCGTTCACCGGCGCCGCCGAGCAGTTGCCACACCGAGGGATACCGCTCCGAGACCGACACGACTGCGAGGACGGCGCCGTCGATGTCGTTGATCGGCACCTGCCCGGCCAGGCTGTGCACGCCGTCGACGTCGAGATCACCGAACCAGGCGCGGCCCTGCCGGGCTCCGCTGTCCTCCAGGTCGAGCTTCCGGCCGACCCGCGACGGGTCCGAGGACACCGTGACCGTGCCGTCGGGGTCGGCGATCTCGGCCAGTCCGGCACCCGACAGGGCGATGGCGCGGTCCACGTCGGGAGCCAGGATCTCTGCGGCGAAGGGATCGGCGAATCGTTCCCGAACGATCGGGGTCGACGCCAGGTTCTCCGCGACGGCGATCATCCGCTGGCCGCGCACGTCGCGAAACTCCTTGGTGGACTGGTTGACCGACACCGCGGCCACCGCGACGAGAACGACGGCGACCACCACCATCTGAAACGCGAGGAACTGGCCGGCCAGGCTTCTCAATGACCACAACTTCCTTTGCGACCGCAACGGTGACCTGTGTCACTTCCGTGGTCCAGTATTGCTGAGCATCACAGTCGAGCGAATGGGGACGACCCATATGAGAACACGATCAGCCAGAACCACCCGGATTCTGGCGCTCCTGATGGGCCTCGTGATCGCCGCGGCCGTCGTCTCGGGATGCGGCGTGACCCGGGGCAACGACGAGCCCGGGTTGCACCGCCTCCGAATGATGGTCCCGAACAGCCCCGGCGGCGGTTATGACCTGACCGCACGCACCGCGGTCAAGATCATGGAGGACGACGACATCACGGGTCGCATCGAGGTCTTCAACGTCATCGGAGCGGGCGGCACCGTCGCCATGGCCCGGCTGATGAACGAGAAGGGCAACGGCGACCTCATGATGATGATGGGGCTCGGCGTGGTCGGCGCGGTGTACACCAACGGATCGTCGGCGCTGGCATCCAACGCGACGGCACTCGCCAAGGTCGTCGAGGAGCAGGAGGGCATCCTCGTCCCCGCCGACTCACCCTTCAAGACCGTCGCCGACTTCGTGGCGGCGTGGAAGGCCGATCCGGCCAAGGTCACCGTCGGGGGCGGTTCCTCACCGGGTGGTCCCGATCACCTGTTCCCCATGGAGACCGCACGTGCCGCGGGCGTCGATCCGAAGACCGTCAACTACGTCTCCTACGACGGCGGCGGTGACCTGCTCACCGCGCTGCTCGGCAAGAAGATCGCCGCGGGCACCTCGGGTCTCGGTGAATACGTCGACCAGATCGAGGCCGGTCAGGTCAGGGTCCTGGCCGTGTCGGGCGACGAGCGGGTCGAAGGCGTCGATGCGCCGACGCTGAAGGAAGCCGGAATCAATCTCACCTTCACCAACTGGCGCGGCGTCCTTGCCCCACCGGGCATCTCGGACGAGTCCAAGCAGGCCCTGGTGAAGGTCCTCGAAGATCTGCACGCCACCGATGCCTGGAAGGAGGCCCTGGTGAAGAACGGCTGGAGCGACGCGTTCATGACGGGAGCGCCGTTCGAACAGTTCCTCAAGGATCAGGACCAACGCGTCTCATCGACGCTGACCGAGCTGGGGCTGCTATGACCACGCCGGTCGAAGAATCGACGTCGGTCGACAAGGCCCAGTACCTCGTCGTCGCGGTGTGCGTCCTCGTCGGCGCCTTCTTGATCTACGACGCGTTGTCCCTGCCCGGCGGTTTCGCCAAGGTGGATCCCGTTGGGCCCAAGCTCTTCCCGATGGTCATCGGCATCGGGCTGCTGGTGCTGGCGGCCATCCTGGCCATCGCGATCCCACGCGGATCCAGGGGTGAGGCCGATGCGGGGGAGGACATCGACCCCGATCTGCCAAGTGACTGGCGGACCGTGGGGCTGCTCGTCGCGATCTTCGTCGTGATGATCCTCGTGGTGAACCCGCTCGGTTGGGCGATCACCGGCGCCTTGATGTTCGCCGGCTGCGCGACCGTTCTCGGTAGCAAGCACTACGTGCGCAACATCCTGATCGGCGCGGTACTGAGCGTCAGCAGCTTCTATGCGTTCTACTCGGGGCTCGGAATTCCGTTGCCCGCAGGCATTCTGGATGGGATTCTCTGATGTTGGACAACATGGGCTGGCTGCTCCAGGGCTTCGAACAGGCCGCCACTCCGATGAACCTGCTGTACGCCGTTATCGGCGTGCTGCTCGGCACTGCGGTCGGCGTCCTACCGGGCATCGGCCCCGCCATGACGGTGGCCCTGCTACTGCCGATCACCTACAACGTCAGCCCGAGTGCCGCGTTCATCATGTTCGCGGGCATCTTCTACGGAGGCATGTACGGCGGGTCGACGACGTCGATCCTGCTGAACACCCCAGGTGAGTCGTCGTCGGTGATCACCGCGATCGAGGGCAACAAGATGGCCAAGGCGGGCAGAGCCGCGCAGGCGCTCGCGACGGCGGCCATCGGGTCGTTCGTCGCGGGCAGCATCGGCACCCTCCTGCTGTCGCTCTTCGCGCCGGCCATCTCGCGGTTCGCCGTGACCCTTGGGGCGCCGTCCTACCTCGCGATCATGTTGTTCGCCCTGGTCGCGGTCACGGCCGTGCTCGGCTCGTCGAAGCTGCGCGGCGGCATCTCCCTGCTGCTCGGCCTGTCGATCGGACTGGTCGGCATCGACTCACTGACCGGGCAGGCCAGGGCCACCTTCGGCCTGCCACTGCTGTCCGACGGTATCGACATCGTGGTCATCGCGGTCGCGATCTTCGCCCTCGGCGAGGCTCTGTGGGTAGCCGCACATCTGCGACAGAAGCCTGCCGAGGTGATTCCCGTCGGCAGGCCATGGATGGGCAAGAGCGACTGGCAACGGTCGTGGAAGCCATGGCTTCGCGGGACCGCCTACGGCTTCCCGTTCGGCGCCCTGCCCGCGGGTGGTGCCGAGTTGCCGACCTTCCTGTCCTACATCACCGAGAAGAAGCTCTCCAAGCACCCGGAGGAGTTCGGCAAGGGTGCCATCGAGGGTGTCGCGGGCCCGGAAGCGGCCAACAATGCCTCGGCGGCAGGCACTTTGGTGCCGATGCTGGCCCTCGGGCTGCCGACCAACGCCACGGCCGCGGTCATGCTGACGGCGTTCGTGTCATACGGAATCCAGCCCGGGCCGACGCTCTTCGACAAGGAACCGCTGCTGATCTGGACGCTCATCGCGAGCCTGTTCATCGGCAACTTCCTGCTCCTGATGCTCAACCTGCCCCTGGCGCCACTGTGGGCGAAGCTGCTGCGCACGCCTCGTCCGTACCTCTACGCGGGGATTCTGTTCTTTGCGACCCTCGGCGCGTTCGCCGTGAACATCCAGCCGTTGGACCTCGTGCTGCTGCTGATCTTCGGGCTGCTGGGTTTGATGATGCGGCGGTTCGGGTTACCCGTGCTTCCGTTGATCATCGGCGTCATCCTCGGTCCACGCATCGAGCGCCAGCTGCGTCAGAGTCTGCAGCTCGGCGGCGGCGACTGGGGAAGCCTGTTCACCGAACCGGTGGCGATCGTCGTGTACGTCTGCATGGCACTGCTGCTGCTGGCGCCACTGGTGCTGAGGTTGATGCACCGTAGCGAGGAGACGCTGTTGATCGTCGAGGACGACAAGGATCAGAGAGAGAAGGCGCAATTGTGACCACTGACGAGCGCTTGCGCGAGGAGCATGACCATGAGCGCTTGCGCGAGGAGCATGACCACGAGCGCTTGCGCGAGGAGTCGAAATGATAGTCGTTGGATACACCACCGATCGCTTCGGCGCTGCGGCCCTCGCGCACGGCATCGACGAGGCCAAGCTGCGGCAGACCTCCCTGCTGGTGCTGAACTCGACTCAGGGCGACTCCTACGTGGACGCCGCATTCGCGCATGAGCACCAGGTTCACGACCTGGAGGCCACGTTGACCGACTGCGGTGTGCCGTTCTCGGTGGAACAGCCCGTCGGCGTCCACGCCGCGGACGCGCTCCTCGAGATGATGGACCGACCCGACGCCGAGCTGCTGGTGATCGGCATTCGGCACCGCAACCCGGTGGGCAAGTTGTTGTTGGGAAGTGTGTCCCAGCGATTGTTACTGGAATGCGGCAAGCCGGTGCTGGCCGTCAAACCCGCCGAGTGAGCGGCGCAGAAGCAGAGCGATTACCCACCTTCGCCATGTGCAAACCTATTAATTGACGATTGCTCCGAGCGAACTCCTGGCTATTTCACTTCCGGGCTACTACACCGTCCAATCATTCAGCGCAAGCAAAGCGTGACCAACATGCTTTTTGATCTTGAGCAAAGTCGGTCTGAACAGCACTTTCAATGCCGTATCGCCCGTGAGTCGGGCGCGCGCCGCCATCTTGGCCGAAAGAATGGTCGTAGGCCCCGCGACGCGCCGTTCTGCCCGGTGAACGGGCATCGGTGGTGAGCGACACGCCTATGCGTGAACTGATTTCCCTTCGGGCTCCTGGTGCGCAACCGGAGTCGAGCGAAGCACCGCTGAACGGCCTTGGGATGAGCCAGATCGCCATCGTCGTGGCCGTCGCCCTTACGCCGAGACTTGCTGAAACGGTTCACGAGCGACGCGCATTGCTTTTACGTCGACGTTAGTTGCGGGAGGACGTGCGCATTTGCCGCCCGGCCGCCAAGTGCCGACTCGCACCTGTTCGAGTTCGCTGTTGCCAAACCGGCCTGATGGCGCCCCTCGAATTAGATCGCTAGTTTGCCAAACTACCGCACTTCAGGGTCGGAGCAAGCTCCAATTCCATCGATATAGCAAACCAAATTCAAGATCAAAACAATGGCGTCAAAGATTTCCTCAGCAAAGTAGTGCTTCTGACCATTTCGGCGTTATAAAGTTTGCTCATCGCTCACACACCTATGCAGGGGGTCGCCATGCAACGCGCCATCCGTTCACCACTCACCGCTGGCATTGCGCTCGTCGGGGCAACCGCCATCGCGATTGCTCCACTCACGCCGACGCCGCCGAAACTGGCCATCGAGGCCGACCACATCTCGTCCGTCTTCGCCGACTACACGCCCACCGGGCTGGCGTCGGCGCTTGCCGATCTGGCAAACGGAGCCTCGACCGCCTTGGCCCAGGGGTCCCAAGGCCTCGGCCTCACCGGCACCCAGGCGTTGATCAACTTCGGCACCGCCGGAACCGCGCTGAACCAGACCATCGGGGTGGCAGGTACGACGTTGTCGGCGACCACCCTCGGTGCGCTCGCCACGATCGCCTCCAATCCGCTCAACCCCGGCGCCTACCCCGCCGCGCTGGCGCTTCTCATCGCTGGCGGCAGCACCGGGCTGAGCCAGGCCGCCCAGGGACTCGGGCTCACCGGAACCCTGGGGTCGTTTGCGGTGGGCGCGTTGGGCACCAGCCTGCTGAACACCGTCGGCACCGTCGGCACCACGCTCAACACGGCCGTCGGCGCCGCTCTGGCCGATCTCGTCCCCGACGTGCTGGCCGCCGTCGGTGTGCTCGCCACGGGGGCCGCGATCGCGTTGAGCCAGGCCTACGTCGGACTCGCGACCGCGGGAACGCAGGCGCTGGCAGGCGTCGGCCTCGGCCTCACCACCGGACTCGCCGGCCTGGGCGCTGCCGGGACCGTGGCCCTCGCCGGCCTCGGCACGGCCGGTGCCCTGGGTCTCGCCGGTCTGGGGGCGACGGTCGCCTCCGGTCTGGGCACGGTCGGATTGGTCGGAGCCTCAGGTCTCGCGACAGTCGGCGCCGCGGGCACCGCAGTGCTTGGCGGCGGAGTCGGGGCGTTGACGGCGATCTTGGCGAACCCGTTGAACCCCGCGAATTACGCAGTGGCGCTTGGCTCCCTGCTGACCGGGACCTCCGCCGGGCTGACCCTGGGACTCGCGGGCCTCGGCGCCACCGGTGCGCTCGGCCTGGCCGGTTTGGGTGTCACGGTGGCCACCGGTCTCGGCACGGTGAACGTTGCGGGCGGTACTGCGCTGGCAACCCTTGGTCAGGCCGGCGCCATCACGCTGGCCTCCGCCGGTTTGGGGGGTGCGCAAGCACTCGCCGGACTCGGCGCGGCGGGCGCGACCACGCTGGCCACGGTCGGCGGCGTGGGGGCGACGTTGCTGACCGCGATCACGACTGCACTCGGACTGGTCGTCGGCGGGACCCCGACGACATTGGCCGCGACGCAGGGGGCTCCGGTGTCGACGCTCGCCGTCGCACCGGGTGATCTCGCGGCCGCGGCGGGCCTGGTGCTCACGGGGAGCAGTGTTCAGGACGCCGGCGCAGTCGGCCTCCAGGGACTGGGCGTCACGGGTGCCACCGCGCTTCAGGCGGCCGGCGTGACGGGTGCGACCGCGCTGCAGGGTATCGGCGTCACTGGCGCGACTGCCCTTGCGGGAGTGGGGGTCACGGGTGCCACCGGGTTGCAGGCGGCCGGCGTGACGGGTGCTACCGCGCTTGCCGGCCTCGGGGTCACGGGTGCGACGGGGCTTGCCACCATCGGCACCGCCGGGGCGGCGTTGACGGCCGGTGGCATTGGAGCGTTGGCCGCCATCCTCGCCAACCCGCTGAATCCCGGGAGCTACGCCGCCGCACTGGCCTCGCTGGCTACCGGTGGGTCGGTCGCGCTCGCGCAGGGACTCGCCGGTGCGGGTGCCACGGGTGCGCAGGCACTAGCCTATGGCGTGGCCACGGGCGCTCAAGCGCTTGCGGGTACGACGGCCACGGGTGCTCAGGCGCTCGCGTACGGAACGGCCACGGGCGCACAGGCTCTCGCCTACGGCACCGCGACCGGCGCGCAGGCGCTGGCGGGCGGGGCGGCGACGGTGGCTCAGGGGCTGGCGACGGTCGGTGCGGTCGGCGCCACGGCGACTGCCCCGGCGGCCACCGCGACCACCACCGCGGCGGGGCAGAACGACATCGCCAACGTCCAAAGCCTGGCCCGCACTTCGCAGAGCGCCGACTCGGTCACAGTCACGCTGCCGAAGTCGCAGCCGGCAGCGATCGCCTCGGGCCCGGCACCGAGTGCCACGCAGGCGTCCGATGACGGCGTGAGCGACGCCAAGGACGCGAAGAAGGAAGCCAAGGAGGCGAAGAAGGAAGCCAAGGAGGCGAAGAAGGAGGCCAAGGAGGCCGAGAAGGCCGAGAAGGCCGAGCCGAAGACCACGGCATCCACGGCATCCACGGCATCGAGCACCGCTTCGACGAGCGGTGGCGCCGATACCGGCTCTGCCGCAGGCGGAAGCGACGCGGGCGGGTCGGCGGGCGGCTCCGGCAGCGGAGGCTCCGACGGCTAGCCACCGGATGTGAGCGCGGTGGGCCCCTCCCGACGGAGGGGCCCACCGACGTCTGGGCCCCCCTACATTGCCGTCAATTTTCGGTTTGGCCTGCGACGGGCGGGGGGTACCCGCGTGCCATGGTCGACACCCGGTCGGCGGCTCACACCGCCCACGACAACGTCTGGTTCCAACGTGCAGCACAGGCAGGCTTTGCCGCAAGCGGACTCCTGCACCTGCTCATCGCGTTCATCATCGCGCGCCTGGCGCTTGGCTCCGGCGGCAACGCCGACCAGTCTGGCGCACTGGCCGCTTTGGCCGCTCAGCCCGGCGGCGCGGTCATGCTCTGGGTGGCGGCGGTCGTCCTTGGCGCCCTCGGCGTCTGGTACCTCGTCGAGACGTTCCTCGAGGAGGACGCCAAGCACCGGGTGAAGTCTGCCGCCGTCGGCGTGGTGTACCTCGCCCTCGCAGTCTCCGCCGGCAAGTTCGCCATCGGCAGCGGCAAGTCCAGCGGGCAGCAGAACGCGGGCCTGAGCGCCCAGATGATGCAATCCGGCTGGGGCAAGGCAGTTTTGGTGGTGGTCGCGCTGGTGATCATCGCCGTGGGGGGCTACCACGTCTACAAGGGCGTCACCAAGAAGTTCTTCAAGGACCTCAACGTCTCGGGTGGTACCGCGATCACGTGGGTGGGGATCGTCGGCTACGCCGCCAAGGGGCTGGTGCTGATGGGCGCCGGCATCCTGGTCATCGTCGCCACGTTCACCGCCGATCCGGCGAAGGCGTCAGGCGTCGATGCCGCGGTCAAGACGCTGGGCACCGCGCCCTTCGGAAAGTTCCTGCTGCTGCTCGCCGCGGTCGGCCTCGCCGCCTACGGTGCCTACGGTTTCGTCCGCGCGCGGCACGCGGATATGTGAATCGACCCGTCGGGTTCCGCACCGACGGGATGCGTGCAGACGCCAGGCCCACTTCCGGTCAGCTCGGCGCCGGTGGCTAGGTCGTAGGTCCGGCCGTGCAGCGGGCAGACGACCGCATCGTCGTCGGTGAGTCCGTCGGCGAGCGGTCCACCGAGGTGCGGGCACACCGCGCCCAGCGCCCGCAGGGACCCGTCCCGCATCCGGTAGACGGCGACCTGTTCTCCGTCGACGGTGAAGGTCCGTCCCTCCCCGACCGGAATCTCGTCTACCCGGCCGACGACCACGCCGCTCATCGCACGGGCACCTGGGGGAGCGGCAACAGAGGCAACGACGTGCGGAACTGTCCCTCGCTTGCGGGCTCACGGCCGTCGAGCCACGGATCGCGATAGGCGGCAACCGATTTCGCCATGTTGGCATCCAGCTGCGCGGCCAGGCCCTCGGCATCGTCGACCACCACGGCCCGGATGTGCTCGATGCCGACCCGTGGCACCCACTTGTAGGTGCGTTCGAGCCAGTTGGCGTTCTCCCGGTAGTACTGCAGGAACCGGCCGGTCAGCGTGATCACCTCGGCGGCATCGTCGACGGTGGCGAGCAAATCACCCTTGCGGATGTGCGCCCCCGCCGCGCCGCCGACGTACATCTCCCACCGGCCGCCCTCGACGGCGACCACACCAAGGTCCTTGCACAGGGCCTCGGCACAGTTGCGGGGGCACCCCGTGACGGCGAGCTTCATCTTCGCCGGGCTCGCCAAGCCCTGGTAGCGCTCCTCGATGGCGATGCCGAGCGCGGTGGAATCGCCGACGCCGAACCGGCAGAAGTCGCTGCCGACGCACGTCTTGACGGTCCGAAAGCTCTTGCCGTACGCGTATCCCGATGGCATGTCCAGGTCCGCCCACACCCCGGGGAGATCCTCCTTCCTGATGCCCAGCAGGTCGATCCGCTGGCCACCGGTGAGCTTGATCATCGGGACGTCGTACTTGTCCGCCACGTCGGCGATCTTGCGCAACTGCGCCGAGTCGGTGACGCCGCCCTTCATCTGAGGCACCACGGAGAAGGTGCCGTCACGCTGGATGTTGGCGTGCACGCGGTCGTTGATGAAGCGCGCATCCCGTTCGTCGACGTATTCGTCGGCCCACATCATGTCGAGCAGTGACGCCAGCCCCATCTTCGATCCCGCGTCCACCCGGCCTTCCGGTGCCAGGGCGGCGAAGACCGATGACACCGAATGCAATTGGAGTTCGCGGATCATCCGCATCAGGGTCGGCTTGTCGTACGGAATCCCGGGCACGTACCAATTGGCCGACGGTTCCTCGGTGACCGCGCCGCCGGCTGCCCACTCCACGACCTGGGCCACCAGTTCCTTGCAGGAACCACAGCCCTTGCCCGCCTTGGTGGCCTTCATGACCCCGGCGACGGAGCTCTCCCCGCCGCGCACGCACTCAGTCAAGGCGCCCTTGGAGACACCGTTGCAATTGCACACCTGGGCGTCGTCGGCGAGCTCGGCCACGCCGACCGCGATGTCCGGTGTGCCGATGTCGAACATCAACGAGACGCGCTCGTCCGGCAGCGCCAACCCGCTGTCGAACGCCTGCGTGAGGAACGCGACCTTGGTGACGTCCCCGACCAGGGTGGCGCCGACGAGCTTGCCGTCGCGGATGACGATCGTCTTGTAGATCCCGTGTCGCGGTTCAGAGAACTGGACGAACTCGTCGTCGGGCAGCTCCGGGCCCTTGAGACCCATCGACGCGACGTCGACGCCGGCCACCTTCAGCTTGGTGGCCGTTCGCGAACCATGATATTTCGCAATGGAATTGGCACCCGTCAGATGATCGGCGAGGACCGCGGCCTGCTCCCACAGCGGTGCCACCAGCCCGTACACCTGACCGCGGTGCTGCGCGCACTCGCCCACGACGTAGACGTCGTCGTCGTCGATCGAACGCATGTGGTCGTCGACCACGATCGCGCGCTCGACGGTCAGGCCCGCGCGCTGCGCGAGCCCCACGTTCGGCCGGATGCCCGTGGCGATCACGAGCATGTCGCAGTCGATCGAGCTACCGTCGGCGAACACGATGCCGGTGAGCCGGCCGTCCTCGGACGTGGTCACCTCGGTCGTGCGCTTGTCCACGTGCACGGTGATGCCGATGCCCTCGACCGACCTGCGCAGGATCGCTCCGGCGGGGTCGTCGAGCTGCGCGTTCATCAGCGTGGGTCCGGCATGGACGACGTCGACGGTCAACCCGCGATTCTGTAGGCTGCGGGCTGCCTCGAGGCCGAGCAGCCCACCGCCGATCACGACGGCCTTGGTGCGGTGCACGGCCTCGGAGATCATGCCGATGCAGTCGTCGAGGGTCCGGAAGCCGAACACCCCGTCGGCCAGGTTCTTGTCGTCGGCCCACAATCCCTTCATAGGCGGGAAGAACGATCGGCTGCCGGTGGCCAGAATGAGCCGGTCATACCGGGTCGCCGAGCCGTCGTCGGAGTACACGATGCGGGCGTATGGGTCGACGCGAACCACCCGCACGCCGGCCCGCAGGGAGATCCCGTTCTCGGCGTACCAATCCACCTCGTTGAGGTAGATCTCGCTGGGATCATCGCTGCCGGCAAGCACGTTGGACAACAGGATCCGGTTGTAGTTGCCGTAGGGTTCGTCGCCAAAGACGGTGATCTCGAACAGATCCGACCCACCGCGGGCAAGGATCTCCTCGACGGCGCGGATGCCTGCCATGCCGTTGCCGACCACGACTAGTTTCGCAGGAGCGGTCACTGGACCTGCACCAGGCCGAGATCGATGACGACGGTTCCGCTGCAGCCGGCGGGTGCGGCGACGTAGAGCTCCAGCACCGAGTCGGCGAGCAGATCCTCGACGACCCTGAGCGCGACGTGAGTGGCGCCCTTTGCGGCAATTGGGAAGTAGCGCATCGGCTTTCCGTCACGGAACAGCACCACCGAGATCATGTCCCCAGTGGAGTTGCCCCCGCGGAAGTAGACAGGCTGGGTGGTCGCACCGGCCGGGACGACGTAGCGCAGCGATTCATCGATCAGCAGCGGCTTGTCCAAGCCGTTACCCTCGAACTCGAACGGACCCTGCAGGAAGACGGGTGTGCTGCCATCGCTCATCGCACCGAAGCTAAGGCGGCTTTGTTTCGGGCTCGTTTCATCGGCGCGTCCGCTGAGAACAACATCGCCTCACCCGCACCCCGAGCCGCCTGTGAGGCACTGTTGACACACTCGACACGGCTGGGCAACGGATGCGGAACGCCTTGGCCGTAAACCTGATTCAACACCTTTCAAGGAGAATCAGTGATGCCGCTCACACGGGACCGCAACATCGAACGCCCGCGGCGTAGCCGCAACATTGAACACTGGGATGCCGAAGACGTCGAGGCGTGGGAGGGGGTCGGCGGCAGCGCACCGGGAAAAGACATAGCGAAGCGCAATCTCATCTGGTCCATCGTCGCCGAACACGTGGGCTTCTCGATCTGGTCGATCTGGTCGGTCATGGTGCTGTTCATGCCCCAGGCCATCTATCACATCGATGCCGCGGGGAAGTTCTACCTCGTGGCGATGCCGACCCTCGTCGGTGCCTTCATGCGCATTCCGTACACCATTGCGCCCGCCCGCTTCGGGGGACGTAACTGGACCATCGTCAGCGCGCTACTGCTGCTGATTCCAACGGTGCTGACGCTGTACGTGATGAAGCAGCCCGACACGTCCTACACGACCTTCATGATCGTGGCGGCGTTCGCCGGCTTCGGTGGCGGCAACTTCGCGTCGTCGATGACCAACATCAACGCGTTCTATCCCCAGCGGCTCAAGGGCTGGGCGCTGGGGCTCAACGCGGGTGGCGGCAACATCGGCGTACCGGTGATCCAGCTCATCGGTCTGTTCGTGATCGCCGTGATCAGCAACACCGCGCCCGAGATCGTTTGTGCCATCTATCTGGTCGCGATCGCGCTGGCCGCCCTTGGCGCGGCGTTCTTCATGGACAATCTTCGCAATCAGCGTTCCAACCTAGGGGCGATGGTCGAGGCGTTGCGGTACAAGCACTCCTGGGTGATGAGCTTCCTGTATATCGGCACGTTCGGCTCGTTCATCGGCTTCAGTTTCGCCTTCGGTCAGGTCATGCAGATCAACTACCTGGCCGGCGGGGACAATGCCGCGCAAGCGTCGTTGCACGCCGCTCAGATTGCCTTCATCGGGCCGCTCCTCGGGTCCATCGCGCGGCCGTTCGGCGGCAAGCTGGCCGACCGGATCGGCGGTGGCAAGGTGACGCTGTACGTGTTCGTCGCAATGATCTTCGCAGCCGGCATCCTGGTGGGAGCCGGCGTGCTCGACGACGGGGCCGCCGGAGCGCCGACGGGCGGGCAGATGACGGCCTACGTCGTCGGATTCATCCTGCTGTTCATCCTGTCCGGCACCGGTAATGGTTCGACCTACAAGATGATTCCGTCCATCTTCGAGGCGAAGGCCCAGGGCAAGGAGGGCTGGAGCCGAGAGGAGAAGGCGATCTGGTCGCGCAGCATGTCGGGCGCGCTGATCGGATTCGCCGGAGCCGTCGGTGCGCTGGGCGGGGTGTTCATCAACATCGTGCTCAGGGCGTCCTACGTCGGTGACGCCAAGTCCGCCACCAATGCGTTCTGGGTGTTCCTGGGCTTCTACGTCGTCTGTGCAATCACCACCTGGTTCGTCTTCCTCCGGATGAAGACCGTCGCGCACGCCGGCGAGCACGTCGGCAGGGCGCACGAGCCGGTCGCCGCGGGCTGAATCGCGTGACAGTCACGACCAGAACCGCATGCTCGTACTGCGGTGTCGGCTGTGGCATCGAGGTCCAGACCCGAACCGACACCGCGAGCGGCCTCCCGGTGATCGCCAGGGTGTCGGGTGACAAGTTGCACCCGACCAACTTCGGTCGCCTGTGCACCAAGGGGGCCACACACGCCGAGCTGATGGCGGCCGACGGCGACCGGCTGAGCTCGGCGCTGCTGCGGCCGTCCCGCGGTGAGCAAGCCGTGGCGACTTCGGTGGACGAGGCTGTCGCCGAGGCCGGGCGGCGCCTGCGGGCCATCGTCGACGAGCACGGACCGGACGCGGTGGCGCTGTACGTCTCCGGTCAGATGTCCATCGAGGCGCAGTATCTGGCGACCAAGCTGGCCAAGGGCTTCTTGCGGACGGTCCACATCGAGTCGAACTCGCGGCTGTGCATGGCAAGCGCGGGCACGGGCTACAAGCAATCGCTGGGGTCGGACGGTCCGCCCGGGTCGTACACGGACTTCGATGTCACCGATCTGTTCTTCGTCACCGGCTCGAACATGGCCGACTGCCATCCGATTCTGTTCCTGCGCATGGCTGAACGCCACAAGGCGGGTGCCAAGCTCATCGTCGTCGATCCGCGCCGCACGACGACCGCAGAGAAGGCCGACCTGTTCCTCCAGATCAAGCCGGGGACCGACCTGGCCCTGCTGAACGGCATCCTGCACCTGCTCGTCGAGTCCGGTGACGTCGACCGTGACTTCATCGCCGAACACACCGACGGCTGGGACGCGATGCCGGACTTCCTCCAGGACTACCCGCCGGACGTCGTCGCGGAGATCACCGGATTGGCCGAAGCCGACATCCGGACGGCCGCAACGATGATCGCCGAGGCGGGCGCCTGGATGACCTGCTGGACCATGGGTCTGAACCAGAGCACGCACGGGACGTGGAACGCCAACGCCATCTGCAACCTCCACCTGGCGACCGGCGCCATCTGCCGGCCAGGAAGTGGGCCCATGTCGATGACGGGTCAACCCAATGCCATGGGTGGCCGCGAAATGGGTTACATGGGGCCGGGTCTGCCCGGTCAGCGGGTGGTCACCTCCGCCGACGACCGCCTGTTCGTCGAGGGCAAGTGGCACCTGGAACCCGGCTCCATCCGCACCGACGTCGGGCCGGGCACGATCGACATGTTCAAGCAGATGGCCGACGGCGACATCAAGGCCTGTTGGATCGTCTGCACGAATCCGGTTGTCAGCGTGGCGAACCGCAAGACGGTGATCACCGGTTTGGAATCGGCGGAGCTCGTCATCACCCAGGACGCCTATCGGGCGACGGCGACCAACCACTACGCCGACATCGTCCTGCCAGCGACCCTGTGGGCCGAAACGGACGCGGTGATGGTCAACTCGGACCGTAACCTCACCCTGCTGCAGCAGTCCATCCCCGCCCACGGCGACGCCAGGCCCGACTGGTTGTTGATCTGTCAGGTCGCCGAGCAGCTCGGCTTCGGCGAACACTTCGCGTACGAATCGAGTGCGGACGTCTTCGACGAGATCCGCGAGTTCTCCAATCCGGGAACCGGTTACGACCTTCGTGGCGTCAGCTACGACCGCCTGCGACAGGGACCGGTGCAATGGCCCGCGCCGCCGCTCGACCAGCCGGGCGGGGACGTCGACCGGCATCCGATCCGCTATCTGAACGACGGCGTGAGCCAGAACCTCTACGTCGACGGCGACGGCCACCGCCCCAGGCTGGCCTTCGCGACCCCATCGCGGCGCGCGGTCTTCCTTCCGCGGCCGCACATGGATGCCAAGGAGATGCCCGACGACGACTATCCGATGGTGCTGAACACCGGACGTCTGCCACACCAATGGCACACGATGACGAAGACCGGCAAGGTGGCGAAGCTCAACAAGCTCGACAACGGGCCGTTCGTCGAGATTCACCCGATCGACGCCGGAGCGCAGAACATCGTCGACGGACAGCCGGTCGAACTGGCGTCGCGACGCGGTCGTGCGGTGCTGCCCGCGGTGCTGACCGACCGCGTCCGGCCCGGCAACTGCTTCGTGCCGTTCCACTGGAACGACGAGCATGGCGAGTACCTCGCCATCAACGCCGTCACCTCCGACGCGGTCGACCCGGATTCGTTGCAACCCGAGTTCAAGGCGTGCGCGGTCAGCCTGCGCGCGGCGGGACCAGCCCCGCCGCCGCCGGACGTCGTCGCACCGCCCGCGGACGGTCTGGGGGCACTGGTGCTCTGGGCGTCCCAGACCGGCACCGCGGAGGACGTCGCGGCACGGGTGGTGGAACGTCTCGGCACCCCCGACACACCTGCCCGCGTGATGAACATGGACGCCTGTGCGCTGACCGACCTCGCTACCTCCGGCGAGGTGCTGATCGTCACCAGCACTTTCGGCGACGGCGGTCCACCGGACAACGGTGCCGACTTCTGGCGCCGGTTGGCGTCAGCCGAGGCACCCGCCTTGGACGGGGTCCGCTACGCGGTGCTGGGCATCGGTGACCGCGCCTACGACGACTTCTGTGGCCACGCCAGGTCGGTGGACGCCCGGCTGGCCGAACTCGGGGCGACCCAGCTGGCCCAGCGCGTCGACTGCGAGGCGTACGACGACGAGCCGATGGCGCAGTGGATCCAGCAGGTCTCCGGCCTGGTGACCGCATCGCCCGGGCCGGTGGGGCCCCGGGAGGTGCGCCCCGTCGCACCGTTCACCCGAGCCAAGCCGGTCGACGCACCGTTGAGTCGCAATGTAGTGCTGACGGCCCCTGGAGCGGCAAAGGAGGTGCGGCAGTTCGGGTTCGACATCTCCGCCTACGACGTCACCTACGAGGTCGGGGATGCGCTCGGGGTGTACGCCACCAACGACGACGCGACCGTCACGCGGTGGCTCGCGGCCACCGGGCTGCCCGCCGAGGACGTGATCGAGGTGGACGGTCGCGAGCTGACGCTGCGCGAAGCCCTCACGACGCACTTCGACCTGTGCCGCATCACCCCGAACCTGCTCGACTTCGTCACCGGGGCCAGCGTCCAGGCGAGTTCGCTGCGAAACCTTCGCCGCAATCGCGCGGAGTGGGACCGGTGGCTCCGGGGCCGCGACGGGGTGGACGTCGTGACGGAGTTCGGGGTGCGCGCCGAGGTGGAGCAGTGGCGCGACGCCCTGGTCCGCCTGACACCGCGGTCGTATTCGATCTCGAGCAGCCCGCTGGTCAGCCCTCACGAAGTGCAGTTGACCGTATCGGTGGTGCGCTATCCGGGTCGCGACGGGACGCGGCGCGGCGGGGTGTGTTCGACGTTCCTGGCCGACCGGGCGTCCCACGCGTCGGTCTTCCTGCAGCCGTCACCGCACTTCCGGCCGCCGGACGACGGGACGACCCCGATGATCATGGTGGGACCGGGGACCGGTGTCGCACCGTTCCGCGGCTTCCTGCAGCAGCGCCGCGCCCTTGGTCACACGGGCCGCAACTGGCTCTTCTTCGGCGATCAGCACCGGGCCGAGAACTTCTATTACCGTGAGGATTTGGAGGACATGGTCGACGACGGTCTGTTGAACCGGCTCGATCTCGCGTTCTCGCGCGACCAACCTCAGCGGGTGTACGTGCAGCACAAGCTCGCGGACTACGGGCACGACGTCTGGCGGTGGCTGGAGGACGGTGCGCACTTCTACGTGTGCGGTGATGCCACCCGCATGGCCAAGGACGTCGACGATGCGCTGACCGCCGTCATCCGTGAGCACGGCGGGATGTCCAGCGAGCGCGCCCGCGACTACAAGCGCGAACTGGTCGCCGCCAAACGCTATGTGCGGGACGTCTACTGACGATTCGACTCAGGAGCGCACCGAGACGTCATCGCTGGCCGTGACGTCACCGCCCTCGGGATGTGGACCGCCGCCGATGTGCGACTCGGCCCGCATGCGTTCCACCATGTGCGGGTAGTGCAGCTCGAAAGCCGGCCGTTCCGAACGGATTCGGGGCAGCTCGGTGAAGTTGTGCCGCGGCGGCGGGCAACTGGTCGCCCATTCCAGCGAGTTGCCGTAACCCCACGGATCGTCGACGGTCACCGGCTCGCCGTAGCGCCAGCTCTTGAACACGTTCCACACGAACGGGATCGTCGAGATGCCCAGGATGAACGCACCGATCGTCGATATGACGTTCAGCGTGGTGAAGCCGTCGGTGGGCAGGTAGTCCGCGTAGCGGCGCGGCATCCCCGAATTGCCCAGCCAGTGCTGCACCAGGAACGTGGTGTGGAACCCGATGAACGTCAGCCAGAAGTGCACCTTGCCCAGGCGTTCGTCGAGGAGTCGGCCGGTCATCTTCGGGAACCAGAAGTAGATGCCCGCATAGGTGGCGAACACGATCGTGCCGAACAGCACGTAGTGGAAGTGCGCGACGACGAAGTAGGAGTCGGTGACGTGGAAGTCCAACGGCGGGCTGGCCAACAGCACCCCTGACAAACCGCCGAGCAGGAACGTGACCAGGAAGCCCACCGAGAACAGCATCGGTGTCTCGAAGGTCAACTGGCCCTTCCACATCGTGCCGATCCAGTTGAAGAACTTGATCCCGGTGGGCACCGCGATCAGGAACGTCATGAACGAGAAGAACGGCAGCAGAACGGCTCCCGTGGCGTACATGTGGTGCGCCCACACCGCAACCGACAGCGCGGCGATCGAGATGGTGGCGTAGATCAGCGTGGTGTAGCCGAAGATCGGCTTGCGGCTGAACACCGGGAAGATCTCCGAGACGATGCCGAAGAACGGCAGCGCGATGACGTACACCTCGGGGTGGCCGAAGAACCAGAACAGGTGCTGCCACAGGATCACCCCACCGTTGGCGGGGTCGTAGATGTGCGCCCCGAGCAGCCGGTCGGCCGCCAGTCCGAACAGCGCCGCCGTGAGGATGGGGAAGATGATGAGCACCAGGATCGAGGTCACCAGGATGTTCCAGGTGAAGATCGGCATCCGGAACATCGTCATGCCGGGCGCGCGCATGCAGACCACCGTGGTGATCATGTTGACGCCACCCAGGATGGTGCCCAGACCGCCGACCCCCAGACCGAAGATCCACAGGGTGGCACCCACACCGGGCGAGTGGACGGCGTCGGTCAGCGGGGTGTACGCGGTCCAACCGAAGTCGGCCGCGCCGCCGGGAGTGATGAACCCCGACAGGGCGATCAACGCCCCGAAGAGGAAGAGCCAGAAGGACAGTGCGTTCAGTCGGGGAAACGCCACGTCGGGCGCGCCGATCTGCAGCGGCAGCACCAGGTTGGCGAAGCCGAACACGATCGGGGTGGCGTAGAACAGCAGCATCGCGGTGCCGTGCATGGTGAACAGCTGGTTGTACTGCTCGTTGGACAGGAACTGCAGTCCGGGGGCGGTGAGCTCGGCGCGGAGGAACAGCGCCATCAGCCCGCCGATGAAGAAGAAGATGAAGCAGACGACGCAGTACATGATGCCGATCAGCTTGTGATCGGTGGTGGTCACCAGCTTGTAGATCAGATTGCCCTTGGGGCCGAGGCGCTCGGGGAACGGACGACTGGCCTGAAGTTCGTCGATCTGCGCTTCGTCGATGGTCATAGGCGTTCATTCACCGTCAACGCGGTCATGCGTCGCTAGGGGCTTTCGTCACCAGTGTTCTGCAGTAGGTTTTCGACATGGCTGCACCGCGTACGGTCGACGTCACCCTTCCCGGCCGCCTCGGCGACCCGACCATGGAATTGCGCTCCGATCCGAGGGCAGACCCCCGGATGCTGGCGGCCATCGCGCCATTCGGGCTCGACACGTTGGCAGCCGATCTGCCCGTTGACCGTCGGTCACCGCTCGAGGAGCTGCTCGCCGTCGCGGCGGCCGCCGAACAGGCCTTCGACGGTGTGTTCGGTGCCCTGCTCGCCGACATCCCGTCGCCTCAGCCGGTGGACACCCGCACCCTGAGCGTCACCGGGGTCGACGGCAACGAGATCACGCTGTACGTCCATCGTCCGATCGGTGTGTCGGCACCCATGCCGGGTCTACTTCATCTCCACGGCGGAGGGATGGCCATCCTCAAGGCGGCCGACCGGTCCGCCTCGGTGTGGCGGGAAGCGCTTGCCGCCCAAGGCTGCGTGGTCGTCGGCGTCGAGTTCCGTAATTCCGCCGGAACGCTTGGCGCGCACCCGTTTCCGGCCGGTCTCGAGGACTGTGCCAGCGCGCTGGAGTGGATGCACGCGCAGCGCGACGGTCTCGGGTTGACGTCGATCGTCGTGACCGGTGAGTCCGGCGGTGGCAACCTGTCGCTCGCCACGGCGTTGAAGGCCAAGCGGGACGGCAGGCTCGACCGGATCGACGGGGTGTACGCCCAGGTGCCGTTCATCTACGGCGGTTACGACACCCCCAACCCCGCGCTACCGTCGCTCGTCGAGAACGAGGGCTACTTCCTGGGCCCGTCGATGATGACGCTCATGGCGGCGCTGTACGACCCGACGGGTCAGCACACCACCGATCCGCTGGCGTGGCCGTACTACGCCGACGAGCGTGACATGCAGGGGTTGCCGCCGCACGTCGTGAGCACCGACGAGCTCGACCCCCTGCGGGACGAGGGGCTGGCCTACCTGCGGGCGTTGCAGCGCGCAGGCGTGGACGCCTCGGGCCATACCTACAGCGGGGTCGGGCACGCAGGCGAGCAGATCGTGGCCGCGGCGGTTCCCGAGCTGTTCCAACGGGCGCTGCGCGACGTCGCGACCTTTGCGCGCCGCGTGCGATGAAAACAGTGTCCGAGGGGGGACTTGAACCCCCACGCCCGTTAATAGGGCACTAGCACCTCAAGCTAGCGCGTCTGCCATTCCGCCACTCGGACAAGAGCGCCTAAGGCTAACGGATCAACGGTGCCCGGACCAAAACCGGAGGGAGAGTGCAATGGTACGAATGGTGACCGTGAGTGATTCTCCCCAGCCGTCCGACGAGGTCGTCGAACTCGTCAGCGCGTTGATTCGGTTCGACACCTCGAACACCGGCGAGCTCGACACCACCGCGGGTGAGGAGGAGTGCGCCCGCTGGGTGGCTCGTCAGCTCGAGGACGTCGGCTACGAATGCGAGTACGTCGAGTCGGGCGCCCCGGGCCGCGGCAACGTCGTCACCCGACTGCGCGGCGCCGACCCCAGCCGCGGGGCCCTGCTCGTGCACGGCCACCTCGACGTGGTGCCCGCCGAGGCGGCCGACTGGAGCGTGCACCCGTTCTCCGGCGCCGTCTCCGACGGCTACGTCTGGGGCCGCGGGGCGATCGACATGAAGAACATGATCGGGATGATGATCGCGGTCGCACGCCACCTCAAGCGGACCGGGACCGTGCCGCCGCGCGATCTGGTGTTCGCCTTCGTCGCCGACGAGGAGGCCGGCGGCAAGTACGGCTGCGGGTGGCTGGTCGAGAACCGGCCCGATCTGTTCGCGGGCGTCACCGAGGCGATCGGCGAGGTCGGCGGGTTCTCCCTGACCGTGCCGCACCGAGACGGCGGCGACAAGCGGCTCTATCTGATCGAAACCGCCGAGAAGGGCATGCGGTGGATGCGGCTGACCGCCCGCGGCCGGGCCGGGCACGGTTCCTTCGTGCACGACGACAACGCCGTCACCACGCTCGCGGGGGCGGTCGCACGGCTGGGCAGCTACGAGTTCCCGGTCGTCCTGACCGATCCGGTCGCGCAGTTCCTCGGCGCCGTGGGCGAGGAGACGGGACACGCCTTCGATCCCGCGTCACCGGACCTCGAGGGGACGATCGCCAAGTTGGGGCCCATTGGGCGCATCGTGGGCGCCACGCTGCGCGACTCGGCCAACCCCACCATGCTGAAGGCCGGCTACAAGGCCAACGTCATCCCCGCCACCGCCGAGGCCGTCGTCGACTGCCGGGTGCTGCCGGGGCGGCAGGCGGCGTTCGAGGCGACGGTCGACGAGCTGATCGGGCCGGACGTGACCCGCGAGTGGATCACCGAGTTGCCGTCGTATGAGACAACGTTCGACGGCGAGCTGGTCGACGCCATGAACTCGGCGCTGCTGTCGGTGGATCCCGACGCGCGCATCGTGCCCTACATGCTCTCCGGCGGTACGGACGCCAAACACTTTGCGCGCCTTGGCATTCGTTGCTTCGGCTTCATCCCGCTGCGCCTGCCCCCCGAACTGGACTTCGCGGCGTTGTTCCACGGCGTCGATGAGCGGGTACCCGTCGAATCGCTGACGTTCGGAACCCAGGTTCTCGAGCACTTCCTCCTGCACTGCTGAACAATCACCGGAAGACCAACCGAAGGGATCCAATGAGCACCCCGTACGACAACCTTCCCCAGTTGCCGAGCTTCACCCTCACCTCGACCTCGATCACCGACGGCGCGCCGCTGTCGCAGGAACAGGTCAGCGGCATCATGGGCGCCGGGGGATCGGACGTGTCCCCGCAGTTGAGCTGGTCGGGGTTCCCCGAGACCACGCGCAGCTTCGCCGTGACGATGTACGACCCCGACGCGCCGACGGCCTCCGGGTTTTGGCACTGGGCGGTGGCGAACCTGCCCGCGACGGTGACGGAGCTGCCCGAGGGCGTCGGCGACGGCAGCCACGCCGAGTTTCCCGGCGACGCGCTGACACTGCCCAACGACGCCGGTCTGAAGCGCTTCATCGGCGCTGCCCCGCCCCCGGGACACGGCCCGCACCGCTACTTCGTGGCCGTCCACGCCGTCGACGTGGAGAAGTTGGACCTGCCCGAGAGCGCCACCCCGGCGTACCTGGGTTTCAACCTGTTCAGCCACGCGATCGCGCGCGCCGTCATCATGGGCACCTACGAGATCGCCGACTAACCCCGCGAGCAGACGCAAAGGGCCCTGAAACCCTGCGAATGAGGGCCTTTTACGTCTGCTCGCGAGGCGTTGCCGAGCCGACCGCCTCGGCCAGGGTGGCGAACCCGCCGTCGTGGAGGCGTCGCGCCAGGCCGTCGTGAAGGTTCTTGGCCCAGGAACCGCCGCCGTAGACGAAGCCGGTGTACCCCTGCAGCAGTGAGGCACCCGCAGTGATTCGCTCCCACGCGTCGTCGGCCGTCTCGATGCCGCCGACGCTGATCAAGACCAGCCGGTCGCCGACGCGACGGTAGAGCCGCCGCAGGATCTCGACGGAGCGCTGCGCGACCGGCGGCCCGGAGACGCCGCCGGGGCCAAGGTCGGCGACGCCGAGGGTCGCCAGACCGTCGCGCGACACGGTGGTGTTGGTGGCGACGATGCCCGCCAGCCCCAGTTCGACTGCCAGATCGGCGATCTCGTCGACGTCGGCGTCGGACAGGTCCGGGGCGATCTTCACCAGCACCGGTGTCGTGGTCTGCGCCCGGACCGCCGTCAGGATGGGCCGCAGCGAGGCCACGGCCTGCAGGTCGCGCAGCCCGGGGGTGTTGGGCGAGCTGACGTTGACCACCAGGAAGTCCGCCAGGGGGCCGACGAGGCGGGCGCTCTCGGTGTAGTCGGCCACCGCGTCCGCTCCCGGCGTGGTCTTGGTCTTGCCGATGTTGGCGCCAATCGGGATTCCGGCGACGTGGCGGCTCAGTCGCAACGCCAACTCGCCGGCACCGTGGTTGTTGAAGCCCATCCGATTGAGCAGCGCTCGGTCGTCGGCGAGGCGGAACATCCGCGGCGGGGGGTTGCCCGGTTGCGCGTGCGCGGTCACGGTGCCGATCTCGGCGTACCCGAAACCCATTGCGCCCCAAGTGTTCAGACCCGTGCCGTCCTTGTCGAAGCCTGCGGCCAAGCCCACGGGGCCGGGGAATTTGACCCCGAACACCGTCGACTCCAGAACGGGATCGTGTGGCGCCAGCCACTTCCCGAGAACCCGGCGCGCCAGCGCGGTCGCCGTGACCAAGCGCAGGCAGGCGAAGACCACGGTGTGGATCCGCTCGGGCGGCACCAGGAACAGGATCCGCCGCAGCGCGCCATAGATCATGGCTTGGGCCGACCGTCGTCGCTCATCCATTCCGACGCAGACTTCCTGCGCCGCAACAACACCCGTCGACTGCCATCGGTGTAGAGGCGCACGCGGGTCAACTCCCAGCCGCGATACTCGGCCTCGATGGACAGCCGGATCGACGCGGACACCCGGGTCACGTCCGGCGGCAGCCGAAGTGGCACCCACTCGTAGTCGTCGGAGAGATCCGCCTCCCACGCGGCGGGCATGCGCCCGCGCTGATGGGCCGTCATCCGGCGGCCCGTGGGATCACTTGCACGCCCGCACCCGAGCCGGACACCACGAACAGCGTGCCGGTCGAATCGTCGAAGCTCAGGAAGTTGGGCTGCTGCACGGTGGGATGGCGCACCTTCTCGACGGGAATTCCGGTCGAGAGATCGTAACCAACCACGCTGTTGGTCGCCGTCTGCGACACCCACGCCAGCCGCGAGGTGCCCGCGAGGCCGTAGGGCGCCCCCTTGACGGGGTACTGCTGGCGCAGCATGAGCGGGTCCGTGCCGAACACTAGGAGTGCCTGACCGCGGGTGTCGGCGACGAGGATGCGGCCCTCGGGGTCGGTGACCATCGTGGTGGCGCCCTCACCCGCCCGCAGTGCGTGCTCCTGCTTGGTGCCGGAGGCGTCCACGGTCGTGACCGACGTCTGGCCGCGATCGAGGACGGCGACCGTGTCACCCCGCGCGACCAGGGCGTCGACGCGAGCGAAGATCTGCAGCCGCGCCTGCACCGAGGTGTCGGAGCCGAGCGTGTACACCGCACCGTCGGCGCTGCCGAGGACCACCTTTCCGTCCGCCCGACGGGTGATCGCGGTGAACTCGGTGTCGGGCTGGCCGTCGACGTCGAACCGGGTCACCGCGTCACCTCCGCGAACGTCGACCATGAAGTAGCCACCCTTCGTGGACGCGAACACCGTGCCGCCGCCGTCATCGACGACGGCGGTCGCTGGCGCAGGCAGCCGCACCGTCCGAGCCGCCCCGGCCGCGGGAAACACGGTGAGCGCCGACCCGCCCCCGGCGCCCTGGGTCAGCACCACCAGCGTCGATGTAGCCGCATCGAAGACCGCTGCCTCGCCCACCCCGTCGAGGGGTCGCACCGACCCCGCGGGCGTCGTGGTCACCGCGGGCGAATCGGCCGCCCGGGCAGGGGAGATCGTGGGTGGCGGACTGTCGGTGGGCGTAGTGGAACACGCCAGGCAGGCAACCATCGTCACGATCCAAAGAAGGCTGTGACCTAGGCGACGCTTCGGTGTTTCGTTCAGCGGCAAAGGGTAACCCTCAGTTGTGCGAATCGGATGGCAATCGAACGGTCAGTCTAGGCACCATCAGGAAGCGACCCCCCGATATGGTTCCCTCATGACCGGCGCAGCGGACGGTGGTCAATTCGCGATCGACGATCTGTCGACCGGAGTGCATGCCAGCGGATTCGGGCGGGTCGGCGACGGCAGGAGCTTCTCCTTCCACGTCGAGAAGCAGACGCTGTTCGTCGAGGTGTATCGCCCGCGCCTGAGCGGTCCGGTGCCCCACGCGGAGGACGTGGTTGCGGCGGCCAGCCGGAGCCTGGCCCACGTCGACGTTGCCGACGAGCGCAGCTTGGCCGCCGCCGTCCGCGATGCCGTCGCCGACGCCCAGCCGGTGCCACGCTCAGCGCGCTGACAGCTACGCCACGGTACGGTCGTCGGCGTGATGGACATGTCGTGGCTGCAGGTCGTGGTGTTGGCAGTGGTCCAAGGCCTTACGGAATTCCTGCCGGTGTCGTCCTCCGCCCATCTCGCGATCGTGTCGAAGCTGTTCTTCGCCGATGACGCGGGCGCGTCTTTCACCGCCGTCAGCCAGCTCGGCACCGAGCTCGCGGTGCTGATCTACTTTGCCCGCGACATCAGCCGCATCGTGGTGGCGTGGTTCGGCGGGCTGCGCGACCCCGCCCGCCGCACCCCCGACTACTGGCTGGGCTGGTGGGTGATCATCGGCACCATCCCGATCGGCGCCGCCGGGCTGATCTTCAAGCACTACATCCGCGACGACGTGCGCAATCTGTGGATCATCGCAACAGCGTTGATCGCGTTCTCCGCCGTCATCGCGGCCGCCGAGTACTTCGGCAAGCAGACCCGACCGATCGAACGATTCACCTGGAAGGACAGCATCGTCATCGGACTGTCACAGTGCCTGGCCCTGATCCCCGGGGTGTCGCGATCGGGCGCCACGATCAGCGCAGGCCTGTTCATGGGCCAGGAGCGTGAGGCGGCGGCCCGGTTCGGGTTCCTGCTGGCCATCCCCGCCGTGCTCGCGTCGGGGTTGTACTCCCTGCCCGACGCATTCCACCCCGACGGCAGGGGGATGAGTGCGTCCGGCCCGCAACTGGCGGTGTCCGTGGTCATCGCCTTCGTCGTCGGCCTCGCCGCCGTGTCGTGGTTCCTGAAGTTCCTGGTGCGCCACGGTATGTACTGGTTCGTCGGCTACCGGGTGATCCTCGGCGTGACGCTCCTGATCCTGCTGGGCACCGGCGTGGTGGCAGCGCAGTGATAATGGACCAACGATGACCGTCATCCTGCTGCGCCACGGTCGCTCGACGTCGAATACCGCCCACACGCTGGCGGGCCGCGCCGACGGGGTCGACCTCGACGACAAGGGACGCGAACAGGCCGAGTCGGTGATCGCCCGCATCGGCGAGCTGCCCGTGAAGGCGATCGTGCGGTCGCCGCTGCTGCGCTGTGAGCGAACAGTGACTCCGCTGGCCGAGGCACTCGGACTGCAACCCGTGGTGGAGGACAGGCTGACCGAGGTGGACTACGGCGCCTGGACCGGTCGCAAGATCGGCGACTTGGTCAAGGAACCGCTGTGGGCGGTGGTGCAGCAGCAACCCAGTGCGGCGGTCTTCCCCGACGGCGAGGGCCTCGCCGAGGTTCAGGCGAGGGCGGTAGCGGCGGTCCGCCACCACGACCGCACCCTGGCCGAGCAGCACGAAGGCGACGTGCTGTGGGTGGCCTGTACGCATGGTGACGTGATCAAGTCGATCATCGCCGACGCGCTGGGAACTCACCTCGATAGCTTTCAGCGCATCACCGCGGATCCGGCGTCCATGAGCGTCATCCGGTACACCTCGGTGCGGCCCTTCGTGCTCCACGTCAACCACACCGGCGCCGCGTTGACCGCGGCACTCCTGGCGAAACCCGAGCCCTCGGGTGACGCGGTGGTCGGCGGCTCCACAGACTGACACGCGTCGTTCGATTCACGGCCGAGGTCGCACTACCGGTATTTTGGGAGGCGTCATGACTCGTTCGATTCACGTCTTCCGTTCACCCGACCGCTTCGTGGCCGGGACGGTCGGGCAACCGGGCGACCGTACGTTCTACCTTCAGGCCGTGCACGACGAACGCGTCGTGTCGGTCGAGCTCGAGAAGCAACAGGTGGCGGTGCTGGCGGAGCGGATCGCCGCGCTGCTTCTGGAGATCAACCGCCGGTTCGGTACCCCGGTGCCACCCGAGACGGACGAGATCGAGGATCTCAGTCCGCTGGTGACACCGGTCGACTCCGAGTTCCGCGTCGGGACCATGGGTCTCGGCTGGGATGCCGAGGCGCAGACGGTGGTGGTGGAACTGCTCGCGGTGTCCGACACGGAGTTCGACGCATCGGTCGTGCTCGACGACGCCGAGGAGGGACCCGACGCCGTGCGCGTGTTCCTGACGCCGGAGTCGGCGCGGGAGTTCGCCGCCAGGTCCAACCGGGTCATCTCCGCGGGCCGGCCGCCGTGCCCGCTCTGCGACGAACCACTGGATCCCGCCGGACACATCTGCGTGCGCACCAACGGCTATCGACGAGGCGCGATGGCGGGAACCGACGATGACGCAGCCACCTGACCACGACGGGGTGATCCGTGACGGCGAGCTGACCGTCATCGGGCGCATCAGGTCGGCGAGCAACGCCACCTTCCTCTGCGAGGCGCACCTCGACGATCGCCAGGCGCACTGTGTCTACAAGCCGGTCGCCGGCGAGGCGCCGCTATGGGACTTCCCGGACGGCACGCTTGCGGGGCGGGAGGTCTCGGCCTACCTGATCTCGGCGGCGCTGGGCTGGAACGTGGTGCCCTACACCGTCCTTCGCGACGGGCCCGCAGGCCGGGGGATGGTCCAGCGGTGGGTGGATCAGCCCGGTGATGCCCTCGCCGGTGAGGAGGCACCGGAGCCGCCCGACACCGGACCGGACCTGGTGGACCTGCTTCCGACGGGTCACCTGCCGCCCGGCTTCCTGCCGATCCTGCAGGCCTACGACTACGCGGGTGACGAGGTGACCCTGGTCCACGCCGACGACGACCGGTTGCGTCGGATGGCCGTGTTCGACGTCCTGATCAACAACGCCGATCGCAAGGGCGGTCACATCCTGGCCAGTGTCGACGGCAACGTGTACGGCGTCGACCACGGTGTGAGCCTGCACACCGAGAACAAGTTGCGCACGGTGCTGTGGGGCTGGGCGGGCAAACCGGTGGACGATGACGCACTGCACGATGTCACGGGTCTGCGCGATGCCCTCCTCGGCGATCTCGACGAAACGTTGCGGCCGCACATCAGCAGTCGGGAGATCGACGCGTTGTATGCCAGAGCGGTTGCTGTGCTGGACAATCCGGTGATGCCCGCGCCTGACCGGCGCAGGCCCATCCCGTGGCCCGCGTTCTGAGTTTGGCCGAGCCGTCGGCCACGGCAGCGCGGTGTTCTACGCTCATCGTCATGACTGATCACGACCACGCCGCCGCCCGCAGGGAGATCGCCGACGCCCTCCAGAAGGCGCTCGACCGCCGTCACGAGGTGCTCGACGTGATCGTCGAAGCCGACGACCGGTCGGCCGCGGTCAAGGCCATCGCGACCTTGCTCGACACGTCACAGGTCGGCGGAGAGTCGGTCATGTCGATCTCGTTCGACCAGCTCACCAGGGATTCGCGCCGCAAGATCGCCGTCGAACTGGAGGATCTCAACAAGCAGCTCAGCTTCACCCTCGGGGAGCGGCCCGCCAGCTCGGGGGACAGCCTGGTCCTGCGCGTGTTCACCTCGGAACACGACCGCGATCTGTTCGCCGCCCGCACCGACGACGTCGGCGCCAAGGGCGACGGCTCCGGGGCCCCCGCGGGCAACCTCGACGACGAGATCAACGCCGCGCTGCGACGGGTGTCGAACGAGGAGGCGGTGTGGTTCGTGGCGGAGGAGGGTGCCGACAAGGTCGGCATGGTCTTCGGTGAGCTCGTCGGTGGTGAGGTCAACGTTCGGGTCTGGATTCACCCCGAGCACCGGCACCGCGGGTTCGGCACCGCCGCGCTGCGCCGGTGCCGCTCCGAGATGGCGGCCTACTTCCCGGCGGTCCCGATGGTCGTGCGCGCGCCCGGCGCCACGCCCAGGTAGCACCCGATTAACGACCCTGGGAGCGATACGGCACTCGCCGCGGAGATCGCCGCCGAAGCCGGAGAGATGCTCGTCGAGCTGCGCGCGGAGCTCGGCTTCAACGATTACTACGACCTCGGCGACGCCGGAGACCGGCGCGCCAACAGGCTGATCCTGGACCGTCTGAAAGAGCACCGGCCCGGTGACGCCGTCCTGTCCGAGGAGGCGGCCGACGACCTGGCCCGGGTGCGCGCCGATCGGGTGTGGATCGTCGATCCGGTCGACGGAACCCGGGAGTTCTCGATGGCCGGCCGGACCGACTGGGCAGTGCACATCGCGCTATGGCAGCGCACCGGCGGTCCGGCCGGTGAGATCACCGACGCCGTCGTCGGGTTGCCCGCCCTCGGCGAGGTCTACCGCTCGGACACGATCACCCCGCCGCCGCCGCGCGAGCCCGGGCCCATCCGCATCGCGACGAGCCGCAACCGGCCACCGACGGTGCTGTGGTGGCTGCGCGACATGCTCGACGTCGAGCTGATCGGCATCGGTTCGGCGGGTGCGAAGGCGATGGCGGTCGTGCGTGGCGACGTCGACGCCTACGTGCACGCCGGTGGACAGTACGAGTGGGACTCGGCGGCTCCGGCCGGCGTCGTGCTGGCGGCGGGACTGCACGCGTCGAGGCTGGACGGCTCGCCGCTGCGGTACAACCGCCCCGACCCGTACCTGCCGGACTTCGTGATGTGCCGGCCGGAGGTCGCCGCAACCCTGCTGGACGCGATCCGCTCGGTGTTCTGACCTGCGATCGGGAATGGATCGCCGCCGCGCATTGTCCCTTCACGTCGAGTAACCACCGTCGGAGGCCGAACTGAGCGCACACCCTAGAGTCGAAGCCATGCAATCGTGGCCGGCGCCCAACGTCCCGGAGCTCCCCGGCCCGGGAGTGCCGTTGCGTCTGTACGACAGTGCCGACCGGCAGGTACGTCCCGTCGCGCCCGGTGCCACCGCGACCATGTACGTCTGCGGCATCACACCGTACGACGCGACCCATCTCGGCCACGCCGCGACCTATCTCACGTTCGATCTGGTCTACCGGTCCTGGCTCGATGCCGGCCATCGGGTGCACTACGTCCAGAACGTCACCGACGTGGACGACCCGCTGTTCGAGCGGGCGGCGCGCGACGGCATCGACTGGCGCGATCTCGGCGCCAGGGAGATCCAGCTCTTTCGCGAGGACATGGCGGCGCTGCGGGTGCTACCGCCGCACGACTACGTCGCGGCGACCGACGCCATCGCCGAGGTGATCGAACTGGTCGAGAAGATGCTGGCCTCCGGCGCGGCCTACGTGGTGGACGACGCCGAGTACCCCGACGTGTACTTCCACGCCGACGCGACCGCGCAGTTCGGTTACGAGTCGAACTACGACCGCGACACCATGCTCAGGTTCTTCGGCGAACGGGGCGGTGATCCGGACCGCCCCGGCAAGGGTGATGCGTTGGACGCCTTGCTCTGGCGCGCGGAGCGACCGGGGGAGCCGAGCTGGCCGTCACCGTTCGGGGCCGGCCGGCCAGGGTGGCACGTCGAGTGTGCCGCCATCGCACTGGACCGCATCGGCACCGGCCTCGACATCCAGGGCGGCGGCAGCGATCTGATCTTCCCGCACCACGAGTTCTCCGCCGCGCACGCCGAATCGGCTACGGGGGAGCGGCGTTTCGCGCGGCACTACGTGCACGCGGGCATGATCGGCCTCGACGGCCACAAGATGAGCAAGAGCCGCGGCAATCTGGTGCTGGTGTCGCGGCTGCGCGCGGACGGCGTCGAACCCGCGGCCATTCGACTCGGTCTGCTCGCCGGGCACTATCGGTCCGACCGCTCCTGGGACGAGGCGGTCCTGGCCGAGGCCCAGGGCCGCCTCACCCGGTGGCGGGCGGCCACCGCGTTGCCCGCGGGTCCTGACGTCGCCGATGTGATCGCGCGCGTCCGGCAGTATCTTGCCGACGATCTTGACACCCCGAAAGTCCTTGCCGCACTCGATGGTTGGACCACCGACGCCTTGGAGTACGGCGGCCGGGACGCCGACGCGCCGGGCCGACTCGCGGCCGTCGTCGACGCGTTGTTGGGAATTCAGCTGTAGCTGCCCGCGGTGACACCCCGTGACACGCGGATCAGCCGCGGCTCGGACTTCCAGTGGTTTGATGTCGAGGTGAGAACCGAATCCGTCCGACGGGTGCTCGCCGTCGGCGTCGTCGCAGCGCTCGTCATCGTCTTGGCGGCCTGCGCGAGAAGTGACAAGCCCGAGGCGGTCGGTTCGGCCCCGTCGCCACCACCGGCGCCGGTGGTCACCCCCGAGCAGGCCAGGGCGATAGCCAAGGAGGCCTATGTCTGGGGCTTCCCGATGGTCGACGACTATCGCGTCATGTACTCGTACTTCGTGGACCAGGAC
Organism: Mycolicibacterium sp. TUM20985; assembly: GCF_030295745.1. Lineage (NCBI taxonomy): Bacteria > Bacillati > Actinomycetota > Actinomycetes > Mycobacteriales > Mycobacteriaceae > Mycobacterium > Mycobacterium antarcticum. The sequence goes on from NZ_AP027291.1 coordinate 2,359,584, forward strand.
GACGCGGAGTACAAGGGCGCGTGGAACCAGGTGCACAGCGCGGCACGCGTCTACACGCCCGCCGACACCACGATCCAGACGCCGAACTCGGACACCCCCTACTCGGCGCTCGGCGCCGACCTGCGCACCGAGCCCCTGGTGCTCACCGTTCCGCCCATCGATCAGGACCGGTACTTCTCGCTGCAGTTCGTCGACCTCTACACCTCCAACTTCGCCTACGTCGGCAGCCGGACGACGGGCAACAGTGGCGGCAAATACCTTCTCGCGGGTCCGAAGTGGAAGGGAGACAAGCCGGCGGGCATCAACGAGGTCATCCGCTACGACACCGATCTGGCGCTGGTGCTCTACCGCACGCAGCTGTTCGAGCCCGCAGACATCGACAACGTCAAGCGCATCCAGGATGGCTACCAGGTTCAGCCGCTGTCGGTCTTCCTCAAGCAGCCGCTGCCGCCACCGGCTCCGGCGATCGACTTCGTCCCCGCGCTCACCGCCGATCAGGAGCGCACGTCACCGCAGTTCTTCGACATCTTGAACTTCGTGATGAAGTTCGCCCCGACGCTGCCCGCCGAGCGGGACCTGCGCGCCCGGTTGGCCACCATCGGGATCGGCCCGGACGGCTCCTTCGACGCCGAGAAGCTGTCTTCAGAGATGAAGACGGCGATCCAGGACGGGATGGCCGACGCATGGGCCGAACTCGACACGTTGAAGAAGGATCAGATCGACACCGGAAAGATCGGTGCGGCCCAATTCTTCGGAACGGCAGCCGATCTCAAGGGAAACTACCTCTACCGAATGGCCGGCGCGGTGTTGGGCATCTACGGCAACACCGCCGCCGAGGCGCTCTACCCGAGCGCCAGCACGGATTCGACGGGTGCACCGCTGACCGGCGCGTCCAACTACACCTATCGGTTCGCGCCCGATGAACTGCCGCCGGTCAACGCGTTCTGGTCGCTGACGATGTACGAGTCGCCCAAGAACCTGCTGGTGGCCAACCCCGTCAACCGCTATCTGATCAACTCGCCGATGCTGCCCGCGTTGGTTCCCGATGCCGACGGCGGCTACACCCTCTACGTGCAGCACGAGTCGCCCGGGCCGGAGCGCGAACCCAACTGGTTGCCGGCGCCCGAGGGGCCGTTCACGTTGGTGTTGCGGCTGTACTGGCCGAAACCCGATGCGCTGAACGGCACTTGGAAGGCCCCACAACCGACGAAGGCTTAGGCGCGGTTCACCGGAATTCCTTCGCTGCGGTAGTACTGTAGCTGCACGATGGCACGCCTCCTGACCGACCCAGAGCTCATCCGAGAGCTAGAACCGGTCGTCGAGGCCGGCCTCAACCAGCACTTCGCGACCACCAGGAACTGGTCTCCGCACGATTACGTGCCGTGGTCGGACGGCTCCGACTACGCGGCCCTCGGCGGCCGCGACTGGGATCTCGAACAGTCGCCGCTGTCGGAGTTGGCCCGCATCGCGATGGTGACCAACCTCCTCACCGAGGACAACCTGCCGTCCTACCATCGCGCGGTCGCCGGTTACTTCACCCTCGACGATGCCTGGGGCAACTGGGTCAATCGGTGGACCGTCGAGGAGAACCGGCACGGCATGGCGCTGCGTGACTACCTCGTGGTGACCAGGGCCGTGGACCCGATCGAGCTGGAGCAGGCCAGGCTGTTGCAGGTCACCGCCGGGTTCAGCCCCGGGCAGCAGGGTCAGGGCGACATCGCGCCCGAATCGTTCCTCGATGCGGCCGCCTACGTGACCTTCCAGGAGCTGGCCACCCGGGTCAGCCACCGCAACACCGGGAAGGCGTGCGACGAGCCCGTCGCCGATGCCCTGCTGAAGCGCATCGCGTTCGACGAGAACCTGCACATGATCTTCTACCGCGGGCTGACGGGTGCGGCGCTGGACCTATCGCCCGATCGCGCGATGCACTCGATCTGCCGCATCCTGACGAACTTCCAGATGCCCGGCTTCTCCATCCCGAACTTCCGCCGCAACGCGGTCAAGATGGCCGTCGGTGGCATCTACGACGCACGTCAGCATCTCGACGAGGTGGTGCTGCCGGTGCTGCGCAAGTGGCGCATCTTCGAGCGCACCGACTTCACCGCGGCGGGTGAGGCCGAACGCGACGCCCTCGGCGCCTTCCTCGAGAAGATGGAAGCCGAGGCGGCCAAGTTCGACGAGTCGAAGGCCCGATATCTCGAGCGGGCCGCCCGCAAGGGGCAGCGGATCGCGTCGAAGTCGCTGGTCTAACCGCGGAAGCCGGGGCCGCGCCTACGCAGGTAGCGTTCGAACTCCGCGGCCAGTGCGTCCCCGTCGATCTTGCCGAGCGCCTCGGTCATGTCCACCTCCGCGTCACCGCGTTCCTCGAGCGAGGTGACGTATTCGGCGATCTCCTCGTCCTCGGCCGTCATCTCGCTGACGGCCTGCTCCCACTCCTCGGCCTGGATCGGCAGGTCGGCGAGGGGGACCTCGATGTCGAGGACGTCCTCGACCCGTCGGAGCAGCGCGACCGTAGCCTTCGGATTGGGCGGTTGCGATACATAGTGCGGGACCGCGGCCCAGAACGTCACCGCCGGGATGCCCGCGGCCACGCAGGCGTCCTGGAAGACGCCGGCGATGCCGGTCGGCCCCTCGTACCTGGTCTCCTCGAGGCCGAAGAACTTCGCCGACTCGGGGGAGTAGGCCGCCCCCGACACCGGTACCGGACGGGTGTGCGGCGTATCGGCGAGAAGGGCGCCGAGGATCACCACCGTGTCGACGTTCAGCTTGTCGGCGATGGCCAGTAACTCGGCGCAGAACGTCCGCCACCGCATGTTCGGTTCGACGCCGTGCATCAGCACGATGTCGCGGTCGCTGCCCGGCGGGCGGCAGTGTGAGATGCGCATCGACGGCCACACCAGCTCACGCGTCACACCGTCGATCTGGCGGATCACGGGACGGTTCACCTGGTAGTCGTAGTAGGCCTCGTCGTCGATCTCGACGATCGTCTCGGCCTCCCAGATCACGTCGAGGTGCTCGAGGGCGTCGCTGGCCGCGTCACCGGCGTCGTTCCAGCCTTCGAAGGCCGCGACGATGATGGTGTCCTGCAGGCTTGGCAGGTCTGTCACCAGGCCAGCGTAAGCCCTGCCCGGCGTCGGCGAGGGCCATGGTGTGGCGGGTCGGCATACGGATCGAAAGGCCCTCGACGGGGCCGTCCGACGCGGTCGAGACGAAACACGTTTGGCAGCAATCTGGTTGAGGGGGGTGGCCGCGACACCACCGAGGAGATCGGTGAGCCGTCACGGCGCAGCAAACCGGGCGTCCCAACGTCGACGAGGTGACGACGTAGACTTGATGGGTCGAGAGGCGTTGCAACGGTTTCTGGGGGGTCTGGGTCTCCCCGGTATCCGCCACGCTCGGCAGAGCTAAGGACGCCTTCCGCAACTTACGGAAGGATCGTTACGTGGACGCCTGGGAGCCGAACATCCGCCCCGACTGCACCGGTGAGCTGACGGCAGCGCTGCGCCAGCGGATCATGGTGATCGACGGCGCGATGGGCACGGCGATCCAGCGCGACCGGCCCGACGAGGCCGGATATCGCGGTGACCGGTTCAGGGAGTGGCCGACTGCGCTGCAGGGCAACAACGACCTGCTCACCCTGACGCAGCCTCAGATCATCGAGGGGATCCACCGCGAGTACCTCGAAGCGGGCGCCGACATCCTCGAGACGAACACGTTCAACTCGAACTCGGTCTCGCTGTCCGACTACGACATGCACGAGCTGGCCTACGAGCTGAACTACGCCGGCGCGGCCCTTGCCCGCAGGGTCTGCGACGAGTTCAGCACCCCGGACAAGCCGCGCTACGTCGCAGGCGCCCTCGGGCCGACGACGCGGACCGCGTCGATCTCGCCGGACGTCAACGACCCCGCAGCCCGCAACGTTTCCTACGACCAGCTGGTCAGCGCCTACCTCGACGCGGCCAACGGCCTGGTCGACGGTGGTTCCGACCTCCTGATCATCGAGACGATCTTCGACTCGCTGAACTCCAAGGCGGCGGTGTTCGCCATCGAGACGCTGTTCGAGGAACGCGGACGCCGCTGGCCGCTGATCATCTCGGGCACCATCACCGATGCCTCCGGGCGGACGTTGTCCGGTCAGGTCACCGAGGCATTCTGGAACGCGATCAGACACGCCAAGCCGCTCGCGGTCGGCCTCAACTGCGCGCTGGGCGCGCCGGAGATGAGGCCGTACATCGCGGAGGTGGCGCGGATCGCGGACACCTTCGTCTCCTGCTACCCGAACGCCGGCCTGCCCAACGCGTTCGGCGAGTACGACGAGTCCCCGGAGCGTCAGGCCAGTTACCTCGCCGAGTTCGCCGTGGCCGGCCTGGTCAACCTGGTCGGCGGTTGCTGCGGAACGGCGCCGCCGCACATCGCCGAGATCGCCAAGGTCGTGGACGGCAAGGCGCCCCGTCAGCTGCCGGTGATCGACGTGGCGACCCGGCTCTCGGGCCTGGAGCCGCTCAACATCACCGACGGGTCCCTGTTCGTGAACATCGGTGAGCGGACCAACATCACCGGCTCCGCCCGGTTCCGCAACCTGATCAAGGCCGAGGACTACGACACCGCCCTGTCGGTGGCCCTGCAGCAGGTCGAGGTCGGTGCACAGATCATCGACATCAACATGGACGAGGGCATGATCGACGGCGTCGCCGCGATGGACCGGTTCACCAAGCTGATCGCGGCCGAGCCCGACATCAGCCGCGTGCCGGTGATGATCGACTCCTCCAAGTGGGAGGTCATCGAAGCGGGCCTGAAGAACGTGCAGGGCAAGCCGATCGTCAACTCGATCTCCATGAAGGAGGGCGAGGAGAAGTTCATCCGCGAGGCACGGCTGTGCCGCAAGTACGGTGCCGCCGTCGTCGTGATGGCCTTCGACGAGCAGGGTCAGGCCGATAATCTGGAGCGCCGCAAAGAGATCTGCGGGCGCGCCTACCGAATCCTGACCGAAGAGGTCGGCTTCCCGGCCGAGGACATCATCTTCGATCCGAACTGCTTCGCGTTGGCGACCGGTATCGAGGAGCATGCGACGTACGGGATCGACTTCATCGAGGCCTGCTCGTGGATCAAGGAGAACCTTCCCGGGGTGCACATCTCCGGCGGTATCTCGAACGTGTCGTTCTCGTTCCGGGGCAATAACCCCGTCCGTGAGGCGATCCACGCCGTGTTCCTCTACCACGCCATCAAGGCCGGCCTGGACATGGGCATCGTCAACGCTGGCGCGCTGGTGCCCTACGACTCGATCGACCCCGAGCTGCGGGACCGCATCGAGGACGTCGTGCTGAACCGTCGCGAGGACGCGGCCGAGCGACTCCTCGAGATCGCCGAGCGATACAACAGCTCCGACAAGCCCGACGATCCGGTGGCCGCCGAGTGGCGATCTCTTCCGGTCCGCGAGCGGATCACGCATGCCCTGGTCAAGGGGATCGACGCCGACGTCGACACCGACACCGAGGAACTGCGGGCCGAGATCGACGCCGCGGGTGGTCGCCCGATCGAGGTGATCGAGGGCCCGCTGATGGACGGTATGAACGTCGTCGGTGACCTCTTCGGCGCGGGCAAGATGTTCCTGCCTCAGGTGGTGAAGTCGGCCCGGGTGATGAAGAAGGCCGTGGCCTACCTGCTGCCGTTCATCGAGGCCGAGAAGGAACAGTCCGGCGCCACTGCGAAGAAGGACACCAACGGCACGATCATCATGGCGACCGTGAAGGGCGACGTCCACGACATCGGCAAGAACATCGTCGGAGTCGTGTTGCAGTGCAACAACTACGAGGTGATCGACCTCGGTGTGATGGTGCCCGCCCAGAAGATCCTGGACGCGGCCAAGGAGCACGACGCCGACATCATCGGGCTGTCCGGCCTGATCACCCCGTCCCTGGACGAGATGGTCAACTTCGCCGTCGAGATGGAGCGTCAGGGGCTGGAGATCCCGCTGCTGATCGGCGGTGCGACCACCTCGCGTGCACACACGGCGGTGAAGGTGGCGCCGCGTCGTTCCGGTCCGGTGGTGTGGGTCAAGGACGCGTCCCGCTCGGTGCCGGTCGCTGCCGCGCTGCTGGACGACAAGCAGCGGCCAGCCCTGCTGGAGGCCACCGAGAAGGATTACGCGTCTCTTCGCGAACGGCACGCCCAGAAGAGCGAACGCAAGATGCTGACACTTGAGAAGGCCCGCGCGAACCGGACGCCGATCGAGTGGGAGGGGTACACGCCGCCGGTGCCCGCCCAAGGCCTCGGGGTGCGGGAATTCCTGGACTACGACATCGCCGAGCTGCGCGAATACATCGACTGGCAGCCCTTTTTCAACGCCTGGGAGATGAAGGGCCGCTTCCCCGACATCCTCAACAACCCGGTTGCGGGCGAGACTGCCCGCAAGCTGTACGAGGACGCCCAGGAGATGCTCGACACCCTGATCAAGGAGAAGTGGCTGACCGCCAACGGGGTGATCTCGTTCTTCCCGGCGAACGCGGTCGGCGACGACGTCGAGGTCTACACCGACGAGACCCGTACCGAGGTGCTGACCACGTTGCACCACCTGCGCCAGCAGGGCGAGCACCGCGACGGCATCCCGAACCGGAGCCTCAGCGACTTCGTCGCCCCCAAGGACACGGGCCTCCGGGATTACATGGGCGGTTTCGCGGTCACCACCGGGCTCGGCAGCGGGGACAAGATCGTCGAGTTCCAAAAAGCCAACGACGACTACAGCGCCATCCTGCTGGAGTCGCTCGCCGACCGGCTGGCGGAGGCGTTCGCCGAACGGATGCACCAGCGGGTCCGCAAGGAGTTCTGGGGATTCCAGCCCGACGAGACGTTGGACAACGAGGCACTCATCGGTGAGAAGTACGTGGGAATCCGTCCCGCCCCCGGTTATCCGGCCTGCCCGGAGCACACCGAGAAGGCGACGCTGTGGGAGTTGATGGACGTCAAGGAGCGCACCGGCATCGAGCTGACCGAGTCGATGGCGATGTGGCCCGGTGCTGCCGTCAGCGGCTGGTACTTCGCGCACCCGCAGTCGCAGTACTTCGTGGTCGGCCGGATCGCCCAGGACCAGGTCGCCGACTACGCGAAGCGCAAGGGCTGGACCCTGAAGGAAGCCGAGCGTTGGCTCGCCCCCAATCTCGGCTACAACCCGGAGGACTGAATGAGCGCAGTGCTGAGGGCCGTCCTATTCGACATGGACGGCACCCTCGTCGATTCGGAAAAGCTCTGGGACATCTCACTGCAGGCGCTCTACGGGCGCCTCGGCGGCGAGCTGTCGGCCGAAGTCAGGGAGACCACGGTGGGCAGCTCTTCGGAAGGGCTGATGCGGATCGTGTACACCGACCTCGGTCTGGATCACGATCCGGTGGCGATGGAGGAGTCGGCGGACTGGCTGCACGAGTACACCGGTGAGCTCTTCGAGCAGGGGCTGACGTGGCTGCCCGGTGCGCGCGAGATGCTCGACGCGCTGACCGACGCCGGCGTTCCAATGGCGTTGGTGACCAACACCCGTCGCGGTCTCACGGAGCGCGCGCTGAAGAGCATTGGCAGCCACTACTTCTCGGCGTCGGTCTGCGGCGACGAAGTCGAGCACGCCAAGCCGGCGCCGGACCCCTACCTGCGTGCCGCGCACCTACTGGGGCTGCCGCCCGCGCAATGCCTTGCCATAGAGGACTCGGTGACGGGATCGCAGGCGGCCGAGGCCGCGGGGTGTCCGGTCGTGGTGGTGCCCAACGACGTCGAGGTTCCCGCCGGACCGCGCCGTCGACACGTGCCGTCGCTGGCCGAGGTGGACGTCGACGCGTTGGCGAGGATTCACCGCGAGTTGAGTGGGTATCTGGACGTGGCCTGCTCCGATCGGGGTTGATCCCGATACGGTCGTAAGGCCCACCGGAGTGTCCTAGGGTGGTGTGATACCCGTCACGTTGAGGTGAAAGGAAACCCCCATGGCAGGCCAGGGACCCCCCGTCTCCGACGGTCCGTCGGCGATCTCCGATGAGGACTTCTCGTCGGGCCGCACCGCCATCCGAATCGCGTCGGTGGCCGCCCTCGGCGGCCTACTGTTCGGCTACGACAGCGCCGTCATCAACGGTGCGGTCGACTCCATCCAGGAGGACTTCGGCATCGGCAACGCCGAATTGGGCTTCGCCGTCGCCTCAGCGCTTCTCGGCGCGGCAGCGGGCGCCATGTCCGCCGGTCGCATTGCCGACCGCATCGGCCGCATCTCCGTGATGAAGATCGCCGCGCTGTTCTTCTTGGTCAGCGCGTTCGGCACGGCCTTTGCCCCCAACGTGGAGATCGTCGTCCTCTTCCGCATCGTCGGCGGCATCGGAGTGGGCGTCGCGTCGGTCATTGCGCCGGCCTACATCGCCGAGACCTCGCCACCCAGCATCCGTGGGCGATTGGGCTCGCTGCAGCAGCTGGCCATCGTGTCCGGCATCTTCTTGTCCTTCGTCGTCAACTGGCTGCTGCAGAAGGCCGCCGGCGGGCCCAACGAACCGCTCTGGTTCGGCATGGATGCCTGGCGCTGGATGTTCCTGGTGATGGCAGTACCCGCAGTCGTCTACGGCTCTCTGGCCTTCACCATCCCCGAGTCGCCCAGGTATCTCGTTGCCAGCCACAAGATTCCGGAAGCCCGCAAGGTGCTGTCCACCCTGCTGGGCCAGAAGAATCTCGAGATCACCATCAGCCGAATCCAGGAAACCCTGGAGCGCGAGGACAAGCCGTCCTGGAAGGATCTGAAGAAGCCGTCCGGTGGCATCTACGGCATCGTGTGGGTGGGCCTCGGGCTGTCCATCTTCCAGCAGTTCGTCGGCATCAACGTGATCTTCTACTACTCCAACGTGCTGTGGCAGGCGGTCGGATTCAGCGCCGACGAGTCCGCCATCTACACCGTGATCACGTCGGTGATCAACGTGGCGACCACACTGATCGCCATCGCGCTGATCGACAAGATCGGACGAAAGCCGCTGCTGCTCATCGGTTCGGCGGGGATGGCGATCACCTTGATCACCATGTCGGTGATCTTCGCCAACGCCGGCCTCGGGCCCGACGGCACCCCGAGTCTCCCGGGTGCCTCCGGTGTCATCGCGCTGATCGCGGCGAACCTGTTCGTCGTCTCCTTCGGCATGTCGTGGGGGCCGGTGGTCTGGGTGCTGCTCGGCGAGATGTTCCCGAACCGCATCAGGGCGGCCGCGCTCGGCCTGGCGGCGGCCGGCCAGTGGGCGGCCAACTGGCTGATCACGGTGACGTTCCCCGGACTTCGCGACCACCTCGGTGTGGCGTACGGGTTCTACGGGCTGTGCGCGGTGCTGTCGGGCCTGTTCGTGTGGCGTTGGGTGCAGGAGACCAAGGGCGTCTCGCTCGAGGACATGCACGGCGAGATCGTGGCCACCAAGAAACCCGCCGCGAACGCCTGACGACTACGAGGTGCGGTCACGGCGGCGGGGAAACCGCCGTGACTTCGCTCGGCCCGACGTGGAACAATCGCCTGCCGTGAAGACCTTCGACGCGTTGTTCGCCGAACTCAGTGAGCGCGCGCGCACCCGACCTGCAGGCAGCGGCACCGTGAAGGCCTTGGACGGTGGCGTGCACGGGCTCGGCAAGAAGATCCTCGAGGAGGCGGGCGAGGTGTGGCTCGCTGCCGAACACGAGGGCGACGAGGCGCTGGCCGGTGAGATCAGCCAGCTCCTGTACTGGACCCAGGTACTGATGATCTCGCGCGGCCTCACCCTCGACGACGTCTACGCGAAGCTATGAGCGGTTCCTTGGCGATGGATTCTCTTCGCGTCGCCGTACCGAACAAGGGCGCGCTGAGCGAGTCGGCTGCCGAGATCCTGTCCGAGGCGGGCTATCGGCGGCGACGTGACCCCAAGGATCTGACGGTCGTCGACCCCGCCAACAACGTCGAGTTCTTCTTCTTGCGGCCCAAGGACATCGCGATCTACGTCGGGTCGGGTGAACTGGACTTCGGGATCACCGGGCGAGACCTCGCGCAGGAATCCGATGCGCCCATCCGCGAACGCCTGGCGCTCGGCTTCGGGTCGTCGACGTTCCGCTATGCCGCCCCGGCCGGTGGCGACTGGACCATCGATCGGCTGGCCGGCAAGCGGATCGCCACCGCGTATCCGAACCTCGTCCGCAAGGATCTGGCGGCCAGGGGGATCGAGGCCACGGTGATCCGGCTCGACGGAGCGGTCGAGATCTCCGTCCAGCTCGGCGTGGCCGACGTCATCGCCGACATCGTTGGCACGGGTCGCACCCTCGGGCTGCACGGGCTGGTGGCCTTCGGCGAAACGCTGTGTGACTCCGAGGCCGTCCTCATCGAACGTGCCGACGCCGACCCCGACACCGCGTCGGCCCGCGACCAGCTCGCCGGTCGGGTGCAGGGCGTCGTCTTCGGACAGCAGTACCTGATGCTCGACTACGACTGCCCGCGAACAGTTCTGGACAGGGCGACCGCGGTCACGCCAGGGCTGGAGTCGCCGACGATCGCGCCACTGGCCGACCCCGCGTGGGTCGCGGTGCGCGCACTGGTGCCCCGCCGCACCGTCAACGCCATCATGGACGAGCTCGCGGCCATCGGCGCCAAGGCGATCCTGGCATCCGACATCAGATTCTGCCGCTTCTAGCGTTCGAGTGTTAGCTTTCTCGCCATGACGCAAGTCTTGGTGATCGTCTTCGCCCTCCTCATCGGTGTCGTGGCCGGGCTTCGCGCGCTGACCCCGCCTGCGGTGGTCGCCTGGGGTGCGCTGCTCGGCTGGCTGCCCGTCGAGGGCACCTGGGCGTCGTGGGTCGCTCACCCGATCACGGTGGCCGTCCTGACGGTGCTGCTGGTCGTCGAATTGGTCACCGACCAACTGCCCAAGACGCCCAGCCGCACGGTGCCGCCACAGTTCCTCGCGCGATTGGTCATGGGGGCGTTCGCCGGTGCGGTCATCGGCGCGGGATCGCATCACACCATCCTCGGGATCGGCGCCGGCGTGATCGGCGCGGTGCTGGGGACACTGGGCGGCTATCAGGCCCGCAGCCGGCTGGTCGCCCGCAACGGCGGGCGTGATCTGCCCATCGCACTCACGGAGGACGTGCTCGCGGTGGTCGCCGGGTTCGCCGTCGTAGCCCTCGCCTCGACGATCTGAGCGGTTGCATGACAACGCATTTCGACGCCATCATCGTTGGCGCCGGCCAGGCCGGACCGCCGCTTGCCGGCCGGTTGACCGCCGCGGGCCAGTCGGTCGCGGTCATCGAGCGCAAGCTCGTCGGGGGAACGTGCGTCAACTCCGGATGCATACCGACCAAGACGCTGGTGGCCAGTGCGCACACCGCGCAGACCGCACGCCGGGCCGCCGAGTACGGCATCGACACCGGGGATGTCACCGTCGACATGGCGTTCGTCAAGGCGCGCAAGGACCGGATCATGCTCGATGACCGGCACGGGCTGGAGTCCTGGCTGGATGGGATGGACGGCTGCACCTTGATCCGCGGGCACGCCCGGTTCGAGGGTCCCCGCACCATCCGGGTGGACGACCGGGTGCTCGAGGCCGATCGCGTCTTCCTCAACGTCGGCGGCCGCGCAACCGTCCCCGACATCCCCGGCCTGGCGGACGTCGACTACCTCACCAACGTCGGCATCCTGGATCTCGCCGAGCTGCCCGAGCATCTGGTGATCATCGGTGCCAGCTACATCGGCCTCGAGTTCGCCCAGATGTACCGCCGCTTCGGCGCGCGGGTCAGCGTCGTCGAGCGCGGCTCGAGGGTCACCTCGCGCGAGGACGAGGACGTCTCCGCCGCCGTCCAGGAGATCCTCGAAGCCGAGGGCATCGAGTTTCATCTCGACGCGACTCATATGCGAGTGATCAAGCACGACAACGGGATTGGATTCGATCTCCATCCCCGTAACGGCGCCGAGCCAATCGCGGGCAGCCACCTCCTGGTGGCCACCGGCAGGCAGCCCAACACCGACGACCTCGGCCTCGACGTCGCCGGGATCGCGACGGATGCGCGCGGTTACGTCACGGTCGACGACCAGTTGCGGACCAACGTCGAGGGCGTCTGGGCGATGGGGGACTGCAACGGCAAGGGCGCCTTCACCCACACCTCGTACAACGACTTCGAGATCGTCGCCGCCAACCTGCTCGACGACGACCCGCGCCGGGTCAGCGACCGCGTGACGACGTACGCGCTGTACATCGATCCGCCGTTGGGGCGCGCCGGAATGTCGACCGCCGAGGTCCACGAGAGTGGTCGCAAGGCGCTGGTCTGCAAGCGTCCGATGACGCGCGTCGGTCGCGCGGTGGAGAAGGGCGAGACCCACGGGTTCATGAAGGTGCTCGTCGACGCGGAGACGAAACACATTCTCGGCGCCGCGATTCTGGGTGTCGGCGGCGACGAGGTCGTGCAGGACATCCTCGACGTGATGACGGCCAAGCTGCCCTATACGGCGATCTCGCGGACCATGCACATCCACCCCACCGTGAGCGAGCTGCTGCCGACGATGCTGCAGGAGCTGAAGCCGCTGGACTAGCCGCGCCGCTGAACCAACAGCGTCTGGGCCGATGTGCCGATGAACCCGCGGCGGTCGAAGATCTCGGCCGTGGTCACGCCGATACCGTCCGGGCCGATCGACCCCCTGGTGCGCAAAGCGAAGTCGTTGCCCTTGGGCGTCCGGTGCAGGTGCACGGTGGTGTCGGTGTTCATGAAGACGAACTCGTTCGGATCCAGTGCCGCGCCAACGCCATTCGCCGAATCCACGACCATCGTCATGCGCTGCAGGTCGGTCAGTTCCTCACCTGCCACCAGGGGTACCAGTGGACTGAGCCATGCCACCGCGGCCTCGCCGGGCGTGGTGCGCTGAGTGCGCCAGCTGATGGTCTCCAGATACCCCGGCGCACCCGCCCACCCGTGGAGATGGGGCGCGGCCTCACCCTCGAGGAGTGGGGGATAGCGGTCGGTGGCGACGTCGTGGGTGTCCGACGGCGCCAGCAGCCAGGCGGTCACCCGGGCGACGGCCCGTTGTCCGCCGTCGGCCGTCGTGGCCGTCATCTCGGCCGCCATCAACGAGATCCTCGCGCCGGGACGCAGCACCGAGGCCCGGACCCGGACCGGCGCGACGGGCACCGCGCCGAGGAGGTCCAGGGTCAGCCGCCCGACGCGCAGCCCCGAACCGGCCGCCAACTCCTCGATGGCCTTGGTCATCAACGCCAAAGGTGGTGAGCCATGCTGAATTTCGGCGTTCCAGTTGCTCGCGGTGCCCCGGGTGGACTCGAAGACCTGAGATTCCCCGTCAGCGGTGAGCCGGCGATAGTGGCAGTCGATCACGCAGCGGGCTCCGCGGGCCCGGCGGCCGAGGGCCAGCCGGGGTACGGCGGTGGCGTGCCGCCGAAGGTCGGGCAGTGTTGGTGGTGGGCGCACCAGTCGCACAGGCGGGACGGCTTGGGCCGGAAATCGCCTGTGGCGCCAGCCTCTTGGATGGCGCGCCACATGGCCATCAAGGTCTTCTCGAAGCGCACCAGCTCATCGAGGTCGGGCGTGTAGTCCAGCACCTGACCATCGGCGAGGTACAGCAGCCGCAGCCGCGCGGGCAACACGCCACGGGACCTCAGCAGCGCCACCGCGTAGAACTTCATCTGGAACATCGCCTTGACCTCGGCGAGTTCACGGGCGGCGGCGGGGGCCTTGCCCGTCTTGTAATCCACCACCCGCATCTCGCCGGTCGGTGCGACGTCGATCCGGTCGACGAAGCCGCGGAGCAGGGTCCCGTCGGAGAGCTCGACCTCGACCCGTTGCTCACAGCTCTCCGGCTCGAACCGAGTCGGATCCTCCAGGCGGTAGTACCCGGACAGCAGCGCACGGGCCTCGTCGAGCAGCTTGGCCCGTAGCTCTGGCTCCATGTCCATGGCGAACTCCGGACGCGATGCGGCCACCTCCGCCCAGGCGGGCTCGACCAAGGTCATGGCGGTGTCGGGCACCCGGCTGGCCGCGGGCAGCGCGTAGAGCCGTTCCAGAGCACCGTGCACCACCGAGCCGCGCACCTGCGCGGTGGACGACGGTTCGGGGAGTCGGTCGATGGCACGGAAGCGGTACAGCAGCGGGCACTGCTTGAAATCGCTGGCGCGTGACGGCGACAGGGCGGGACGCCTACTGCCCGCCGCGTCGTCACTCATGTGGCGAGCCTATGACGTCCGACCGACAGCCCCGGGCATCCACCGCGGCGGGTCTGCTGGCAGGCTGATCGGCTGTGAAGCGCACCGGCCCGTTCGACATCGGCGATCGTGTTCAGTTGACCGACGCGAAGAGTCGGCACTACACGATGGTGCTCACGCCAGGCGCCGAGTTCCATACCCACCGCGGCGCGATCACGCATGACTCCATCCTCGGGCAACCCGAGGGCAGCGTCGTGAAGTCGGCCAACGGCGATCCGTTCCTGGTGCTGCGCCCGCTGCTCATCGACTACGTGCTGTCCATGCCCCGCGGCGCGCAGGTGATCTATCCGAAGGACGCCGCTCAGATCGTGCACGAGGGGGACATCTTCCCCGGTGCTCGCGTGCTGGAGGCCGGCGCCGGTTCGGGCGCGCTGACCTGCTCGCTGCTGCGCGCCGTCGGACCGGAGGGCTCGGTGGTGTCCTATGAGGTGCGCGAGGACCATGCGGTGCACGCCGAGCGCAACGTCACCACGTTCTACGGCGAGCGGCCCGTGAACTGGGACCTGCGGATCGCCGACCTGGTGACCTACGACGGGCCGGAAGTCGACCGAGCCGTGCTGGACATGCTGGCGCCGTGGGAGGTGCTCGACGCCGTGGCGGGAGCGCTCGTCCCCGGCGGTGTGCTGATGGTGTACGTCGCGACCGTCACCCAGCTGTCCCGGGTGGTGGAGGCGATGCGCGAGCAGCTGTGCTGGACCGAGCCGCGGGCATGGGAGTCGCTTCAGCGCGGATGGGACGTCGTCGGCCTGGCGGTACGCCCGCAACACTCGATGCGCGGCCACACGGCGTTCCTGGTCAGTGCGCGAAAGCTGGCCCCAGGCACCGAGACGCCGGCGCCGTACCGCCGCAAGCGGCCCGCGGTCTGACCCGGCTAACGAGTGGGGGGCGTGGCGTCGACGAGGGGCAGCAGCTGATCGGCGGTCCGCCTGCTGAGCTGCCACGTGCCGCGGATCGGGGTGAACTCCATCGGGAACGTGAACGGTCGCACCTGCGGGTTGGGCGAGCCGATCGTGACGCTGGCGATGACGTGGCCGGGTTCCCCCGCCCAGGCGAGGTCGGTGGCATCCACGGTCAGCGGCGTGAAGCCGCTCGCGGCCAGCGCCTCGCCGAAGTTCGACAGGGCGGCGTGGTCGTCCGCGGTCGCGTACTGCACCAGACCGACCTTCTGCTCAACGGGAATCGAAGTGTCCGCGAGCCGGTACAGCACGCCGGTCAGCTGATCGACCGGCGGCAGCGGAGCCACCGTCGGCATCGGCCGAGTCGGCGCCTCGACCATGGAGCGCGACGTGGCCGAGACGGCCGACGGGTTCCCGTCCGCGCACCCGACGAGCCCGAGCGCCGCCACCAGGGTGACGGCGCTCAGGACGGTCGCACGGGTGCGTGGCACCGGGTCCTGGCTAGCCGGGCGGGCGGATCAGCTCGCCGACGACAGCAGCGCCAAGGCGGACTGCTTGGAGATCTGCCAACCGGTCGGGCTCGGGCCCGCGACGAAGACCACCGGCTCGGTCTTGCTGGCGCCGGTGTTAGCCGTGGCGGTGACGTTCGCCGTGGCCGTTGGGCCGTTGGCGTCGATGTCGGCGACGGCGAAGTTCAGCGGGAAGTAGCCCTTGGCCGCAGCCTTGCCGTACTCGCGGTCGGCGGCGATGCCCTCGATGCGGCCGAGGCCGCCCTCGATGTAGGAGCCCTTCGAGCCGGAGAACGAGCCTCCGCCCGCGAGGCCGTTGAGGGTCTGCAACAGTGGGGCCTGAAGATCCGGCGCAGGTGCCTGTGGGAGGGGGATGCCCTTGACCACCGGCTGCACGGCCGCAGTGGTCGATGACGCGCCCGAACCCATGCTCGATGCAATGGAGGTCACACCACCCGCGGCTCCGGCTACGACGGCTGCTGCTGCCACACCGGTAACGAGGGTTTTCAGGATCACGACTGTCCTTTCGATGGGCCAAACTCAACAAGGAGGCTAACAGTGTTGCTGGTGTGTCGAATTCCCACACCGCACACAAAGTCTGAATCGCCGGTAGCGTTGAAGTCGTTACTGCATCAACTTTGGATGCGGGAAGGTGCGCAACATGAGTGAGTCAGAGCCCATGTCCAGTGAAGACGCGGCCGAATTGGAAGAACTGCGCCGCGAAGCCGCCGCGCTACGCGAGCAACTCGAGCAGACGGTCGGTCCCAATAGCGGGCTGCGGAGTGCCCGAGACGTCCACCAACTCGAGGCGCGCATCGACTCGCTCGCCGCGCGCAACGCCAAGCTCATGGACACCCTCAAGGAGGCCCGTCAGCAGTTGCTGGCGCTCCGCGAAGAGGTGGACCGGCTGGGTCAGCCACCCAGCGGTTACGGCGTGCTGCTCGCGAGCCACGAGGACGACACCGTCGACGTGTTCACGTCCGGTCGCAAGATGCGTCTGACGTGCTCGCCGAACATCGAGGTGTCCGAGCTCAAGCAGGGCCAGACCGTCCGCCTGAACGAGGCGCTGACCGTCGTCGAGGCCGGCAAGTTCGAGGCGGTCGGTGAGATCAGCACACTGCGCGAGATCCTCGCCGACGGCCATCGCGCGCTCGTCGTCGGCCACGCCGACGAGGAACGCATCGTCTGGCTGGCCGAACCGCTCGTCGCCGCCGAGTTCCTGCCCGAGGAGATTAAAGCCGACGGTGACGACGACTGGAAGCCGCGCAAGCTGCGGCCCGGCGACTCGCTGCTGGTCGACACCAAGGCCGGCTACGCCTTCGAGCGCATTCCCAAGGCCGAGGTCGAGGATCTGGTGCTCGAAGAGGTGCCCGACGTCAGCTATCACGACATCGGCGGCCTGACGCGGCAGATCGAGCAGATCCGCGACGCCGTGGAGCTGCCGTTCCTGCACAAGGACCTCTACCGCGAGTACTCGCTGCGGCCGCCCAAGGGCGTGCTGCTCTACGGCCCCCCCGGCTGCGGCAAGACCCTCATCGCCAAGGCGGTCGCCAACTCGCTGGCCAAGAAGATGGCAGAGGTGCGCGGCGAGGACACCCGCGAGGCTAAGTCGTACTTCCTCAACATCAAGGGCCCGGAGCTGCTGAACAAGTTCGTCGGCGAAACCGAGCGGCACATCCGGCTCATCTTCCAGCGCGCCAGGGAGAAGGCGTCCGAGGGCACGCCGGTGATCGTGTTCTTCGACGAGATGGACTCGATCTTCCGGACCCGTGGCACCGGCGTCTCCTCCGACGTGGAGACCACCGTCGTGCCGCAGCTGCTGAGTGAGATCGACGGTGTCGAGGGCCTGGAGAACGTCATCGTCATCGGCGCCTCCAACCGTGAGGACATGATCGACCCGGCGATCCTGCGGCCCGGCCGCCTGGACGTCAAGATCAAGATCGAGCGGCCCGACGCCGAAGCTGCACAAGACATCTTCAGCAAGTACCTGACCGAGGCACTCCCGATCAATGAAGACGATCTTGCGGAGTTCAACGGTGACCGCAGTCTGACCATCAAGGCGATGATCGAGAAGGTCGTCGACCGGATGTACGCCGAGGTCGACGACAACCGGTTCCTGGAGGTCACCTACGCCAATGGTGACAAGGAAGTCATGTACTTCAAGGACTTCAACTCCGGCGCCATGATCCAGAACGTCGTCGACAAGGCCAAGAAGTTCGCGATCAAGTCGGTGTTGGAGAGCGGCCAGAAGGGTCTGCGCATCCAGCACCTGCTGGACTCCATCGTCGACGAGTTCGCCGAGAACGAGGACCTGCCCAACACCACCAATCCCGATGACTGGGCGCGGATCTCGGGCAAGAAGGGTGAGCGGATCGTCTACATCCGCACGCTCGTCACCGGCAAGAGTTCCTCGGCCAGTCGGGCTATTGATACCGAGTCGAACCTAGGTCAGTACCTGTAACCCAAGACGGATGACGATCAGGCCGACAGCGAATAGCTGTTGGCCTGATCGTCTTGCAGGACATGGGCTTTGGTGGTGGACGTGTCGATGCGCAGCTCCGCGTCGAGGGTGCGCGTCCCGTAGCTCCAGCCATCGGGCAGGACCAGGCGCGCGGCCAGCCCCGGCAGGTCGGCCAGCTCGAGTGTGGGGTCGACGGTCTGACTGAAGGTCTGCATCACCCACCGTCGACCCTCCGGATCGGTCAGTTCGAACACCGCCTGTCCCGCGTCGTAGACGAAGACGGCCTTGCGGTCGACTTCGTTGACGCTGTAGGGCGCCGGGTTCATCGACGACAGTGCGACGGTTGCCTGGCGCAGCATCTCGATGCCGCCGAACGTCCGTCGCTCCTGTTCGGTGGCGCCGTCCTTCTCGATCCGGCTCATCAGCCAATAGCGGGGTCCGTTGAGCAGCGCACCGACGGCATCGTTCGCCGCGGCGACCGCCGTTGCGTCGAGCGTGGCCCACTGTGCGGCCGGGCAGTCGTTCAGGGGGAAGGTGTTGTAGACCTCCGCCTCGGGTCCGCTCTCGCCGACCCGGATCAGCAGCACCTCGCCATAGCGTCTGCCGAAGACCGACTCCGGGGCCCTCAACAGAGGTTCACGATCGCGGCCTTGTAGAGGAACTTGGCGTCGGCGACATCGACGGCGTCACCGGTGTTCTCATAGATCGCGTCGAGGGTGGCTGCTGAGGCACGCCGTTCTGCACGTCCTCGCAGATCGCGTAACCCAGCTGCAGGGCGGTGTCGGTGGAGGTGTCGCCGTAGCCGTAGTCGGTCAGGTCGACGAAGAAGCCGTCTTCGTCGGCGTGGGCGGAGCCGGCGGTGGCCAGCCCCACGGCGAACGTCGCCGCGATGAGCGAGAGCAGTGCTTTCTTCATCCTGGGAACCCTTTCGTGCCATGCTGCGCACTGTTCGCCGTCCCTTGGGCGATCACAGTCGGTGCACAGCATTCGCGCAGTGTAGAGACGAGTCGCCGAACCTGCAGGCCAAATCAACCGGTTGCCCGTGCGCGGGAGACGAGTTCCAGGTAGGCATCTCGACCGGCGACGCTCACGGCGACGTCGGCGATCAGGGCGTCGAAGAAGCGCTGCCTATCCAGCGATCAGCAGGCGCCGGATGACGCGTTCATCACCATGAGACCCAGAATGTCGAAGACGATGGTTGCCGCTGCGATGCAGGTGATCTCCGCGTGGTCGTACGCCGGCGCGACCTCGACGACGTCGGCGCCGACGATGTGGAGGCCCGTCAGCGCGCGCAGCATGCGCAGCAGTTCGCGGGCCGTGAGGCCGCCCGATTCGGGAGTTCCGGTACCAGGTGCGAAGGCGGGATCCAGGACGTCGATGTCGATGGAGAGGTAGACGGGGACGTCCCCGACCCGCCTGCGCACGGCGTCGACTGCGGCGGGCACCCCCATCACGTCGAGATCGCCCGCGCGGATGATGCGAAATCCCATCCGGGCGTCGTCGTCGAGGTCCATCCGATCGTAGATCGGGCCACGGATCCCGATGTGAATCGAGTGGTCCTCGATGAGAAGGCCTTCCTCGAACGCGCGCCGGAAGATGGTGCCGTGGGTGACCGGCGCCTTGAAGTACGTGTCCCAGGTATCCAGATGTGCGTCGAAGTGCACCAGAGCGACGGGTCCGTACACCGAGTGCAGCGCACGCAGATTCGGCAGCGCGATGGTGTGATCCCCACCGATCGACACCACTTTGCGGTGCCGGTTCCCGATTACCTCACGGACGCGGTCCTGGATCTGCGTACACGCCTCGGTGATGTCGTACGGCGTCACCGCGACGTCACCGGCGTCCACGATCTGGACTTCCTCGAGCGGTGCCACACCCAGTTCCACGTGGTACCCGGGCCGGAGTGCGCGCGCGGCCTGACGGACGCCGAGTGGACCGAACCGGGCACCCGGCCGGTAGGACGTGCCGCCGTCGAACGGCACCCCGAGGATCGCAACGTCGTAATCGGCGACTTCATGGACGTCCGCGATCCGGGCGAAGGTGCCCTTGCCCGCGTATCGCGGGATCTGCGTCGACGGGGTGGCCCCGATGATTGCGGCGTCGGACATGGCGGCCTTTCGTTGGAGAGGAATCGACGGCCCTCAGCGCGAAGGGATTCCGGCGGCGGGGAATTCGTCGTCGAGGATCGCCACCAGGCGGTCTACCAGCCACTCGGTGATCAGTCGACCCTTATCGGCGGTGGCAGGCACCGGGGAGGACAACGATCCGCTGGCGGTGGACATGCGCGTGTCGATGGGAACCACGTCGTGGTTGACGACGCGTCGCGGTGCATCCGCCGCGATCCGGTCGACCCGCACGGCCGTGGGATCGTGATGCATCCACAGCGACGTCTCGATGACGGCGGCGTGTTCGAGTGCGAGGCCGGGAAATCCCTCCGGCCAGATGGCCTTGACGCGTTCGGGCGTGAAGTCCGGGTTGGCGTCCTCGATCACGACGATCTTGAGCTCGGGGTTGTGCTCCGCGACGAGGAAGGCGGGCTCGTAGACGAAGCCGCTGTTCTCGAAGTGCCAGTTGTACAGCACGATGTTGCGGAAACCGCACCTCTTCAGTTCGCTCAGGACGTCCTCGACGAGGCTCATGAAGGTGGTGGCCCGCAACGACACCGTGCCGGGGAAGTGCTGGCCGCCGCCACTGCCGGGCCTGCTGCGGTAGCCGAAGGGCAGGAAGGGGCCGACGACCATGGGGCGTCGACGGCCGGCCTCCCGGGCTATCCGGTCGGGTATCACCCAGTCCGTGCAGACCGGAAGGTGGCGTCCGTGTTGTTCGGTCGCGCCGATCGGGATCACGATCGGTGTGTCGGCTCGGGCGGCCTCGTCGATCTCCTCCCACGTCATCTCTTGGAAGACCAGTGGTGCGTTCGACACGTTGAACTCCTCGTCCGCCGAATTGCTCGTGGTTTCGCCTGCAGGATGGGTCGACATCAGTGCGTTTCGGGGGTCGGGTCGAGTGTCCTTGCGGCGGGCGCAATCTCGCCAGGGGCCCACTTCTTGGCCCCGAGCCAGCAGGCGATCGCAACGGCGATGAGGACGACCTCCGCGACGAGGTACTGCGTCTCCTGCGTGGCCAGTGCGATCGCGGTGAAGGCCACGACGACGACCGGCGGCAGCGGCCACAGTGGCATCTTGAACGGCCGCGGCTCATTCGGCATGCTGCGTCGGCCCCACAGTGCGGCCAGTCCGATGCAGAAGTACACGGCGGCGATGACGGTGCCCGCGAAGATGATCAGGAAGTTCAACGCGGAGGTGAACACCAGGATCGCCGCGGGGATGGCGAGCACCAGGATTCCGTTGCCGGGGGCCCGGAACTTGTTGAGTCCGCCCAGGGCCCTGTTGATTGCGGCCGGCCAGACGCCGTCGCGGCCGGTGGTGTACACGCCGCGGCCGAAGTACATCAGCAGCGACAACATCGCGTTGAACAGGGCGATGATGACGCCGATGTCGATGATGATGCGGGCATTCGAGCCCAGCGATGCCTGCACGGAGTAGATGACGGGCGCAGGCGCGTTGAAGAACTCCTTCAGGTCGGGGGCTGCGACGACCGCCGAGGTCAGCGGCACCATGATCAGAATGCATGCCAGCACCGCAGAGATGATCACGGCCTTGGCGATATTCCTCTCCCCACCCTTGAGTTCCTCGGAAAAGCCAAGCGCCGCATCGTAACCATTGATGACGTTGAAGGCAGGGGCGAGCGTGGCCAGCATGACCGCGAAGCTCACGGCGGTCAGCTCACCACCGGACAGCACCACCGGTTGGAAGGTGACCTCGGCCAGTGGCTGATGCGGGTGCAGCAGTGCCGCCACGGTGATGATGCCGAGTACCAGGCACTCGACGACCACCATGGCCGCGGTGGCCCAGGCGCCTACCTCGACCTTCGTCAACGCCAGGGCGGTGGCCAGCGCAAGCAGCACGATCGCCACCACGGTGTCGGGAAGTGCCAACCCGGGCACGAGGTCCTTAAGGAACGCGACCGTGCCGAGGGCGATGCTGGCGGGAATGACGACACCCTGGATGAGGTAGTTGAACATCGTCACCCAGGAGAATGGCCCGGGGAGTACCCGGCGAACGAGGGAGTACATCCCAC
This sequence comes from Mycolicibacterium sp. TUM20985, assembly GCF_030295745.1. NCBI lineage: Bacteria > Bacillati > Actinomycetota > Actinomycetes > Mycobacteriales > Mycobacteriaceae > Mycobacterium > Mycobacterium antarcticum. The sequence continues at coordinate 2,381,806 of NZ_AP027291.1, forward strand.
CGGCGATCGGGAACATGCCAGCCAGCTCCGCCAGACACAACGAGATCAAGACGACGACGACGGACAGGATGAGCCCGGCGCCGATGGAAAACGTTCCACCGACGACGAATACGCCGGCGGAGAGGAATAGAACCGCCATCGTGGGGGACACGTCGGCCATGGCGAGACCAACGACTTCGGGGATGTTGAGGCGTCGTTCGAGCTGTTGGGAGTAGCCGAGTTCTTCGAGCCGGGTCTGAGGTTCGGTCGGTTCGGTCGGTTCGGTCATGATGTCTCCGGAGTCGGGTTGGGTTTGGTCTACTGGGCGGCTACGCCGATGGATCCGGCGGGGACGCAGGTGGTGCGACCGCCGTCAGCGGTCAGATGTGTGCCGGTGACGTAGCTCGCCCGATGCGAGAGCAGGAAGGCGACGGCCTCGCCGATCTCTGCGGGCTCGGCTATCCGCTGCATTGCCACGCTGGCCGCGTTGTCGGCGAGTTCGGCCTCGGGGTCGGCGACGCCATCGAACTCGGCGAGGAACATCGGCGTCTTGGTGGTGCCAGGGCACACGGCGTTGACCCGGATGCCCCACGACGCGAGTTCGGCTGCGGCGCTGCGCGTCATCGCGAGGATGGCGCCCTTCGTCGCGGTGTAGGCGACGTAGCCGGCCTGTCCCATCAACGCCAATTCGGACGCGGTGTTGACGATGGCGCCTCTGCGGCGTGGTTGCATGACGCGCGCTGCTTCCCTCAGGACGTAGAAGGAACCCTCGAGGTTGGTGCGGATGAGCGCGTGCAGCAGTTCGTCGGTGGTCTCGACGAGCGGCGCCACCGCAGAGATGCCTGCGTTGTTGTGAACTGCATCGATGGGGCCCAGTTCGGCTTCGATCCGATCGAACGCCGCGCGCAGCGCGGCTGAGTCGCCGACGTCGGCGCCGATGGCGAGAACCCTTCCACCGTAGGCGCTTACGAGCTGCGCCGCGCCTTCGAGGTCGTCCTCGGGGCGGGACAGGATCGCGACGTCGGCACCCTCGCGAGCCAGGACCCCGGCGGTCGCGAGGCCGATTCCCGAGGCTGCCCCCGTGACGACGGCGATGCGGTCGGTCATCTCGGGCATGTCACTTTCCCCTTCGCGGTGAGGTGTCGGTTCTGGTCGGCGCAACCCGACTCGGTACTGGTCATGACGAGCGTTCCGTTGATCGGATCCACTCGATCTGCTCCTCGAGTCCGCGCTCGAGCGTCCAGTCCGGTGCGTAGCCGAGGTCTCGGGTCGATGCGGACAGGTCGTACTCGCCCTGGTGGTCCCATTGCGGCAACAGGCCGCCCCCGATGTCGTAACTCGCATCCGGCAAGAGCTTTTCGAGCAGCCGCGCGGTATCGGCGACGGTGATGCGGCGGGCGCCGGAGACGTTGTAGACCGTCTGCGGCGGCGTCGGGGCCGTCGATGCCAACCGGGCGGCGGTGGCGACGTCGTCGACGAAGACGAACTGAAAGGGATGGTCGCCGCCGGTGTCGAGGCGGAACGTCTCGCCGCGGATTCCGGCGCGGATCATGTCGCCGAGAAGGCTCGGCATCCACAAGCCCGGACCGTAGACCTCGGTGACCCGAAGCGAGACGATCTCCATGCCGTAGAGGGACGTGTAGACCGTCCCGAAGAGTTCGCCGGCCACCTTCGTCACTCCGTAAGGCGTGGTCGGTTCGGGCTTGACGTCCTCGCGGACGACGGTGTCCAGGTCCAGATTTCCCAGGGCGCACTCGGAGGAGAAATTCACGACGCGGCGGACACCGGTGACGCGTGCGCACTCATAGACCGCGAGGGTGCCCTCCGCGTTGGCTGCGAAGGTCGTCCACGGCAGGTCGATCGACACACCTGGGTGACTCTGGCCGGCGGTGTGGATGATCCGGTCGACGTCGTGCGCGCGGATCGTCTCGCAAAGGCGGGGCATGTCGAACAATTCGCCTTGGACGAGGGTCAGGCCGTCGCGGTCGTCGACGGCGAAGTCCCTGTTGTAGCTGACCGTCGGCGTCCCGTTGCGCAGCAGTTGGTCGACGAGGTGGCGACCGACGAATCCGCGGCCGCCGGTGACGAGGGTGGTCACGGCGTATGTCCTTTCACCACTTGGGGTACACGGCAGGGTCGACGGTGACGGGCTCGTGTTTGCGTCGTTCGATGGACGGGTCGGCCAGCACGGCATCGCGCAGTTCGCTTCCCGTCCTGAACTTGACGTCACCGCGGTCGAGGATGGTCTCGATCATCGTGCGCATGTTGCGCGCCCGGCCGGCGCGCCCGGACAGGAACGAGTGCGCGGTGAGCTGGAAGAGGCCACCGAACTCGCGCATACCGTCGAGCTCGGCAGTCCACAGTGCGAGTGCCTTCTCGGGTGGCTCGATGACATAGCCGAGGTGGGGCGCGGGTAGATACGCGTACTGCTCCCAGTCGTCGAGCGACCAGTGCGGCGGGAGTTCGACGAGTGGGCCGCGGCTGGTTTCGATGATGTACGGGCGGTCGTCGTCCATCAGGCTGGTGTCGTAGGTAAGGCCGTGTTCGACGGCGAGCTCCGCGCTGTTCCACGTCGCCGCCCACATGGGGGAGCGGTACCCGGACGGGGTTATTCCGAGGGCGGCGAGCGCCTCGGATCCGCGCTCGAACTCCCACCGCTCCTCGGCGGGTGTGAGTTCGGTCGCCGGTCGATGGCTGTAGCTGTGGTGACAGATGTCGTGACCGCGGGTGGCGATGTCGGTGACTGCGGCGGGCCAACGCTCTGCGGTGAAGCCGGGGACCATGAAGGTTGCCTTGACGTCGAACTCGTCGAGGATGCCCAGCAGCCGGGGCAATCCCCGCCGCGCATCGAATGCCTGATGCGTCATCGCCATGGCGTTGTCGGCATATCGCCGCCCGGCGGCGAGCACGGGGGTTTCGGCGTCGACGGCAAAGGTGAGCATCGCAATGGCCGCGGCCCCGTCTCGCCACGAGGGAACCGTCGCGTCGGTGGCTGTGCTCTGCGGAGACTCCGCGGTCATGTGTTCTCCTGCTGGTCGTGGACGTCGAAACAGCATGCGATTTGCTGATCCGCCACGGCAACGGACGATCTGTCATGTGTTTGTCGGGATCAGTCGGTCACAATGTCGTATGACGTTGAACCTGCGGGAGGTGCTGGACCACCCCGTCCTGCGGCCGGCGAATCCCGTCGTCCTCAGTGGGAGCGAGCACTTGGACCACGTCGTGCGGTGGGTGCACAGCGCAGATCTGTACGACATCGCACCGCTGCTCCGGGGTGACGAGGTGCTGCTGACCAACGGCGTCGGCCTGGTGCGGGTCGACGAGGCGGCGCGCCGGCTGTACGTCCGTCAACTGGCCGAAAGTGGAATCGCCGCACTGTTCTTCGAGGTGGGTAGGTCGTTCGGGGTCGTACCTCCCGAGATGGTGGCCGAGGCCTGCGAGGTCGGTCTGCCGATCGTCGAGCTCCAGCCCCGGCTTCGCTTCACCGAGGTCGCCGAGGCGGTCAACAGCGAGCTCATCGATCGCTCGGTGGCCCGGCTGCGGCACGCGGACGAGACGTCTAGGGCACTGTCGGAGGCACTCGCTAGGGGCGCCACGTTGAATGAGCTGGTGGAACAGGTGGCGGCAACGCTCGGTGCCTGGGCTCGCCTCACGGACCATGCGGGCCGGGCGGTGGCGCTGTTGGGATGCTCGGAGAATGAGCCGGGAGCTCGCTTCGAGGTCCCCGTCCTGGTCGATGGCACCGCATGGGGGCGGCTGACGGTCGGGCCATCTGATTCGCCGGAGCTACTGGTCGAAGCCGTCCTCGACCGGGCGCCCACCGTGCTGGGTCTGTGTCTCATTCGCGAGCAACGCGACGTGGCGAGTTCACTACGCGCGCAACAGATTCTGCTCAAGCAGCTTGTCGGGAATCAGCCCGTGGACATCGGGGTCCTGGAGGCGGGTCTGCGGGCAGCGGGTGTGACCATCCACGGTGCCCGATACGTGTGCGTCGCGGTCGATCCGCGCCGGGTCCCGACGGCGGCCCAGGTGGTCGATGGACTCGTCCGTCACGTCGGGCACGGAATCTTCGGGATCGTGGACGGAACGTTGTACGGACTGCTCGCCGGATCACCGGATGGCGCGACCGACCTCGCCGACTCCGTGCGGACTGCCGCCACCGAGGCACTGAGCTCGCACTCGCGACTGTGCGCCACGGTGAGTCGCGCCGTCAGCGACGTCGGTCAGCTCCCGCGAACCATGGCCGAGACCCGGACCACTCTCGCGCTGGGCCAAGACCTCCACCTGATGAAGCCCGTCACCGCCGTTCACACGTTGGCCTTGGAGCGGCTGCTCGCCGCACATGGCGACACGGATGCAGTTCGCCAGTTCGTCGACGACCAGATCGGAATTCTGATCTCCGCCGATGCGGCGAGGAGCAGTCAGTTGCTCGTCACCCTGGAGACGTTCATCGCCTGCGCGGGCAGCAAGGCCGAAGCGGCCAAGCGCCTGCACATCCGGCGTCAGTCGCTCTACTACCGGCTGGATCAGATCTCCACGATGACCGCCTTCGACCTGGAGGACCCACACCAGTTGATGACCATGGCGGTGGCGATGGCCGCTCGGAGGGTGGCACGGGCGGCGGAATAGACGAGTGCGTCTGCCGAAGACGGCTCGGGGGCGTTCACCAGAGGTTCACGATCGCCGACCTTGCAAGTCAAATCAACCGGTTGCCCGCGTGTGGGAGACAAGTTCCAGGTAGGCATCTCGACCGGCGAGGCTCACCGCCACGTCGGCGATCAGCGGGTCGAAGAAGCGCTGCCGGTACAACGGGTCGACGCTGGTGCTCACCGTGAAGTAGAGACCGGACAGCACCGCCACCAACAGCGACATGTGGACGATGGTCTGCGGTATCGGGATGTGGATGCCGAACCACGTTCCCGCACAAGGGGGTTCACCGACCGCGCAGGTCTGCTCGGCCGACCACAGGACCGCGACGTCGTCGGGCACCGCGATGACGCCGAGAGCGAGGAAGAAGGCGAGCACACCCGCGGTGAAGAACACGACCTGAATGGCCTGGGACACCACCATCACGGCCACGACGTTGATCTGTTCGGCGCGGGACAGTGCGGTGCGCGGAAGGTGTACCCCCGGTGGCACGCTCAGCGGCGTGCCCGCCAGCAGGCTGGCCGGATCCGTCCGTTCGGCCCGGTCCTCACGGAGGGCGCGCACCTCGTCGCGGATCGTGGTCACCACGAACAGCAGGGCGACCAGTGCGAGGAACCCGATGACCTGCCAGAGCCTTTGGCGACTCATCCGGGCGGCGAGCTGCCACAGCTCGCCGGTGAAGTAGACGACCACGGTCAGCATGAGCAGCGGAAGTGCACGGCTCATCAGCGTGCCGAGGGCGCCCAGCTGCACCCAGGCGAACCGGAAGGCCCAGCCGGCAATCGACCCGAACCCGAGGTAGGTGAGCCAGATCGCCAGCAGGGTGATGGCGACGAAGGCGGGCGCCTCGGCCGCGGCCGACGCCGACCAGCCGCTGACCGTCACCGGCATCACCACGACGAAGATCGCCATCACCGCCAGGGCGGCCGAGCGGCGACCAGCTTCGGAGAGCGTGGTGTCGGCGCGGTGCAGGAGGTAGAGCGCGAAGGGTGCGGCCGCCAGCACGGCCGCGATGACGCCGAGGCGCAGGGAGTAGCCGTAGTCGGGGGAGTCACCGGTCACCTCGGCCAGCAGCATCGTCACGGCGGTGAGCGCGCCGACCCCGCTGACCATCGGGGCCGACCGCTCGATGAGGTGACGCGACCGGACCCGCCTAGTGAGCACCAGGGGCAGCCCGCGATGCAGGAACCAGTCGTGGACTTGCTGCATGTCGGACACGGCGAACATTGTGATGGACTGGGAGCCGCTATGGCGAGACCATTCACGGGCAACTGGGGCGTCTCCGCGCGATCGGCCTTCGTCGCGGCGACCGTCGTGTTCGTGGCGCTCGGTGTCGCGGGGGCCGGGCTGGCGGCAATTCTCTACCGAACCATGCTGGCGGGCATTGATTCCGCGGCCGCCACCCGGGTCGGTGAGGTCGCCGAGCAGGTCGTGCAACGCGGGGCGGCGGGCGTCGATCCGGCGATGCTCGAGACCGATCAGCGGATCGTGGCGGTCCAGGTGATCGGCGGCAACGGCACGGTGCTCCTGCGGTCGCGATCGGCGCCGGACACCCCGCTGGTGGCGATGGGGGACGTCGGCGACGGGTTGCGGATCGGGATGCCAGAGCAGTCCTCGCCCCTGGGCCGCATCCGCGTCAGCGCCCAGACCGTGACGGGTCCGGACGGCCGGTACACCGTCCTCGTCGGTGAGGGCAGTGCGACGATCGCGTCGACGGTGTGGGCCGTGGTGGTCGCGTTGGCAATCGCCGCACCCGTGGTCGTCGCGGTGTCCGCGGCGGCCACCTACGTCCTGGTGCGTCGGTCCATGCAGTCCGTCGACGACATCCGGTCCCGGGTCGCCGACATCACCACCTCCGATCTCACCGAGCGCGTGCCGGTGCCACCCGGTCGCGACGAGGTCGCCGCGCTGGCGGTCACCATGAACGAGATGCTGGCGCGCATCGAGGCGGGGCACGACGCGCAGCGGCGGTTCGTCGGCGACGCCTCCCACGAACTGCGGAGCCCGCTGACCACGATCATCTCCGCTCTCGAGGTCGCCGTGGCCCATCCGGAGTTGCTCGGCGGTGAGCTCGCCACCACGACGTTGTTGCCCGAGGCGCTCCGCATGAAGGACCTCATCGACGATCTGCTGCTGTTGGCCAGGGCCGACGAACGCGGTCTGGACATGGCGCGCGAAGACGTCGACCTCGACGACCTCGCAGGCATCGAAGTCGAGCGCCTGCGCAGGGAGACCACACTCGACGTCGGGGTCGACCTCGAACCCACCCGGGTGACGGGTGACCCGGCGGCGTTGGCACGGGTGCTGCGCAACCTGCTCGACAACGCCGCCCGGCATGCGGCCTCACGGGTCCACGTATCGGTCCGGCGGGTCGGTGCGCACGCGCTGCTCGAGGTCGCCGATGACGGAGCGGGTATCTCACCGGAGGATCGACGCCGCGTCTTCGACCGCTTCGTCCGACTGGATCCGGACCGGTCCAGGAGCGCCGGCGGGACGGGTCTGGGCTTGGCGATCGTGCGGGAGATCGTGCTGGCGCACGCCGGTCGGGTGACCATCGGTGACGGCATCGAGACCGGGACGACGGTGTCGGTTCAGCTACCCTCGCCCGAATCGAGCCGGTAGCCGACACCCCGAACGGTATCGATCGTCTTGGTGCCGAACGGCACGTCGATCTTGCGCCGCACGTAGCCCACGTACACCTCGACCACGTTGTCGGCACCGTCGAAGTCGGCGTCCCACACCGCGTCCAAGATCTGGGCCTTGGTGACGACCGAATCCTTCTGGCGCATCAGGTATTCGAGTAGGCCGAACTCACGGGGCGTCAGCGAGATGACGGTTCCGTCGCGCTCCACCCGACGGCGGGCCGGGTCCAGTGACAACGAACCCGCCCTCAGCACGGGCGGACGCTGCGGCGCCGACCGCCGCAGCAGGGCCCTCAGCCGGGCTACCAGCACGATGAACGAGAAGGGTTTGGTGAGATAGTCGTCCGCGCCGAGCTCGAAGGCATCGGTCTGGTCGTACTCGCCGTCCTTGGCCGTCAACATCATCACCGGCGTGTGCACGCCGCGGGCTCGCATCCGCCGCAGCACCTCGTAGCCGTTGAGGCCCGGAAGCATGATGTCGAGGAGGACGACGTCGAACCTGTTCTCCACGGCCTGCGCCAGCCCGTCGATACCGTTCGCCACGGCGACGACGTCGAACCCCTCGGCTTGCAGCCCGACCGTCAGCGTCGAGGCGAGCCGCGCTTCGTCTTCGACGACGAGCACCTTCATCTCAACCACCCCCGAGCGCGCGGACGTGGGCGCGGTAGCGGTTGCGGGCCAACAACGTCAGCTTGAGGTCGTCGATGAGCGGGTCGAGGAAGCGTTCGCGGTATTCGGTGTCGACGACCGCCCTGGCGCTGACGTACATGAACGTCAAGGCGCCCAGGAACATCGTCACGTGAATCAGGGCCTGCGGCACCGGGATCATCATGCCGAACACCGTGCCCTCGCTCGGACCGTTGCGGGTCCACAGCGCAAGCAGTTCGGGGCTCAGCACGATCAAGCCGAGCATCAGGAAGATGATGCCGGTGACGATCGCGACCATCAGGATCTGGGCCATCTGGGTGGCGGCGAGGACGAAGACCACGTTGGCCCGTTCCAGTCGGGTCAACCGCTCCGGTGCGGCCAGATCCGGCAGGGTCTCGAACGGCGTGCCCTCCAGGCGCTCGGCATGGCGCGGCGATACCGTCGCGGTCTCCAGGGTCGGCCTGGCCCGGTTGAGCAGCCGCGAGACGACGAAGGTCGCGGCGATTAGAACCAGGAACGCCACTGCCACCCAAAGCCGCTCACGGCTGATGGTGGAGGCCATGACCCACACCGGTGAGTTGAAGAACACCAGGACGGTCAGGAGCACCACCGGCAGCGCACCGACCAGCAGGTCGCCCATGGCGGTGAGCTGGGAAAGCGTCAGCCGGCCCGCCCAGCCGAGGACCGAGCCGAGACCCGAGGCGGTCAGCACTGCCACCAGTGCCACGGCGACACTCGTCGCGACGACGTCGCCCAGATCGTGCAGCAGTACGGGGGTGGCCAGCGCCACGATCGCGGACAGCACCGAGGCCACGGCCCTGGCCCGGCCGGTCGCCATCCTCGCGACCAGCCATCCGACCAGGAAGGCGAGGGGGAGTGCCAGCAGGAGGACCACCAGCACGAACCACTGCGCCGTCGACGGCACTCCGTCGACCTCGACGTCGGTCGATCCCGTGAGCAGGTAGACCATCAGCAGGCACGCCGAGATGGTGCCGATGCCGGCCAGGGCGGGCGCCGATCGCGACCACAGCTTGCGCAGCCGCGCGCGCTGAGTCAGCACCGCCGGCAAACCCCTTGCGAGGAACCAGGATTCGGCTTCAAGCCGGTCGGTGGGTGTGGACATCGGGCCAGATCTCCGTTCGGCTCGGCCCCGCAACGTGTGCGGGGCACGGGATAGTTGACCAACAACGTGCCCCGCGTGCAAGCGTGGGCCGTGACCGGCGCCAACGGCCTTCGCCTAGGCTGAGCGCATGCAACGGATCATCGGTACCGAGGTCGAGTACGGGATTTCTTCACCGTCCGATCCGACCGCGAATCCGATCCTGACGTCGACGCAGGCGGTGCTCGCGTACGCGGCCGCCGCGGGCATCCAGCGGGCGAAGCGGACACGGTGGGACTACGAGGTGGAGTCTCCGTTGCGCGACGCACGCGGGTTCGACCTGAGCCGTGCGAGCGGACCGCCGCCGATCGTCGACGCCGACGAGGTCGGCGCGGCGAACATGATCCTCACCAACGGCGCTCGGCTCTACGTCGACCACGCCCACCCCGAGTACTCGGCCCCCGAGGTCACCGATCCGCTGGACGCGGTCATCTGGGACAAGGCCGGCGAACGCGTGATGGAGGCGGCGGCACGCCACGTGGCCAGCGTGCCCGGCGCGGTCAAGCTGCAGCTGTACAAGAACAACGTCGACGGCAAGGGCGCGTCGTACGGAACCCACGAGAACTACCTGATGAGCCGGCAGACACCGTTCTCGGCGGTGATCGCGGGGCTGACGCCGTTCCTGGTGTCCCGACAGGTGGTCACTGGTTCGGGACGCGTCGGCATCGGACCCGCCGGTGACGAACCCGGCTTCCAGCTCACCCAGCGCGCCGATTACATCGAGGTCGAGGTCGGCCTGGAGACCACCCTCAAGCGCGGCATCATCAACACCCGCGACGAGCCGCACGCCGACGCCGACAAGTACCGGCGGCTGCACGTGATCATCGGGGACGCGAACCTCGCCGAGACGTCGACCTACCTCAAGGTGGGCACCACGTCACTGGTCCTCGATCTCATCGAGGAGGGGCCCGCAAACGGGTTCGACCTCTCCGATCTGGCCCTGGCGCGACCCGTGCACGCCGTCCACGTCGTCAGCCGGGACCCGTCGCTGCGCGCTACCATCGCGCTCGCCGACGGTCGCGAACTGACTGCCCTTGCGCTGCAACGCATCTACCTGGACCGGGTGGCCAAGCTGGTCGACTCCCGCGATCCTGACCCGGCGGCCAGTCGCGTGGTCGAGACGTGGGCTCACGTACTCGACCTGCTCGAGCGGGATCCGATGGAGTGCGCGGAGATCCTCGACTGGCCCGCCAAGCTGCGCCTCCTCGAGGGTTTCCGGCAGCGCGAGAACCTGGCCTGGTCGGCACCGCGGTTGCACCTCGTCGATCTGCAGTACTCCGACGTCAGGCTCGACAAGGGGCTCTACAACCGCCTCGTCGCCCGCGGCTCGATGAAGCGTCTGGTCACCGAGCAGCAGGTCATCGACGCCGTAGACAACCCGCCCACCGACACGCGCGCCTACTTCCGCGGAGAATGCCTGCGCAGGTTCGGCGCGGACATCGCCGCGGCCAGTTGGGACTCGGTGATCTTCGACCTCGGCGGCGACTCGCTGGTGCGAATCCCCACGCTGGAGCCCTTGCGCGGCAGCAAAGCGCACGTGGGGGCGCTGCTCGACTCCGTGCACAGCGCCGCCGAACTCGTCGAGCAGCTCACCACCTGACGACCGGCATTTCGACCACCGCCCGGTAGGGTGGAAGAACTGGCGGGCTCCGTAGTCCGTTGAAGACGAGCAGGAGGCAGCGATGGCTCAGGAGCAGACCAAGCGTGGTGGTGGCGGCGATGACGACGGCGCCACCGGCAGTACTGCAGCTGGCCAGGAGCGTCGAGAGAAGCTCTCCGAAGAGACCGACGATCTGCTCGACGAGATCGACGACGTGCTCGAGGAGAACGCCGAGGACTTCGTCCGGGCATACGTCCAAAAGGGCGGACAGTGACCTGGCCGCATAACGAACGGCTGCTTCCCTTCCCACCGAACCCCGGAGTCTCCGGCCCGCAGTCCCTTCCGATGGACACGTCGTCCTTCTCTGAGCTGCTGCGGCGCCAGGCTCCGCATCTGTTGCCGGCAGGCTCCACGGCCGAGGACCTCACCGTGAGCAATGCCCTGCCGCACGGCACGACGATCGTGGCCATCAAGTTCGCGGGTGGCGTGCTGATCGCCGGTGATCGACGGGCGACCCAGGGCAACATGATCGCCGGGCGTGACGTGCAGAAGATCCACGTCACCGACGACTACACCGCGACGGGCATCGCGGGCACCGCGGCCATCGCCGTCGAGTTCGCCCGGCTCTACGCCGTCGAACTCGAGCACTACGAGAAGCTCGAAGGCGTCGCGCTGACGTTCGCCGGCAAGGTCAACCGGTTGGCGATCATGGTGCGCGGCAACCTCGGTGCGGCTCTGCAGGGGTTCGTGGCGCTGCCGCTGCTCGTCGGGTACGACCTCTCCGACCCCGACACCCAGGGTGCCGGCCGCATCGTCTCGTTCGACGCCGCCGGCGGCTGGAACGTCGAACTCGAGGGCTACCAGTCGGTGGGCTCGGGGTCGCTCTTCGCGAAGTCGTCGATCAAGAAGCTGTACTCCCAAGTGTCCGACGCCGACTCGGCGCTCGCCGTGGCGATCGAGGCCCTGTACGACGCGGCCGACGACGACTCGGCCACCGGTGGTCCCGACCTGGTTCGCGGCATCTACCCGACGGCCGTCGTGATCGAAGCCGAAGGGGCGCAGGAGGTCACCGAGGAGCGCGTCGCCCGAATCGCCCGCGAGGTCATCGACAAGCGAACCCGTGACGATTCGTTCGGTCCTGACCATGGGACGGTGCAGCTGTGAGCTTCCCGTATTTCATCTCGCCCGAACAGGCGATGCGCGAGCGTTCCGAGCTTGCCCGCAAGGGCATCTCGCGGGGGCGGAGCGTCATCACCCTGGCCTACTCGGGTGGTGTGCTGTTCGTCGCGGAGAACCCGTCGCGGTCGCTGCAGAAGGTGTCCGAACTCTACGACCGGGTCGGCTTCGCCGCCGTCGGCCGGTTCAACGAGTTCGACAATCTGCGTCGCGGCGGCATCCAGTTCGCGGATACGCGCGGCTACGCCTACGACCGGCGGGACGTGACGGGTCGCCAACTCGCGAACGTCTACGCCCAGACCCTCGGCACCATCTTCACCGAGCAGGCCAAGCCCTACGAGGTCGAACTGTGCGTGGCCGAGGTCGCGCACTACGGCGAGACGAAACCACCTGAGCTGTACCGGATCACCTACGACGGCTCCATTGCCGACGAGCCGCACTTCGTCGTGATGGGCGGTACCACCGAGCCCATCATCACGGCGTTGAACGACACGTTCAAGGAGAACGCCGGTCTGAACGAGGCCGCGAAGATCGCGGTCGACGCGCTCAAGTCCGGTATCGCGGCGAGTGTGAGCGGCGGTGCCGAACCGCGGTCGCTGAGTGCGGCCACGCTGGAGATCGCGATCCTGGACGTCAACCGTCCGCGGCGGGCGTTCCGGAGGATCACCGGCTCGGCGCTGGAAGCGCTTCTGCCGGTGGAGGATCCGGCCCAGGGTTAGATCTCGTCGACGTCCTCGGTGCGGCCGGTGGCGATCTCCTTGAGCTTGTCCACCGAATGCGTGGCGATGTCCATCGAACTCGCGACGATGCCCTGCACGCCTTCGGAGACGTCACCCTTGAGGATGTGGCCCGCGCTGTCGACGATGTCCGCGGACCGCTCGACGGCGTTGGTCGCGATGTCCTTGACGGACTCGATCGCGTCCCTGGGGTTGAAGCCCATCAGGTTCTCCTCTTCGACGACACTCGACGACTCTCGTGTCGACAGTATCCCCTGAGACGGTGCCGGGTGACGGTCAGCCGGCCAGCCTGATGTGCTCGCGGTCCCCGACGATGACCGCCAGGACGTTGCGCCATGCGTCGGACCCGGGGACGCTCAGGATGTCGGTGTGCGCCGCGGGCCCCGCCATCGGGCGTCCGTCGTCATACCGGCCGGTGGCCAGGCGGATGACGCCCGGCATCCGGTCGGGGTCGGCGCCGTGCGGCCCGCCGACGATGCCCTGGACCAGCTGGATCGGATCGGTCGGAGCCGTCATCGAGAAACGCAGGACGTGCGGGTTGCGGTCGTGCCACTCCTCGGGACCGTCGACGCCGAATCCCGCCCCGGCTGCCGCGGCGTACACGGTGCGGTCGGCCGTCAGCCCCAGCGCCTCGGCGGTGCCGAGGATGGCACCGCCGTAGGAGTGTCCGACGTAGGTCACCGGGATGCGTCTGCCGGTGGCATCGACGGTGGCGTCGACGTCGCGGCTGAACGACACCAGCCGTGGCGCCATGTCGATCGCGAACCGTGGGGTGGCGGCCTCCAGGAGCGCGCCCACCACCGTGTCGGCCTGCGGGAAGGGCCCGCCGAGGTAGGTGATCGCCGCGACCGCACCGCGCGTCGCCGCCACGAACCGTCGAGCCGACGCGGTCTCCTCCGCCGAACCGTCGATCGTGGTGTTCATGCCGGGCACGAACACCGCGACGCTGCTCGCGGTGGCGACGTCACCGTTGAGTTCGACGAGCGAATCTCGCGCGGGGTCGAAGGCCAGGATCTTGCGGTCGACGCGGCCGCCACCGCCGGCGGGGTCCGCGACCTCGCCGAGCAGGCCACGGTAGAAGGTGGTGCGCGGCGACGCGTCGCGGTCATCCAGCCGTTCGACGATCGCCTGGGCGATGTTGGTGCGGTTGGCCGCGATTCGGTCCTCCCACGGCACCCCGTCGGTATTGCCAGCCGCCGGATCGGCCAGCCGATCGACGGTGGCCAACGCTTCGCGGACATCGGTGGCGGCGTCGTCATCGGCGTCGCCCACCCGGTTCAACGCGGTGACGATCTGTCGGGTCAGCTCGCGGCCGCGCCCCGCGAGCATCCCGGCGGCGACGCCGGCGTCGTTGCCCGACAACATGATCAACAGAGTCGACGGAGCTGCCTCGGGCACGGCAGACCCGTCGTCGGCTACCGCGAAGCCCTCGGCGCGTGCCGCCTCGACGTGCGCGGCAAGGTCTCCCTGCGCGGCGGCGATCTGATCGGCGGCGTCCCGCGCCGCGACCGCCGCCAGCACCAGGGCCCGTGCGACGGCGTCCCCGCCCAGGGCGAACGCCTCCGCCTCGACACGCGCGGCGTCGGCGGCGGTGCCGGTCCAGACCGCTTCGGTGTCCCGTCCCGCGCGGGAGGCTGCCGCCGCGTGGGCGTGGACGGCGCGGGCCGTGTCATCCCAGGCCTCGGCCAGCCGCCGCAGCGCGTCGGTGCGCCACGCGAGCGCCGTCGTCAGCGGCGGTCGGCTCATCGGGACCCGTCGAGACGGCTCCGGTGGTCCAGCTCAGCCCGTTCGATAGCCGCGACGGACGTCCGAACGGCCGATGCCCACGCCCGCATCCGGGCGGCGACGTCGGCGACCCGGTCCTGCACCGACTCGGCCTCGGTCGCCGTGCCGACGGCAGACCCCGCCACGGCAGCCGATGCCAGGGTGGGCCAACGGATTTCATCGAGCCTGTCGGCACCGTCGAGTACGCGGTCGGCGAGGGCCCGAACGGCCTCCGCGTCCATCCTCACTGTCCCCATGGCCCCGATGCTGTCCGACGGCGGCCCCGCGCCGCTCGATTCATCCACAGGCCGGAAAAACACCCCGGATTGCAGACTCCGGTAGCGGGTGTCACTACGGGCGGGACGTGTAACCCGTAAGCTCGGTGAGGTGCAGCGGCGAATCATGGGCATCGAGACCGAATTCGGCGTGACGTGCACTTTTCACGGCCACCGGCGCTTGTCTCCCGACGAAGTTGCGCGCTATCTGTTTCGGCGCGTGGTGTCGTGGGGCCGCAGTTCCAACGTGTTCCTTCGCAACGGCGCCCGGCTCTATCTGGACGTGGGCTCCCACCCCGAGTACGCGACCGCCGAGTGCGACAGCCTCATTCAGCTCGTCACCCATGACCGCGCAGGTGAGCGGGTGTTGGAGGATCTGCTGATCGATGCCGAGCAGCGGCTCGCCGACGAGGGCATCGGTGGGGACATCTACCTGTTCAAGAACAACACCGACTCCGCGGGCAACTCCTACGGCTGCCACGAGAACTACCTCATCGTGCGCGCCGGCGAGTTCTCCAGGATCTCGGACGTGTTGCTGCCGTTCCTCGTCACGCGTCAATTGATCTGCGGCGCGGGCAAAGTGCTGCAGACCCCCAAGGCCGCCGCGTTCTGCCTCAGCCAGCGGGCCGAACACATCTGGGAGGGCGTCTCCAGCGCCACCACCCGCAGCAGGCCGATCATCAACACCCGCGACGAACCGCACGCCGACGCCGAGAAGTACCGTCGCCTGCACGTCATCGTCGGCGACTCCAACATGTGCGAATCCACCACCATGCTGAAGGTGGGCACCGCCGCGCTGGTGCTCGAGATGATCGAGGCGGGGGTGCCGTTCCGGGACTTCTCGCTCGACAATCCGATTCGCGCGATCCGCGAGGTCAGCCACGACCTGACCGGACGCCGCCCGGTACGGCTGGCCGGCGGTCGGCAGGCCAGCGCGCTCGACATCCAGCGGGAGTACTACAGCCGCGCCGTCGAGCACCTGCAGACCCGTGAGCCCAACGCCCAGATCGAGCAGGTCGTCGACCTGTGGGGCCGTCAGCTCGACGCCGTCGAGAGCCAGGACTTCGCCAAGGTCGACACCGAGATCGATTGGGTCATCAAGCGCAAGCTGTTCGAGCGCTACCAGGACCGGTACGACATGGAGCTGTCGGATCCCAAGATCGCGCAGCTGGACCTGGCGTACCACGACATCAAGCGCGGTCGCGGCGTGTTCGATCTGCTGCAACGCAAGGGTCTGGCTGCCCGCATCACCACCGACGAGGACATCGACGCGGCGGTCAACGAACCTCCGCAGACCACCCGGGCGAAGCTCCGCGGTGAGTTCATCAGCGCCGCGCAGGCCGCCGGTCGCGATTTCACCGTCGACTGGGTGCACCTCAAGCTGAACGACCAGGCGCAGCGCACGGTGCTGTGCAAGGACCCGTTCCGTTCGGTCGACGAGCGAGTCAAGCGACTGATCGCCAGTATGTAGCGACTAAACTCGCCGGGTGGGGATCTCCAAAGTCGAGCGGTTGATGAACCTGGTCATCGCGCTGCTTTCCACGCGCACGTTCATCACGGCCGAACGGATCCGCGAGACCGTTTCCGGTTACTCCGAGAGCCCCAGCGACGAGGCGTTCTCGCGAATGTTCGAGCGGGACAAGAACGAGTTGCGCGATCTCGGCATCCCCCTGGAGACGGGACGGGTGTCGTCCCTGGATCCCACCGAGGGTTACAAGATCAACCGGGAGGCGTACGCGCTGGCGCCGGTGGAGCTCACCGCCGACGAGGCGGCGGCCGTCGCCATGGCCACCCAGCTGTGGGAGTCGCCGGAGCTGGTGACCGTCACCCAGGGCGCCCTGCTCAAGTTGCGGGCCGCCGGTGTCGACGTCGACGTGCCGGAGTCGGCGGTCGCGATCACCACCACCGCCGCACTGCCGGGACTGCGCGGATCCGAGGACGTCCTGGGCACCCTGCTCACCGCGATCGACTCCGGCCAGGCAGTGCAGTTCAGGCACCGCGCCTCCCGCAGCGACCCGTACACCGAGCGCACCGTCGAACCCTGGGGCGTCGTCACCTTCGGCGGCCGCTGGTATCTGGTGGGCCACGACCGCACCCGTGACGCGACGCGCACGTTCCGGCTGTCGCGCATCGATGCCGGCCTGACCGCCGTCGGGCCGAGAGATGCGGTGAGCAGGCCGGACGGGGTGAATCTGCGCGAGATCGTGCACCGTGCCGTCGCCGAGGCGCCGCCCAGCGCACAGGGGCGGGTGTGGGTCGCCGAGAGCCGCGGGACGGTGTTGCGACGTCAGGCCGCGACTGTCACCGCGAAGACCGTGTCGGGACGGGCCGGCGACGAGCTCGCCCTCGACATCGGCAGGCAGGACCGGCTGGCGCGCGAGATCGCCAGCTGCGGTGCCGACGCCCTCGTCCTGGAGCCAGAGTCGTTGCGGCAGGACGTGATCGAGCGCTTACGGGCGCAGGCGGGAGCGGATCGCGCATGAGGGCCCAGCGAGAAGCGGAGGGGATCGCGCATGAGGGCCCAGCGAGAAGCGGAGGGGATCGCGCATGAGGGCCCAGCGAGAAGCGGAGCGGATCGCGCATGAGTAGCGTGTCGACCCGCCTGGTGCGGCTGCTCAACATGGTCCCGTACTTCCAGGCCAACCCGCGGATCACCCGCGCGGAGGCCGCCGCCGAGCTCGGCGTCACCGAGGAGCAGCTCACGCAGGATCTCGATCAGCTGTGGATGTGCGGGCTGCCCGGGTACGGGCCGGGCGACCTCATCGACTTCGAGTTTTCCGGTGACACCATCGACGTCACGTTCTCCGCGGGGATGGATCATCCGCTGCGGCTGACGTCGCCTGAGGCGACCGGCATCCTGGTGGCCCTGCGGGCGCTGCTGGAGGTGCCCGGCATCGTCGATCCGCAGGCCGCCCGCAGCGCGATCGCGAAGATCGAGTCGGCGGCGGGCACCGCGACGGGGGCCCGCGAGGGTGCCGACGCCGCGACCGACGAGCCCGCGCCGATCGAGAGCGGCACCGCCGCGGCGGCGCGCAAGGCGGTCCGTGATGGCCGGGCGCTGTCGCTGGACTACTACTCGGCGTCGCACGATGCGCTGTCCAGTCGCGTGGTGGATCCGATCCGCGTGGTCCTGGTCGCCGACCACACCTACCTGGAGGCGTGGTGCCGGGCCGCCGAGGGGGTCAGGCTGTTTCGGTTCGACCGCATCGTCGACGCGCGGGTGCTCGACGAACCCTCGTCACCGCCGGAGCCCGCCCTGCAGGCCCGCCCCGACACGTCGCTCTTCGATGCGGACCCGTCGCTGCCCGCGGCGACGCTGCTGATCGACCGGTCGGCCGCCTGGATGTTCGACTACTACCCGCTGCGCGTGCTGCGCGAATTGCCCGACGGCGCCTGCGAGGCGGCGATGACGTATGCCTCCGACGGGTGGATGGCGCGCTTCGTCCTCGGCTTCGGGGCGGCGGTGCGCGTACTGGAACCGGCGGCGCTGGCCGACCGGGTGCGTGAGTCCGCCGCGGCGGCGCTCGAGGCGTACGACGTGCTCGAGGCCGATGGCGGGTAGACTCGTCGACAACATCTGGAGGTGTCTGAATTGGGTGGTCTACAACCGTGGCACTGGTTGATCGTCATCGCGGTTTTCGTGTTGCTCTTTGGTGCCAAGAAGCTTCCCGACGCTGCGCGGTCGCTCGGCAAGTCGATGCGGATCTTCAAGTCGGAGATCAAGGAGATGCAGGCCGACGGCAAGGACGAGGCGCCGACGCCCGCTGCGCCGACCGCGCCCACGTCGATCACGTCGGAGCGGGTTCAGCCCGCGCCGGTCGAGCAGCCCACCGAGCAGCGACCCGCCTGACGGATCTCTCCCTTCGGCGCGCCGCGAGGCCGCGCCGCTAGGTGGCGCCCGGACACTACGTGCAAGCCCCCGGAATCTTCGCGAAACTCGATCCCCGTCGTCGTCGCTCCAAGGCGAATCCCGACGGGACTATGGCGCTCGTCGATCACCTGCAGGAGCTGCGCAATCGCTTGCTGATCGCGGTCGCGGCCATCTTCTTCACCACGATCTTCGGGTTCTTCTGGTACACCCACGGCTTCTTCGGCGTCCGCAGCCTCGGCGACTGGCTGCGCGAACCGTACTGCTCGCTGCCCGCGTCGGCCCGCGCGACCATCGCGCCCGACGGGGAATGCCGGTTGCTCGCCACCGCGCCGTTCGATCAGTTCATGCTGCGGCTGAAGGTCGCGCTGACCGTCGGCGTGGTGCTGGCGTGCCCGGTATGGCTGCAGCAGTTGTGGGCGTTCATCACGCCCGGCCTCTACAAGAAGGAGCGGCGCTTCGCATCGGCGTTCGTAGCCGTTGGCGCGGCCCTGTTCATCACCGGCGCCGTGCTGGCGTACGTCGTGCTGTCGACGGCGTTGAGCTTCCTGCTCACCGTGGGCAGCGACGTCCAGATCACTGCCCTGTCGGGTGACCAGTACTTCAGCTTCCTGCTCAACCTGCTGCTGGTGTTCGGGATCAGCTTCGAGTTCCCCCTCCTGATCATCATGCTGAACCTGGTCGGAATGCTGCCGTACGAGAAGTTGAAGGCCTGGCGCCGAGGGCTGATCTTCGGTCTGTTCGTATTCGCCGCCTTCGCGACGCCGGGCTCGGACCCGTTCTCGATGTTGGCCCTGGCCATGGCGTTGACGCTGCTGCTCGAGTTCGCCATCCAGATCGCGCGCGTCAACGACAAGCGCAAGGCCCGCAAGGCCGCCCTGGAGGACGTGCCCGACGACATGGCCGCCCCGCTCGGTGACGTGGAGCCCGTCGAACCCCCGACAGCCGTGCCCACTCCGTCCCGGCTGGGTATCGATGACCAAGCCACCTGAGGCCGCCCCCGGTGACACCCAGCTCGACGAGTTCACTCGGCAGTTGCCGTTCTCGCTCGACGACTTCCAGGTCCGTGCCTGCCGTGCGCTCGAGGCCGGGCACGGCGTGCTGGTGTGCGCTCCGACGGGCGCCGGCAAGACGGTGGTCGGCGAGTTCGCGGTGCATCTCGCGCTCGCGGCGGGCCGGAAGTGCTTCTACACCACGCCAATCAAGGCGCTGAGCAACCAGAAGCACAACGATCTGGTTCAGCGCTACGGTCCCGAGCGCATCGGCCTTCTGACCGGCGACCAGAACATCAACGGCGACGCACCGGTGGTCGTGATGACCACCGAGGTCCTCCGGAACATGCTCTACGCGGATTCTCCTGCACTGCAAGGTCTTTCACATGTCGTGATGGACGAGGTGCACTTCCTCGCCGACCGGATGCGTGGCGCGGTGTGGGAGGAGGTGATCCTGCACCTCTCCGAGGACGTTCGCCTGGTCAGCCTCTCGGCGACGGTGAGCAACGCCGAGGAGTTCGGCGGCTGGATCCAGACCGTACGCGGTGACACGACGGTCGTCGTCGACGAGCACCGGCCGGTGCCGCTGTGGCAGCACATGATGGTCGGCAAGCGGGTCTTCGACCTCTTCGAGGGCGCAGACGCGCAAGGTGCCCGCACCCTCGTCGACCCCGACCTGATCCGGCACATCGCCCATCGGCGGGAGGCGGACCGGTTGTCGGACTGGCAACCTCGCGGCCGGGGACGTCCGGGCCAGCGTGGCGGCCGCCCGACGCTGTACCGGCCGCCGTCCCGGCCCGACGTCATCAGCGTCCTCGATCACGAAGGGCTGCTGCCCGCCATCACGTTCGTGTTCTCCCGTGCCGGGTGCGACGCGGCGGTCAAGCAGTGCCTCCGGTCGTCGTTGCGGCTCACAGACGACGAGCAGCGGGTACGCATCGCGGAGGTGATCGACCGTCGGTGCGCCGATCTCGACGATGCCGACCTGGGAGTGCTGGGCTACTACGAGTGGCGCGAAGGGCTGCTGCGCGGGCTCGCCGCCCACCATGCGGGCCTGCTGCCGGTCTTCCGCCACACGGTCGAGGAGCTGTTCACCGCGGGGTTGGTGAAGGCCGTCTTCGCCACGGAGACACTGGCATTGGGCATCAACATGCCGGCCCGCACCGTCGTGCTCGAGCGGTTGGTGAAGTACAACGGTGAGCAACACGCCCCTCTGACGCCGGGGGAGTACACCCAGCTGACGGGTCGCGCAGGCCGCCGCGGCATCGACGTCGAGGGTCATGCCGTCGTGCTGTGGCACCCGGACGTGGAGCCCGCCGACGTCGCGGGTCTGGCGTCCACCCGGACGTTCCCGCTGCGCAGCTCGTTCGCACCCTCGTACAACATGACGATCAACCTGACCCAGCACATGGGTCCCGAACAGGCACATCGACTCCTGGAGCGGTCGTTCGCGCAGTATCAGGCGGACCGGTCCGTCGTCGGGCTGGTCCGCGGTGTGACGCGCGGTGAACGGATGATGGACGAGCTCGCCGCCGAGTTGGGTGGACGGGACGCACCGATCCTGGAATACGCCCGCCTGCGCGCGACCATCTCCGAACGCGAACGAACCCAATCCCGCGCGTCGCGGCTGCAGCGCAGGCAGGCCGCCAACGACGCCCTGGCCAACCTGCGGCGCGGTGACATCATCACGATCGGGCAGGGGCGCCGCGGCGGCCTCGCGGTGGTGCTCGAACCCGCCGGGGACCGTGAGGACCCCCGACCGCTGGTGCTCACCGAAGATCGCTGGGCGGGCCGCATTTCGTCGACCGACTTCTCCGGATCGTCGGTCCGGTTGGGGTCGATGAGCCTGCCGAAGCGGGTCGAGCACCGGCAGCCCAGGGTGCGTCGCGATGTCGCGTCGGCGCTGCGGTCGGCGGCGGCGGGGTTGCACGTTCCCACCGGACGGCCGAAACGCGGTCAGTCGGGCCACGATCAGGAGCATGACGTGGATCCCGAACTGGCAGCGTTGCGCGAGCAGCTGCGCGCCCATCCCTCGCATCACGTTCCCGATCGGGACGAGCGGGTCCGGGTCGCCGAGCGCCTCCTGCGGATCGAACGGGACAACGCCGACATCCAGAAGAAGGTCGACGCGGCGACCAACTCCCTCGCCCGCACCTTCGACCGCATCGTGGTGCTGCTCACCGAACGTGGCTTCATCGAGGCGGCGGACGGCGATCTGAAGGTCACCGCCGACGGGCAGCTGCTGGCCCGCATCTACAGCGAGAGCGATCTCCTCGTCGCCGAATGTCTGCGCAGCGGCACCTGGAACGGCTTGGACTCCGCCGAGCTGGCAGGTGTGCTGTCCTCGGTGCTCTTCGAGTCGCGCGGCGACACGCCCGGTGCGTCGCCCGTCGTCGAGGGTGCGACGCCCGCCATGCGGCGGGCTCTGTCGCAGACCCGTCGGGCGTGGTCGGAGATCCGGGCCGACGAGCAACGGCACCGGCTGCCCGCCAGCCGCGAACCCGATCCTGGTTTCGTGGCGGCCATCCATCGTTGGGTGACCACCGGAGACCTGTCGGCCGCGCTGGCGGCATCGGATGCCTCGGGCACCGGATCACCGCTGTCGGCAGGCGATTTCGTGCGCTGGTGTCGGCAGGTGCTCGATCTGCTGGACCAGGTGCGCAATGCCGCCCCCACATCGTCGTTGCGGACGTCCGCGAAACGTTCGATCGAGGCGATTCGGCGCGGCGTCGTGGCTGTTGATGCGGGGTAGTGTGTGGCCACGGTTTCGATTCTGACGATGGAAGCAACAAGGAGAGACGATGAGCGGACCGCAGGGATCCGACCCCACCCAGCCGTGGGCGGGTCAGCAGCCGGCCGACCCCGCTTGGCAGCCTCAGGCTCCCGAACAGCCGCAGCCGCAACCCGAACAGCCCGCGTGGGGCCAGCAGCCGCCCGCCTACGGTTCCCCGCCTCCCGCCTACGGCGGCCAGTCGTATCAGCAGCCGCAGTACGGGCCGCCCCCGGGGCAGTACGACCCGAACCAGCAGTACGGCCAGCAGCCCACCGCGTACGGCCCGACGTCCTACCCGCAGCAGCCCCAGTACGGGCAGCCACCGCAGTACGGGCAGCCGCCGCAGTACGGCCAGTACGACCCCAATCAGCAGTACGGCCAACAGCCCGGCCAGCCCGGCCAGCCCGGCCAGCCCGGCCAGTACGACCCGAACCAGCAGTTCACGCCGTACTCGACCAGTGATGCGGGTTCCAAGAAGTCGATGGGCCTCGTCCTGGGCGTCGTCGGTGCCATCGTCGCGGTCATCGTGATCGCCGTGGGCATCCTCGGCTTCTGGAAGCCGGGCTGGTTCGTGACCACCAACCTCGACGTGAACGCCGCGCAGTCCGGCGTGCAGCAGATCCTCGGCGACGAGACCAATGGTTACGGCGCCAAGAACGTTCAGGACGTCAGCTGCAATGACGGCGCGAATCCGAAGGTCGTCAAGGGCGGCACGTTCGACTGCGAGGTCAGCATCGACGGGACCAAGCGTCAGGTGACGGTCACGTTCCAGGACGACAGCGGCACCTACGAGGTCGGCAGGCCCCGCTAGCCAGAGGGGAGTGCGTCGAGCGCCTTCTGCAGGCGCGCGACGGACGACATGACCCCGAAGTGGCCGGCCAGTGCGGCGACCGTCCTGGGATCGCGGGCGCTCAACGGAAGCGCATCCGAATCGGTCGACATGCCCACTTCGGCGTCGGTGGCCACCCGCACCACCTTCTCCGCGGCGGCCACGTAGTCGGTCGCGGCGCTCAGCTTCTTCCGTTGTGCCGCAGGCATCTTCGACGAGGGATCGGCTGCGGCGGCCATGATTTGCTCCAGCGAGCCGTGCTGCGCCAGTAGCGTCGCCGCCGTCTTCTCGCCGATCCCCGTCACGCCGGGTAGCCCGTCGGAGGGATCGCCGCGCAGCAGCGCCAGCTCCGCATACGCGGCGCCGGCGCGATCCAGTGGCACGGCGTACTGGTCGGCCACCTCCCTGGGGCCGAACATCGTCGCCTTGGCCAGTCCGCGGCCGATGTAGAAGACCCTGACCCGGACGGGATCGTCGGCCACCAGTTGAAGTAGATCCCGATCGCCGCTCACCACGACGACGGGGTCGCGCCGCTCGCGAGCGGCCAACGTGCCCAGCACGTCGTCGGCCTCGTAGCCGGGCGCCCCTGCGGTGGCGATGCCGAACGCGTCGAGCACCGCCATGATCATCTCGACCTGCGGGGTGAGGTCGTCGGGCACTTCCTCGACGTCGGGTTGTCCTGCGGCGCCCTCTCGTTCGACGCGGTGCGACTTGTACGACGGGATCAGGTCGACCCGCCACTGCGGCCGCCAGTCCAGGTCCAGGCAGACCACCAGCCGCGCCGGGCGTTCCCGGGTGATCAGCGTCGCGACGGCGTCGAGGAACCCGCGTAGGGCGTTCACCGGGCGGCCGTCGGGCGCCGTGATCGACGACGGGACGCCGAAGTAGGAACGGAACCACATGCTGGCTCCGTCGAGGAGCATGACGGGTGCGGTCATCGCACTGACAGTAGCCTCGACGCCATGGACACCGGAAGATTCGGCACCGACGTGTACGCGGGACGACTGAGGGCCGCCGCCGCGGCGGCTGCGGACGCAGGCCTGGCCGGTCTGGTCATCACCCCGGGCTACGACCTGCGCTACCTGGTCGGGTCCCGGGCGCAGACCTTCGAGCGGCTCACGGCGTTGGTGGTACCCGCCGGGGACGGGCGCGGCGAGGCCACCATCGTGGTGCCGCGCATGGAGTTGGCCTCGCTCAAGGAGTCCGCGGTGACGGAACTGGGCCTGGCCGTGCGGGACTGGGTCGACGGCGACGACCCGTACCAACTGGTCGCCGACGCGCTGGGCGGCGGCAGGCTCGCGACGGCGGTGACCGACGCCATGCCCGCGCTGCACCTATTGCCGCTGGCCGAGGTGTTCGGCGTGGTACCGGTCTTGGCCACCAACGTGCTTCGCCGGCTACGGATGGTCAAGGACGCCGCCGAGATCGACGCGCTCCGCAAGGCGGGTGCCGCGATCGACCGGGTGCACGCGCGCGTCCCCGGGTTCCTGGTGCCCGGTCGGACCGAGGCGGAGGTGGCGGCTGACATCGCCGAAGCGATTGTCGCCGAAGGACATTCGGAGGTGGCGTTCATCATCGTCGGGTCGGGGCCCAATGGCGCCGACCCGCATCACGAATGCTCCGAGCGCAAGCTCGAAGCGGGGGACGTCGTCGTCGTCGACATCGGCGGACCCTACGAGCCGGGATACAACTCGGACTCGACGCGGACCTACAGCCTCGGTGCGCCCGACGCCGACGTGGCGAAGCGCTACGGGGTGCTGCAGCGGGCGCAGCAGGCCGCGGTGGCAGCGGTGCGGCCGGGGGTGACCGCCGAGCAGGTCGACGCCGCGGCGCGCGACGTGCTGGCCGCCGAGGGGTTGGCGGACGCGTTCGTCCACCGCACCGGGCACGGCATCGGTCTGTCCGTGCACGAGGAGCCCTACATCGTCGCGGGGAACGATCTACCGCTCGAGGAGGGGATGGCGTTCAGTGTGGAGCCGGGCATCTACTTCGCCGGGGAGTGGGGCGCCCGCATCGAGGACATCGTGATCGTCACCGCGGACGGCGCGATGTCGGTCAACGACCAACCCCACGAGCTGGTGGTGGTCCCGGCCTGACGGGTCAGGAGTCGGGGCCGCGGTCCAGCAGATCCGAGGAGCCGAGGACGCGTTCGATCCGTACCTCGATCACCACGCGGCGGGGATTGACCCGCGGCGTGCGGTAGCGCTGGGCGTACCGGAGTTCGGCGTCGCGGACGTCGTCCGGATCGGCGCTCACCGTCGAGCTGCCCTCCAGCGACAGCCACCGGGCGCCGTCGACCTGGCTGAGCACCGCGACGCCGCGCTGGTCGGCGTTCACGGCCTTCTGGGAGCCGCCCGTGGTGATGACCCGGGCGACATGGGTCTTGGGGTCGAACGTGAATCCGACCGCGACCACGTGCGGTGAATTGTCGGATCGCAGCGTGGTCAGCATGGCGAGATGTCGTTCGGTCAGGAACGCGAGCGCGTCGTTCGTCAGGCGCGTGGTTGCCTTGCGACCGGAAGTAGCCATCGGGGTCCAACTTAGCGCAGGACATAATCGCAACCATGAAGGACACGGCTGACGATCGCGTCGTAGTGATTTTCGGCGGACGAAGCGAGATCGGGGTCGAACTGGCGACCCGACTCGCCGACGGCGCGACGGTCGTCCTGGCGGCGCGCGGGGCCGACCGGCTGACCGACGAGATCGCGGCGGTGAAGGCGGCGGGTTCGACCGCCGTTCACGTCCGCGAGTTCGACGCCGACGCGCTGGCCTCGCACGCACCGCTCGTCGAGTCGATCGTCGCCGAGTACGGGCCGATCGACACGGCCGTGGTGGCGTTCGGGATCCTCGGCGATCAGGCCAGGGCCGAGGTCGACCCCGCCCACGCCGCCGCGATCGTGCACACCGACTACACCGCGCAGGTCAGCCTGCTGACCGTACTGGCGGCCACGATGCGGTCGGCGGGTCGCGGATCGATCGTGGTGTTCTCGTCGGTGGCGGGGGCAAGGCCCCGGCGGGCCAACTACGTGTACGGCTCGGCCAAGTCCGGCCTCGACGCGTTCAGCCGCGGGCTGGCCGATGCGTTGCACGGCAGCGGGGTCCGGCTGCTGCTGGTGCGGCCGGGGTTCGTCATCGGCCGGATGACCGAGGGCATGTCACCCGCCCCGTTGTCGAGCACCCCGGCACAGGTCGCCGACGCGGTGGCACGCGCGTTGGCAAGCGGCCGTCACGAGATCTGGGTGCCGCGGACCCTGGGTGCGCTGGTGTTGATCATGCGGGCGCTGCCGCGCGCGATGTGGCGGAGGTTGCCCCGATGATCGCTTGCGCGAAGAGCAGAGTGACCCGATGATCGTCGTCGTGGGCATCGGAGCGGACGGAATGGCGGGGCTGTCGGCCGTCTCCCGCGCCGAATTGACCAGGGCCACAGTCATCTACGGATCACCCCGGCAGCTCGAGCTGCTCGACGACTCCGTGTCGGCACCCCGGCGGCCGTGGCCCACTCCGATGATGCCCGCGGTCCGCACCCTGCTCGACGGGTCGGACGGCGGTGACGTGCACGTCGTTGCCAGCGGGGACCCCCTGCTGCACGGGATCGGCAACACCCTGATCCGGCTCTACGGGCCGGAGGTGGTGGCGGTCCTGCCGCACGTGTCGTCGGTGACGTTGGCGTGCGCCAGGGTCGGGTGGGCGGTGCAGGACACCGAGATCATCAGCCTGGTGACCGCCAAGGCGCACACCGCCGTGCGCCGGGGCGGCCAGGCCGTCGTGCTGTCGCGTGACGGCAGCAGTCCCGCCACGCTGGCCCGCCTGCTGGCCGAGATCGGGCGCGGGGATTCGGAATTGACGGTGCTCGAGCAACTCGGTGGCGGGCGGGAGCGGCGTCGGTCGGCCACGGCGCGGGAGTGGGCGGATCGGCCGCCACACGACATCGACCCGCTGAACGTGATGGCGGTGCGGTACCTGCCCGACGACCGGCTCACGCAGGTTCTTCCCGACGACGCGTTCGCCCACGACGGGCAGCTCACCAAGCAGTCGATCCGTGCCCTCGTGCTGGTCGCCCTGGCCCCGCGGCCGGGAGAGCTGTTGTGGGACGTCGGTTCTGGTTCGGGAAGCATTGCCGTCGAGTGGTGCCGTAGCGGCCCCGGGTGCACGGCGGTGGCGTTCGAACGGGACGGGGTGCGGCGGGCCCGCATCGAGGACAACGCGATTGCCAACGGCGCGGCGGTGGAGGTGCGGGGAGCGGCGCCCAGCCACTTCGACGGCGCCCCGGAACCGGCGGCCGTCTTCGTCGGTGGCGGACTGACGCACCCAGGGTTGCTCGAAGGCTGCCTCGACCGGCTTCCCGTGGGCGGTCGGCTGGTCGCCAACGTGGTCACCGTCGAGTCGGAAGCGCTCATCTACCAATGGTATTCACGCCTGGGCGGCACGCTGCGCCGGTTCCAGCACTACCGCGGTGAACCCGTCGGCGGTTTCACCGGGTGGCGCCCCGCGATGCCCATCACCCAGTGGGCGGTGACCAAGCGGTGACCGTCTACTTCATCGGCGCGGGCCCAGGTGCCGCCGATCTGATCACCGTCCGCGGCGAACGCCTGCTGAAGCGGTGTCCGGTCTGTCTGTACGCGGGCTCGATCATGCCGGACGACCTGTTGGCGCTCTGCCCACCGGACGCGCGCGTCGTCGATACCGGCCCGCTGACGCTGGAGCAGATCATCGGTGAGCTCACCGACGCTCACGCCGCCGGGCTGGACGTCGCGCGGCTGCACTCGGGCGACCCGTCCCTCTACAGCGCGGTGGCCGAACAGTGCCGTCGCCTCGACGCGGCGGGCGTCGACTACGAGATCGTGCCCGGGGTGCCCGCATTCGCGGCCGCGGCCGCCGCGTTGAAGCGGGAGTTGACCGTGCCGGGGGTCGCGCAGACCGTGACGCTGACCCGCGTCTCGACGCTGTCGACCGCGATGC
Organism: Mycolicibacterium sp. TUM20985; assembly: GCF_030295745.1. Classification (NCBI taxonomy): domain Bacteria; kingdom Bacillati; phylum Actinomycetota; class Actinomycetes; order Mycobacteriales; family Mycobacteriaceae; genus Mycobacterium; species Mycobacterium antarcticum. The sequence continues at coordinate 2,409,854 of NZ_AP027291.1, forward strand.
CCGAGGGGGAGGACCTGCGTTCGCTGTCGGCACCGGGGGCCACGCTGGTGCTGCACCTCGCCGCCGCACAGGTCGATGCGATCGTGCCGGAGCTGCTCGCCGGCGGATACGACGGTGAAACCCCTTGCGCTGTGGTCGCCTTCGCGTCGTGGCCGCAGGAGACGGTGCTGCGGTGCCGGCTCGGCGAGCTGGCAGAGCAGGTGCACGTCGCGGGTATCACGCGCACCGCCGTGATCGTGGTCGGCGACGTGCTCGTCGCGGACGGTTTCTCCGATAGCTATCTGTACTCGGCGGGCCGGCGCCGCGGGAGCCGACACTAGTGCGGGTGCTCCTGCTCGGTGGAACGGGCGAGGCGAGGGCGCTCGCCGCCGAGTTGCATCCGCACACCGCGGTCATCAGCTCACTCGCCGGTCGGGTCCCCGATCCGGCGCTGCCGGTGGGCGAGGTCCGCATCGGCGGCTTCGGGGGTGTCGACGGGCTGGCACGCTGGCTGGGCGACGAGCGCGTCGACGCCGTCGTCGACGCCACGCACCCGTTCGCCGCGCGCATCACCGCCAACGCCGCCAGCGCATGCGCGCTGGTGGGTCTGCCGCACGTGGTCCTGGCCCGCCCCGCGTGGCCGACGGGCGACGCGATCGTGGTCGACTCCGACGTTCACGCCGCGGACGTCGTGGCGCGCAACGGATATGCGCGGGTCTTCCTGACCACCGGCCGTTCCGGGAGTGCAGCATTCGCGGGCGTGGACGCCTGGTTCCTGATCCGCGCGGTCACTGCGCCTGCCGACACCGAGCTGCCGCCGCGTCACCGACTGCTGCTGTCTCGCGGCCCGTACGATTACGACGACGAGCGTAAACTGTTGCACGACTTCGCCATCGACGCGCTGGTGACGAAGAACAGCGGCGGGGACATGACCAGGGCCAAGGTGCTGGCCGCGGACGATCTCGGGATCCCCGTCGTGATGGTGGATCGTCCGGATCTGCCCCCCGGCGTCGCCGCGGTGTCCACCGTGGCGGCCGCGGCCGAGTGGGTCAGAGCCCTCTGACGAGGTCCAGGCTGCCGAGGTCGCGAATGGCCCGGCAGCCGCGTTCCAGCATGACCAGCATCATGTCGTCACCGCGATCGGTCGAGATCGAGAATGCGCAGCCGAGCACGGACAGCAGCGGCACCTGCAGCATGCCGACGCGGTAGTCGCGCCAGCAGGTCTCACGGTCGTAATCGGTGATGCCGTAAGCCATGAGCTCGGAGTAGTAGGTGGCGACCAGGTCCTCGTCCGACGCCGCCCGGGCGGCGGGCAGCAGGCTGGTCCCGGTGAAGTACGCCAGGTCGCGCGCGGGCAGGCCGACCCCCAACGTCTGCCAGTCGACGATGGTGACCCGGGTGCGGTCCGGGTCGAAGAGCATGTTGTCGAGGCGGTAGTCGCCGTGCATCAGCGAGAAGCGATCGCGGTCGGCCAGCAACCACGGCGCTACCAGCGACATCGCCTCGTTCACCGTGTCGCGATTCTCGGCGGTCATCCGCTCGCCGAGCCGGTCCAGCGTCATTTGCGCGGCCATCATGGCGATGTCGCCGAGCCCCTTCATGGACTCCTCGGTCGTCATCGACATGACCAGCCCGGGGAACTCGGGCCACCGGGGGTCACACCACGTGGGCCCGTGCAGGCCGGCCAGGGCGCGCACGGCGAGGTCGGCCTCCAGGATCGTGCAGCCGCTGATCTGGTCGCCCTGGACGGCGGGCGCCATGTCGGCGAGCAGGAGCACGAAATCGCCTCCGTCGTCGGAGATCTCGCAGTGGTAGTGCCGCGGGATCGGTACCCTTACGACGTCGGCAACACCCGTGTAGAAGGCGTGCTCGGAGCGATAGCCCAGGGCCACGCGCTCTCGTACCGCATCGTCTTGGGACGAGAGCTTGATGGCGAAGCTGTCCGGCAGCCCGGTCCCGTCGTCGCGGTACGCGACCGCGAGTCGATAGGTCGCGCCGGTCTGGCCGGTTCCGATGGGAGTGACGTCCACCGCGTCGACCTCGACTCCCAGCACGGACTCCAGCCACTGCGGCGTCACGTCCGTCGGGCTGCGAGGAATGGACGGGGCCGGTGCCGAGGGCCTGGTCATGACGCGCGACAGTAGCAGGCGGGCGTCAGGAGGGATAGCGACGCGGCGTGTACACGCGGTCGACGGGGCCGTCCGCCGAGTCGGCCTGCTGCCACTGCGTCTGCGACGAGCCGATGATCAGGAGGCAACGCATGTCGACGTCGGCGGCATCGAGGTCGGCCAACCGCACGACGTGCACGTGTTCGGCGGGTCCGGAGACGTCGCGGCCGATGACGACGGGCGTGCCGGGGTCGCGGTGCTCCAGCAGCAGGTCCCGCATCGCCGCGACCTGCCAGGTGCGACTCTTCGACGCCGGGTTGTAGATCGCCAGCACCAGATCCGCGGTGGCCGCCGCGCGCAGCCGGTCGACGATCACGTCCCACGGCTTGAGCCGGTCGGACAGCGAGATGACGGCATAGTCGTGGCCCAGCGGGGCGCCGACGCGGCTGGCCACGGCCTGGGCTGCCGTCATCGCGGGGATCACCCTGACGTCGACGCCCGGCCACTGCTTGGCCTCCTCGAGCACGGCCGTCGCCATCGCGAACACGCCGGGATCGCCGGACGACACCACGGCCACCGAGCGGCCCTGCTCGGCGAGCGTGCACGCCAGCCGGGCCCGAGCGGGCTCGTCGGTGTTGTCGCTCGGGTGGTGGCGCTGGCCGTCGCGGGCAGGGATCCGGTCGAGGTACGGGCCGTAGCCGATCAGGTCGGTGGCGGCCGCCAACTCGTGGCGCGACTGTGGCGTCATCCAGTCGACGTCGCCGGGACCGAGGCCGACCACGACGACGCTGCCCCCGACGGCGCTTCCTTCGGCAGTGTCCGCGGCCGGCTTGCCGCCGGTCATCCCCGGCACCATGGCGATCGAGAAGTAGGGGACCGTCGACTCGTCGACGTCGGCCGCGGGGGACACCCGCTGCCGGTCGGTGCTCGCGCGCTCGACGTAGTAGGCGTCGTCCAGTCGGCCGACTGCCGAGAGTGCTTCCCGCACTGCGGGATACGTCCGGCCAAGCTTCATGATCACGGCAGCGTCGGTATCGGCGAGCCGGCGCTTGAGCTCAGTGGGTGGCAGCGTGCCCGGCAGGATGGACAACACCTCGTCCCCCTGGACGAGTGGACGTCCGATGGCCGCGGAGGCGGCGCTCACCGACGTCACCCCGGGGATGATGACCGCGTCGAATCGGGCCGTGAGCCGGGTGTGCATGTGCATGTACGAGCTGTAGAACAGCGGGTCGCCCTCGGCGAGCAACGCCACGTCCCGACCCGCCTCCAGGTGGCCGGCGATCCGGTCGGCCGCCCGCTGGTAGAAGTCCTCCATCGCGCCCGCGTAGCCGCCGGGGTGGTCGGTGGTCTCCGTGGTGACCGGGTAGACCAGGTGCTCTTCGAGCTGGCCGGGCCGCAGGTAGGGCTCGGCGATGGTGCGGGCAATGCTGCGTCCGTGGCGGGCGCTGTGGTAGGCCACGACGTCGGCCTCGCCTATCACCCGGGCCGCCTTGACCGTGACCAACTCGGGGTCACCGGGGCCCAGCCCGACGCCCCAGAGTGTGCCCATGTCGCTCATTCCCGTTCGCTCGCAATCGCATTGACCGCTGCTGCGGCCATGGCGCTGCCGCCGCGTCGGCCCGTCACGACGAGGTAGTCCATGCCGCGTGGGCGTTCGATCAACTCGTCCTTGGACTGCGCCGAGCCGACGAAACCGACCGGGCCGCCGAGGACGGCGGCGGGCACGGGCGCGCCGTCGTCGAGCAGCTCGAGCAAGCGGAACAGGGCGGTGGGGGCGTTCCCGATGGCGACGACCGCGCCACCGAGTCGCTCGGCCCACAGGTCGACGCCCGCGGCGGAGCGTGTGCTGCCCAAGCGTGCCGCCAGATCGGCCGCCCGCGGATCGGCGACGAGTGAGACCACCTCGTTGTCGGCGGGCAGCCGCGCCCGGGTGATGCCCGCGGCCACCATCGACGAATCGCACAGAATCGGTGCTCCGGCGGCCAGCGCGCGGTGGGCCGACGACGCGACACCCGGGGTGAAGGCCACGTGCTCGGCGACGTCGACCTGACCGCACGTGTGAATCAGCCGGACGACGACACGCGACACGTCCTCGGGGAAGCGCGTGAGATCGGCTTCCTCTCGGATCATCGAGAACGACTGCCGATAGATCTCGGAGGCGTCGCGGATGTAGTCGAGCACCAGATCACCCTACGGGTGACGTAGCTCGTAACCGCTTGCGGTGGCCACCAGCACCTCACCGATCGGCGGGCTGCCGCAAGCGCGCTCGCAACCCACGAAATGCCGGTGTGAGGTCGTGGCCCCGTCGTGCACCGCCCGAGCAGCATCGCTGCGGACGTCGGCCGCGGAGTGGACACAGCCCGGGCTGCCGGTGCACGCGCTGACGTCGAGCCACGGCGACGCGTCGTCGAAGACCAGCCCGAGCGGCGCGAGTACCCGTAGCGCGGCGTCGGCGATCCCCTCGTCGAGATCGCAGACCAGCACCGAGCGCCACGGCGTGATCACCAGGGGGGATCCGATCGCCGCCAGGTACTCCGCTGCCCTGGTCGTCAGGACGCCCAGGGGAACGGCCGCGCCGAGGGTGACCAGGCCGTCGTCCTGCTGAATCCAGCCGACGGGGGGTCTAACCAGGGGCGGCCACGTGGCGCCCGGCTCGGCCGTGCGATCGAGGCCCGTGAGTAACGGTTCGACGTCGGGGAGTTCCGTCGTCCGCCAGGCGGTGCCGCGGATCTCGGCGAACCGTTCCGCCAGGCCGATCAGGGTCGACACCCCGTTCTGCGTGCGGATGCCGGTGTCGACGCCGGCCACCAACACGGCCGCGGTGTCCTGATCGAGGAAGTGGAGCGCGACGTCGGCGCCGAGCCCGGACACGTCGCCGCGGCCGTCGTCGACGGCGAACAGGAAGCGACCGGGCAGGTCGGCGAGTCGGGGGCTGGCCTGAATCGCCGCATCCAGTGCGCGCACCAATTCCCGGACGTCGGCCGCACCGCCCTGGCGGCCGGCCAGCGGGGAGGCGATGACGTTGCGCACCCGCTCGTGGCTGGCCGATGGGAGCAGGCCCGCCTCCGCGATGGCCTCGGCCAGGCCCTCGGCATCGGTGACGCCGCGCACCTGCACGTTACCGCGGGAGGTGAGTTCCATTGCGGGAGAACCGAACCGGTGCGCAGCCAGCGCCAGCGCCTCCAGTTGGGTGGCGTCGATCATGCCGCCGGGCAGACGCACCCTCGCCAGCGCACCGTCCGCCGCCTGATGCACCTGGAGTGCACCGGGGCAGGCGTCGTCATCGCGGATCCTGGCCATTCACCTACGGTACGGCGACCAGGCGGGGCGGCGCCACGACCTCCGAGTAGTGCGAGGCGTCCCCGGTGATGACCCGGCTGGGGGCACCGTGCACGTCGAGGGGGACGTCACCGGCCAGGGTGACCCGGCTCAGGCGACGGTACTGGTCGTCGTAGTCGGACACGGCGTAGTGCTGGGTCGCGCGGTTGTCCCAGATGGCGAGGTCACCGGGAAGCCAGTTCCAGCGAATGGTGTTCTCCAGCTTGGTCACTCGCGCCTGGAGCAGCTGCAGAAGCGTGGTCGACTCGATGCTGCCGAGACCGACGAACCTCTTCACGAAGTGACCGAGCAACAGCACGCGGCGTCCCGTCTCGGGGTGGACGCGTACCACCGGGTGCTCGGTCTCGTAGACCGCCGAGACGAACTCCTCGCGGTACTGACGGGTGTTTGCCGCGACGTCGTCCGATACGCCGTCGACGTCCTCTGCGACGTCCTTGATGTAGTCGTAGTCGTTGGTGTGAATCGCCCGCAGGTTCTCGGTGAGCGCCTTCAGCGGTGGCGGTAGCTGGTCGTACGCCGCTTCCGTCGAGGCCCATGTCGTGGTGCCGCCGTACTCGGGCAGCGCAATGGCGCGCAGCAGTGAGGCCTTGGGGATCCGGTCGACGAACGTGACGTCGGTGTGCCACGAGTTGGCCTTGTCGTAGCGCGAGTCGATCGGCAGTACGTCGGCGCCGCGCGACGTGACCGTCGGGTGCGCGATGGTGGGCGTGCCGAGCGTCCTGGCGAAGGCGAGCTGGCTCTCGTCGTCGAGATGGTGCTGATCGCGGAAGAAGATCACCTTGTGCGTCAGCAGTGCGTCGTTGATCGCCACGATGGTGGCCGGGTCGAGATCGCCGCCGAGCCGTACGCCGTCGACCCGCGCACCGATGTTCGCACCGAGTTTGACGATGACAGGGGAAGTGGACATGCATCAATTGCCGCACGGATCGAGCCAGCCCGCCACCCTTCGAATGTCGACGATTCGAACTACGAGTGACTTCCGTCACGTTTCGGCCGAGTGTGTTCCGTCCCACACGAAAGCCGTTTACCCGGTACCGCCGGTATTACGTTTCTTGAGAACCTCGATGACGCATCGAGACGACACAGGAGGAATGGCAATGATGGGACTTCTCGTCTTCGCGATGGTGGTGCTCGGCATGCTCGCAGTTCTCGGCCACCCGTACCGGGAGTCGTGGTACGGCAGGTGGGGTAACTCCGACCGCTGACGTGCGGTACGAATGGTGAGTGCACCAGCCCACCGTTCTTCTGCTGTCTACGTCGGACACCGACCTTATGACGGCCCGTGCCAGCGGTGCGGGCTACCGGTGGATGAACCCCAGCCGGCTCGTCGACGGTGAGCTCGAATCCCTGCTGGATGGTGCCGACATCGCCGTGGTTCGGATCCTGGGTGGATACCGAAGTTGGCAGGAGGGCATCGACGCCGTCGTCGCCGCGGGCGTGCCCACGGTGGTGATCAGCGGTGAGCAGTCACCCGATGCCGATCTGATGAGCCACTCGACGGTGCCGGCCGGTGTCGCGCTACAGACGCACGTCTACTTGGCGCAGGGTGGCGTCACCAATCTCCAACAGCTGCATGCGTTTCTGAGCGACACACTGCTCATGACGGGCTTCGGCTTCTCGCCACCCGAACCGACGCCGACGTGGGGCGTGCTCGAGTGCCCGGCCGGCCACGTCGCCTCCAACGACGGCCCACGCGTGGCAGTGCTCTTCTACCGCGCCCAGCACCTGGCGGGTAACACCGCCTACGTCGGCGCGCTGTGCCATGCCATCGATGCAGCGGGCGGCCAACCCGTCCCCATCTTCGCAGCGTCGCTTCGTAATCCGGACCCGGCACTGCTCGAGCTCCTCGGCTCCGTCGACGCCTTGGTGACCACGGTGCTGGCGGCCGGTGGGGCCGCCCCTGCGACGGTGATCGCCGGCGGTGCCGACGATACCTGGGACGTCGCCCATCTCGCGGCGCTCGACATCCCGATCATGCAGGGCCTGTGTCTGACCAACTCGCGCGCCAGATGGATCGAGAACGACGACGGCATGAGTCCGCTCGACGTGGCGACCCAGGTGGCGGTGCCCGAATTCGACGGTCGCATCATCACGGTGCCGTTCTCGTTCAAGGAGATCGACGCCGAAGGTTTGATCTCCTATGTCGCCGACCCGGAACGATGCGCGCGCGTCGCGGGCCTTGCGGTGCGGCAGGCCAACCTGCGACGCGTCGCCAACGAGGACAAGCGGGTCGCGCTGATCTTCTCCGCGTACCCGACCAAGCACGCGCGCATCGGCAATGCCGTTGGTCTCGACACCCCGGCGAGCGCGATCGCACTGTTGACGGCGATGCGCGACGCCGGCTATCAGATCGGCGACGTGCCCGGGGTGGACGCTCAAGATGGCGACGCGCTGATCCACGCCCTGATCGAGCGCGGCGGGCAGGATCCCGACTGGCTCACCGAGGAACAGCTGGCGCGCAACCCGATCAGAGTGTCGGCACGCGACTATCGGGCCTGGTTCGCGAAGCTGCCAAGGGGCCTCGCCGACGCCGTCGTCGAGCACTGGGGTCCGCCGCCCGGTGAGCTGTTCGTGGACCGCAGTCATGATCCCGACGGCGAGATCGTCATCGCGGCAATGCAATTCGGCAACATCGTGATCGTGGTCCAACCGCCGCGCGGCTTCGGTGCCAACCCGGTCGCGATCTATCACGATCCCGACCTGCCGCCCAGCCACCACTACCTCGCGGCCTACCGGTGGCTCGACTCGGAGTTCACCAATGGCTTCAAGGCCGACGCGGTCGTGCACCTGGGCAAGCACGGCAACCTGGAATGGTTGCCGGGCAAGACGTTGGGCATGTCCTCGACCTGCGGCACCGACGCCGCTCTCGGCGATCTCCCGCTGATCTACCCGTTCCTGGTCAACGATCCGGGCGAAGGTACGCAGGCCAAGCGCAGGGCGCACGCCGTGCTCATCGATCACCTGATTCCCCCGATGGCCCGGGCCGAGACGTACGGCGACATCGCTCGACTCGAGCAACTGCTCGACGAGCACTCCAACATCGCGGCACTCGATCCCGGCAAGCTGCCCGCCATCCGGCAGCAGATCTGGACGCTGATGCGGGCCGCGGAGATGGACCACGACCTGGGCTTGCAGGATCGGCCGGAAGAAGACGTCTTCGACGACATGCTGCTGCACGTCGACGGTTGGCTGTGTGAGATCAAGGACTCCCAGATTCGCGACGGGCTCCACGTCCTCGGTCACGCCGCGGCCGGCGAGAGTGAGGTCGACCTGGTGCTGGCCATTCTGCGGGCCAGGCAGCTGTTCGGCGGCGAGCAGTCGCTGCCGGGACTGAGGCAAGCGCTGGGACTGGTCGAGGACGGCACGGACCTGCGCGCCGACGTCGACGCCGCCGAGTCGCGGGCGCGTGAGCTGGTCGCCGCCCTCGCCGAAACCGGTTGGGACGCCGGTGCCGTCGACCGCATCGCCGACGACGCCACCGTCGCCGACGTGTTGCGGTTCGCGGCGACCGAGGTGGTGCCGCGGTTGCGGCAGACCGATCGGGAGATCGTTCAGGTCCTGCATGCCCTCGACGGCGGTTTCATCCCCTCCGGTCCGTCGGGTTCGCCGCTGCGTGGGCTGGTCAACGTGCTGCCCACGGGGCGCAACTTCTACTCCGTCGACCCCAGGGCGGTCCCGTCGCGACTGGCGTGGGAAACCGGTGTGGGTCTTGCGGATTCACTGCTGCAGCGCTACCGGGCCGACCACGGCGAGTGGCCGCGTTCGGTGGGAATCTCCGCGTGGGGTACGTCGGCGATGCGGACCTCGGGCGATGACGTCGCCGAAGTGCTTGCGCTCCTTGGCGTTCGGCCGATCTGGGATGACGCGTCACGACGGGTCGTCGACCTTGAGCCCATCGACCTGGCCGAACTGGGTCGGCCACGGGTCGACGTGACGCTCCGCATCTCGGGGTTCTTCCGCGACGCCTTCCCGCACGTGGTGACGATGCTCGACGACGCCGTCAACCTGGTGGCCGACCTGGACGAGCCGGCAGACCAGAACTACGTCCGCGCCCACGCGCAGGCAGACCTCGCCGAGCACGGCGACAAGCGTCGCGCCACGACACGCATCTTCGGCTCCAAGCCAGGGACCTATGGCGCCGGTCTGCTTCAGTTGATCGACAGCAAGAACTGGCGCGACGACGCCGACCTCGCCGAGGTGTACACGGCGTGGGGCGGCTTCGCCTACGGCCGCGGTCTCGGCGGGTCGGCCGCCTCCGACGACATGAACCGGCAGTACCGCCGGATCGCGGTCGCCGCCAAGAACATCGACACTCGCGAACACGACATCGCCGATTCCGACGACTACTTCCAGTACCACGGCGGCATGATCGCCACGGTGCGGTCGCTGACCGGGCGTGCCCCGGCGGCCTACATCGGCGACAACACCCGCCCGGAAGCTGTCCGCACGCGGACCCTGTCGGAGGAGACGACACGGGTCTTCCGAGCCCGGGTGGTCAATCCGCGCTGGATCTCGGCGATGCGCAGGCACGGCTACAAGGGCGCCTTCGAGATGGCGGCCACCGTCGACTACCTGTTCGGGTACGACGCCACGGCGGGGGTGATGGCCGACTGGATGTACGAGCGTCTGGCCGGTGAGTACGTCCTCGACGAGGAGAACCGGAAGTTCATGGACGAATCCAATCCATGGGCGCTGCACGGCATGGCCGAACGATTGCTCGAGGCGGCCGGGCGCGGAATGTGGGCCCAGCCCGATCCCGCCACCCTCGACGGACTGCGACGGGTGCTCCTCGAGACCGAGGGCGACCTGGAGGGTTAGGGACCACTAGATTGGCGTCATGCCCGCCACATTCGCCGAGGTCGCCAAATCCGAATACGTGCTGTTGACGACGTTCACCAAGGACGGTCGGCCCAAGCCGACCGCCATCTGGGTGGCCCCACTCGGCGATCGCGTGGTCGCCATCACCCAGGAGAAGTCCTGGAAGGTCAAGCGCATCCGCAACACGCCGCAGGTGACCATCGCCGAGTGCGACCGCGGCGGCAAGCCCAAGGGTGAGGCGGTCGAAGCCGTCGCGGTGGTGTTGGACAAGTCCGAGACCCCGAAGGTGTACGACGCCATCGGCAAGCGGTACGGGCTCATCGGCAAGGTCTTCAACGTCTTCAGCAAGCTCCGGGGCGGCGAGAAGAACAACGTCGGCATCGAACTGCAGGCGACGCCGGGGCAGGGGATCTAGTGCCCACCTTCACCGACGTGTCGAAGGAGAAGTACCTGCTGCTGACCACCTTCACCAAGGACGGGCGCCCCAAGCCCACCACGGTGTGGGGTGTGCCGGACGGTGACAAGCTGTTGATCAGCACGGACGACGGATCGTGGAAGACCAAGCGCATCAACAACACTCCGCGGGTCACCATCCAGAAGTGCGGCGTGCTCGGCAAGGTGAAGGGCGAACCGGTCGAGGCGGTCGCGCGGATGCTGCCGAAGTCCGAGACGCGGCGCGTATTCGACATGGTGACCAAGCGTTACTGGTGGCACGCGTGGTGGTGGGTCCCGCAGGCGCGGCTGCGCGGCGGCGTCGACAAGGTGCATGCCGCAATCGAGGTGCGCGCGGCCGAGCCGTCCGCACCCGCGGGTTAGGAACCCCGGCGCCCCGTGGAACGTTGACACGGTATGGCTATGCGGCTCTTCCTCGTCTACGTCCTCGTCGAACTGGCGGTGGTGGTCGCCCTGGTGTCCACGATCGGATTCGGCTGGACCTTCCTGCTGGTGGTGGGAACGTTCGCGCTGGGGCTCGTCCTCGCGGGTTCTCAGACGAAACGGCAGATCGAGCGGTTGCGGACCGGCCTCGCCGCACCGCGTGGCGCGGTGCCCGACGGCGCGCTGGTCGCCCTTGGCACGGTGTTGACCGTCATCCCGGGCCTCGTCACCTCCGCGCTGGGGCTGCTGCTCCTGCTGCCGCCGACCCGCGCCGCCGCGCGCCCCGCGGTGACCGCCCTGGCTGCGCGCGGTCTCGGACGGATCCCGCTCATCGTCACGACGTCGGGCGGCACCGCCTACCGACCGAACCGCGGTGACGTCATCGACGGTGAGGTGATCGACGTGACCGACGTCGAGCCGCCCCGCCTGCCCCAGCATCCCGACGTCGCTTGACGACGCTTCTGGTCGGCGGTCAGGTCTACAGCCCGACCATGCCCGACGCGACCGCGATCGCGGTCAGCGACGGTCCCGACGGCGTGGTGGCCTGGCTGGGTGCCGACGACGTCGGCCGCAGGCAGTTCCCCGACGCTCGAGTGATCGACCTCGACGGCGGCTTCGTGACGCCCGCGTTCGTCGACGGCCACGTCCACGTCACCGCCACCGGACTG